>NZ_CP006587.1:1305000-1652500 GCF_000737515.1 Hymenobacter sp. APR13
GGGCTGGGCGATGATGCGGCTGCTGGCCTGGTGGGCGCGGCCTTTAGTGATGCGGCCCAGCGGATAACTGAACGGCTCAGAGTTGACAGCTGCGGGCTGCTGGTAGAGGGGCTGCCCAGCGGCCGTGAAAAAGCTGATGGGGTTGGTGTGGCGGTTGGCTTCCGGGTCGCAGGGGGCGAAACGGCGCACGATACGGGTATCGGTGTAGCCTAATTGCGCCAGACGTTCGTTGAGGGGGCGCTGGCCGAGGGACTCGTAGAGCCGATTGTAGGCATTGTTGTCGCTGACGAGCAGCATCCGCTTGATGTAGTTGCCGACGGTGTTGAGCTGGTCGGAGTCGGCGGCGGGGGTGTAGGGCGCGGCGGTCTGGCAGCGGAAGGCGGTGCCGGTGGCCATGGGGCTGCGCCGGGTGAGGCCGGGCCGGGCCAGCTGGTTGAGCTTTTCGAGGGCCAGTGCGGCGGTGGGCAGCTTCACGAGGCTGGCCGGGTTGAAATACTGGCGGGCGTCAAGCTGGAAGTTGTGCTGGACGAAATGCGGCTGGTTGTGCTCGTCGCGGTTGATCTGGGTGTAGATGATCTGCAGCTCGTATCCGCGGGGGTTGTCGGCGATGCGGGCTAGCTGGGGGTCGGTGTGCAGCAGGCTGTCGAGTAGCGGGCTGTTGGCGGATTGCCGGGTGGCTGAGTTGGGCGCAACTGCGGTTGGCGAGCCGGTAGCGGATTGCGCCAGCGCAAAGCATGGCCATGTGAGGCAGTGCAGCAGCATACAGCACCGGAGTACACCTATTATATAAGAGTGGCTCATCTTCGAAAATTACGCAATCAGTGAGATAGACATTAGCTGCGCGAAAACATACTCTGTATAAGTAGGCCTCATAAGCAGGCTTCTTCTCCCCTACCCCACAGCGAAGCTGGCAATGGAGTGTTGGCCGGTTGGCTGCAGGCGCAACTCAATAACGAAACAAGCCACGGCAATGGCCGTGGCTTGCGTGGGAAAGCAATTTGATGGTTTGCTGGGGCCTGCGCGCTACAGCGTTGTTTTGCGGCGGGCCAGCAGCAGGTTGGAATCGTTCTGGCGCCAGTTGTAGCCGGTGCCGAAAGGCAAGGGGCGCGGCCGGGTGGTGGTATCGGTGTAGACGCGGGTCAGCTCGGGCTGGTAGTGTTTGGCAAAAAGGTTGATGGGGCGCTTGTAGGTGCCGTAGTAGGTGAAGCGCCAGTCAGCGGCCGGAATGTACTTCATGGCAATGCCGGAATCATCCTGGAGTAGATAGTTGCTGCGGGCGAGAATCAGGTTGCGGATTTTGCTGAAATAGGGCTTGTGCATGAGGTAGGTGGCCGATTTCACGTAGGTGGCCAGTGGCCCGAGGCCGGCCACGTACTGCACCACGGCTTCCTTGTTGGTGCCCATTTTCCAGTCGCTGATGTCGGCAGAGAAATACTGCACCTTCTGCTCTTTGCCGGCCGGGCTGAGCATGGTCAGCTCGACGCCGGGAATGACCTTGGGGCCGGGCCGGCGGATAACGGTGCTGTCGGCGGCAGTCAGCTGGCCTTCGGTGGAGAGCTGCACGTAGCGCACCTCCTGAATCTGGTGGCCGGTGCGGGCCGCAAACAGCATGATGAGCGGCAAAGCCCCATCCAGCTCCACCGATTTGAGGTCGACGGCCATGTCGTTGGTGCGGAAGAAGCTGAAGTTCAGCACCGACCACAACGACGCCTTGAGGGCTGGAAACAGCCGGTGGTTGCTGAGCGTGGCGCGGCGCGGCACGGAGCCCACCGGCTCCAGCCCCACCAGCACATAGGTGCTGCTGTTCGGAAACATCGTCACGACGTTGAGCAGGTCGGGGCCGCTGAAGGGGTAGAACACGGAGGGGCTGGCCGTTCGCACTGAATCCAGCTCGGTGGCGGCCCACTGCTCGATTTTGGTGGTGCGGGTGGCGTGGTAGCTGGTCCAGCTCTTTTCCGCATCGGTGGCGAAGGCCTGCCAGGTAGGATGGGCGGCGAGTGGCTGCAAGTCGCTGGATTTGCTGACCGACTGGCCGGCGAGGTAGGCCGCTACGTCGTGCACGTAGGCGGTATCGGGGCGCGCGGGGGTGGCGGGCGGGGTGGCGGGCGGGGTGGCGGCTACGGTGGTGTCAGGGCGCGGCGGGGGCGCGGGGGCTGCGGTTTCGGCGGTTTCGGCGGGGGCTTTCTTCTGCTCGGAGCAGGCGGCGAGGAACAGCAGCGCGGCAGGCAGCAGGAACCGGGGGGCGGGAATTGGCATGAAACAGAGTGGGGAGTGAGGAGAGCGGCAAGATACAGAGCCGGCTTGTCTCAGCGCGAGTGCCCGGGCGCAACGCCGAAACGCTGACGGACCGGCGCTAATTGGCCGTTTCGACGCCGTAGGGATTGTGCTGGCGAATCTCCAGAAACCGGTCGGGGACGGCCAGCGGGGCGAAACCGAACTGCTCGTACAGCCCGTGGGCGTCGAGGGTGGCCAGCAGGCGGCGCCGCAGGCCCTGCAGCTGCGGGTGCGCCCACACCACCTGCATCAGCCATTTTGATAAGCCCTGGCCGCGGTGCGCCGGCAGCACAAATACGTCGCAGAGCCAGGCAAACGTGGCGTAATCCGTGACGATGCGGGCAAAGCCGGCCAGCTGGCCCTCGGGCGTGTAGAGCCCAAACGGCAGCGAATTGGCAATGGCCCGCTCCACGGTATTCAGCGGAATGCCTTTGGCCCAATAGGAGTCGTGGTCCAAGTAGCGGTGGATGGCGGCCACGTCGAGGCGGGCGGGGTCGGTGCTGATGGTGAAGCCGTCGGGGCGGGACTCGGTGAGCAACATGGCGAGGCAGGGGAATGGAAACGGAAAGCCGGCGGAGGCAACCTCAGCCGGCGAGCGGTGTTTTCAAAGCTACAAACCAACAGGCAGCGGCCGTTTAATCCGTAATCGGCCGGGGCGCGTATGGAAATATACCACGTTCACCTTCAGACTCTTTATCATGAAACGCACTGCTACTTTCCTGCTGATTGCCGGCCTGGCGGCTCCGGTCATGGCCCAGCAAAACCCGGCGCTGGCCACCTACACGGTGGGCACCACCACGCTCACGCTGTCGGCCGTCGCTAATAACCTGGATACGCCCTGGGAGTTGCTGTGGGGGCCCGACAACTTCCTCTGGATGACGGAGCGCGGCGGCCGCATCAGCCGCATAAACCCCAACACCAGCCAGGTGCTGCCGCTGCTGACCGTGGCCGACGTGACCGAAACCGGCGAAAGCGGCTTGCTGGGCATGGCCCTGCACCCCGATTTCACCACTTCGCCCTTCGTGTACATCGTGTACAACTACACCGACGGCGGGCTGCTCAAGGAAAAGCTGGTGCGCTACACGTATTCGGCCTCGGCGGGCACCCTGAGCAGCCCGCTGGTGCTGCTGGGCAACATTCCGGCCGTGACCACGCACAGCGGCTCGCGCCTTCTCATTTTGCCTGACCGCACCCTGCTGATGACCACCGGCGACGCCCAGCAGCAGCCCGAAGCTCAGAATCCGGCGTCGCTCAACGGCAAGATTCTGCGCCTGAACCTCGACGGCACCGTACCCACCGACAACCCCACGCCCGGCAGCCTGGTCTACACGCTGGGCCACCGCAACCCGCAGGGGCTGGTGCGCGCCGCCTCGGGCCGCCTCTACAGCTCGGAGCACGGCCCCAACAACGACGACGAAGTGAACCTGATTGAGCCGGGCCGCAACTACGGCTGGCCCAACGTGGAAGGCTTCTGCAACCTGCCCGCCGAGCAGGCATTCTGCACCGCCAACAACGTGCGGCCGCCGCTGGTTGCCTACACGCCCACCATTGCCGTGGCGGGCATCACGGCCTACAACAGCCCGGCTATTCCGCAGTGGGCCAACTCCCTGCTGATGGTGAGCCTGAAGGCTGGTAAACTCACCAACCTGCAGCTCAACGCCGCCGGCGACCAGGTAGCCAGCCAATCCGACCTCTGGACCGGTACCTACGGACGGCTGCGCGCCATCTGCGTGTCACCGCAGGGCAAGGTGTACCTGACCACCAGCAACCGCGACGGCCGTGCCACGCCCGGCGCCACCGACGACCGACTGCTGGTGCTGGAAAACCGGGCCTTTATGCCCAACTCCACCCGCAATGCGCAGTCGGCGGCCCTGAGCGTGTGGCCTAACCCGGCCGCGCAAACCGCCACCGTGCGCCTGCCGGCCCCGGCCAGCGCCCCGCTCACCTTGCACGATGCCCTGGGCCGCCTCACCCAAACCGTACCGATGACGGGCCGCGCCGAAGCCCAGCTGGATTTGCGCCGCGTGGCGCCCGGCCTCTACACCGTCCGGACGGCGCTGGATGGCACGCCGGTGCAGCGCAAGCTGATGGTCAAGTAACGTGCCAGGCCTATAAGCCGGCGGCGGCCCTGGTTTCCAGGGCGGCTGCCGGCTTTGGCGTTTGCAGGGCGCTGATAATCATGTGCCGGGGTTCGGGAAGGAAGCTGAAACATTTTTCGCGTGAAACAGTATTCATGGTGCCTTAAAAATATTTTTAGGCAAGCCTAAAACGTATCTTTACGTTTCATTGCCCTTTTTCCTTTTATGCCTCCAACAGTACAATCTCCTCCCGTACAGCAAAATCCTCCGGTGGCGGAAGCCGGCTGGCGGCGGGCCCGCACGTCGTTGTCGTTGAGCGAAGTGCACGGCAGCATCAAGGTGCCACCCGCCAGCGCCTCGTTCTGGCGCAAGCTGATGGCCTTTTGGGGGCCGGGCCTGATGGTGGCCGTGGGCTACATGGACCCCGGCAACTGGGCCACCGATATTGCCGGCGGCTCGCAGTTTGGCTACACGCTGCTGTCGGTAATCCTGATTTCCAACCTCTTCGCCATGCTGCTGCAGCACCTGGCCGCCAAGCTCGGCATCGTGACCGGGCGCGACCTGGCGCAGGCCTGCCGCGACCATTACTCCAAGCCGGTGGCCATGGTACTGTGGTTTCTGTGCGAAGTGGCCATTGCTGCCTGCGACCTGGCCGAAGTCATCGGCTCGGCCATTGCCCTGAATTTGCTGTTTGGCCTGCCGCTGCCCTGGGGCGTGGTGCTCACCATTCTGGATGTGCTGGTAGTGCTTTACTTTCAGAACAAGGGTTTCCGCATCATCGAAAGCATCGTGGCGGGCCTTACTGTGGTGATTTTTGGGTGCTTCCTGTACGAAATCATCGTCTCGAACCCCGACTATTTCGGGATTCTGGGCGGTCTGGTGCCGCAGCCGGAAGTCGTGACCAACCCCAAGATGCTCTACATTGCCATCGGGATTCTGGGCGCTACGGTGATGCCACACAACCTGTACCTGCACTCCAGCATCGTGCAGACGCGGGCCATCGAGCAGACGGAGCCCGGCAAGCGCATGGCCATCAAGTTCGCCACCATCGACTCGACGGTGGCGCTGTTTCTAGCGTTTTTCGTGAATGCGGCCATCCTCATTACCTCGGCGGCAGCTTTTCACCGCAACGGCCTGCAGGACGTAGCCGACATCGGCGACGCGCACAAGCTGCTGGCGCCGGTGCTGGGCGCGGGCGCGGCCAGCGTGGTATTTGCGGTGGCGCTGCTGGCCTCGGGCCAGAACTCCACGCTCACGGGCACGTTGGCCGGCCAGATTGTGATGGAAGGCTTCCTCGACCTGAAGCTGCGGCCCTGGCTGCGGCGCCTCATCACGCGCGGCATTGCCGTGGTGCCGGCGCTGATTGTGACCATCCTGTACGGCGAGAAAGGCACCGGCGAGCTGCTGGTGCTCAGCCAGGTGATTCTGAGTCTGCAGCTGAGCTTTGCGGTGGTGCCGCTGGTGCTATTCACGAGCAGCAAGGCCAAGATGGGCGTGTTCGTGAACCGGCCCTGGGTGCAGATAGTAGCTTGGCTGGTGTCGGGCATCATCATCGTGCTGAACATCTACCTGCTGTACAAGACGTTCTTCGGCTAGCAAAAAGCGCGGCAGCCACGTCGGCTCCGCGCTTTTTTGTGTTTTCCGTTTTAGATAAGTCTAAAAATAAATAATAGTCTTCACTAAAAATGAAACACTTCTTCCTCTTTCTCTACTTCTGCCTTGGTGTGCTGCTGGCTGCCCAAGCCCAGACCGGCAGCATCCGCGGGACGGTGCGGGCCGAGGGCAAGGTGGTGCCGTTTGCCAGCGTGGGGCTGAAGGGCAGCAGCCTGGGGGCTTCGGCCGATGAAAACGGCGCGTTTGTGCTGCCGAAAGTGGCGCCCGGCAGCTACCGGCTGGTGGCCAGCGCCGTGGGCTATCAGCCCGCCGAGCGCAGCGTAACGGTGGTAGCCGGCCAGCCGGCCACTGTCAGCATTGCGCTGGCGGCCAGCAGCAGCACGCTGGGCGAGGTGGTGGTGAGCGGCACGCTGGGCGAAGTCGTGCGGAGTGAGTCGGCGGTGGCGGTGGAGCTGTACACGCCACGCTACTTCCAGAAAAACCCCAGCCCCTGCTTGTTCGAGAACCTGACGATGGTGAACGGCGTGCGGCCCCAGCTGAACTGCAACGTGTGCGGCACCGGCGACATCCATATCAACGGGCTGGAAGGGCCCTACACGATGGTGCTGATTGACGGCATGCCCATTGTCAGCTCGCTGAGCACGGTGTATGGGCTGAGCGGTATTCCGAGCAGTTTGGTGGAGCGGGTAGAAGTGGTGAAAGGCCCGGCCTCGACGCTCTACGGCTCGGAGGCGGTGGGCGGGCTCATCAACGTCATCACCAAAAACCCGGCGAAAGCGCCCCGCTTCTCGGCCGACATCTTCGGTACCTCGCACCAGGATCTGAATGTAGACTTGGCCACGTCGGCCAAAGTGGGCGCGGCCTCTACCCTGCTCAGCACCAATCTCTACGGCTACAACCAGCGCCGCGACGTGAACCAGGACGGTTTCACGGACGTGCCCACGCAGCAGCGGGTATCGGTGTTCAATAAGTGGAGCTGGCAGCGGCCCGAGCAGCGTGCGGCCAGCCTGGCGGCCCGCTACTACTACGAAGACCGGTTTGGCGGCCAGCTGAACTGGCGGCCCGAGTTCCGGGGCGGCGACAGTGTGTATGGCGAGAGTGTGTACACCAGCCGCTACGAGCTGCTGGGCCAGTACCAGTTGCCGGTGGCGGGCCAGAAGCTGCTGCTGAGTGGCTCCTTCAACCAGCACCGCCAGAACTCGGCCTACGGCACCACGCGCTACAACGCCACCCAGCGCGTGGGCTTCGGGCAGCTGACCTGGGCCAAAAGCCCCAGCATCCGGCACAACCTGCTGCTGGGCGCGGCCTTCCGCAGCACCTGGTACGACGACAACACGCCAGCCACCGGCTCCGAAACCCGCAACCAGCCCGACCTGATTCACCTGCCCGGCGTGTTTGTGCAGGACGAGTTCCGGCTGACGCCCGACGCCACGCTGCTGGCCGGCCTCCGCTACGACTACAACCCGCGCCACGGCAGCATCGTCACGCCGCGCCTCAACTACAAGTGGGGCACCGTGGATGGCAGCCGCGTGCTGCGGGTGGGCGTGGGCAACGGCTACCGCGTCGTGAACCTGTTCACGGAAGACCACGCGGCCCTCACGGGGGCGCGGGAGGTGGTGGTGCCGGAGGCCCTGCGGCCGGAGCGGAGTTGGAACGCCAACCTCAACTACACGCGCTTCTTCAGCACCAAAGCCGGCACGTTTTCGCTGGATGGCAGCGCGTTCTACACCTATTTCACCAACAAAATCAGCCCCGACTACGACACCGACCCCAACCAGATTGTGTACCGCAACCTCGACGGCTACGCCATTTCGCGGGGTGTCTCGCTGAACACCGATGTTACGTTCACGAAGCCACTGAAGCTGCTGGCGGGCATCACACTGATGGACGTTTTCCGGATGGAGCGGCCGGTAGGTGGTGGGGCGCTGCGGCGGGTGGCGCAGCTGCACGCGCCGGTGTTTTCGGGCACGTATTCGGTCAGCTACAGCTTCACGCAGCTGGGGCTTTCGGTGGATTATACGGGCCAGGTGAGCGGGCCCATGCGCCTGCCGGTGCAGCCCAACGACTTCCGGCCCGGCCGCTCGCCGTGGTTTTCCTTGCAGAACCTGCAGGCCACCAAGCGGCTGGGGCCGCACCTGGAGGTGTACGGCGGCGTGAAAAACCTGCTCGATTTCCTGCCCCGCCACGCGCTGCTGCGCGCCTTCGACCCCTTCGACAAAACCGTGGACCAGAACAACCCAAACGGCTACACCTTTGACACCAGCTACAACTTTGCGCCCCTACAGGGCCGGCGCACATTTCTGGGGCTGCGCTACAGCTTGTAGGGCGAGGCCAGCAAACTGGCGTTAGTGTAAGGGCTGCCTGCATCACAAAGCGCTAACTTGCGCGGGCTGCGCTTTTTTCCGCTACTATGCTGCTTACTCTTACGCTGGCTTTGGGCCTCACCGGCCCCGTTACCGCCCCCGACACGCTTAAACGTGCCGGCCAAGCCAACACGGCCGGCCAGACGCCACAGCGGCAGCTACGCCCGCTCAACGCCGACCGGCCCGGCGTTACGGAAAGCCCCAACACCATCGACCCTGGCCATTTTCAACTGGAAACCGACTTGGTGCGGCTCATCAACAGCAAGCCGGGCCAGGAAACCCGTTCCCGGACTCTTCGCCTGAACGCCTTTGCCATCCGGGCGGGTCTCACCGACCACACGGAAGTGCAGGTGTTCGTGGACCCCTACACGGTGGAGAAGCAATGGGCGCCCGGTGAGCCGATGGCGCGGAGCGCGGGCTTCGGCGACATGGCGGTGCGCGTGAAGCACAATTTCATCGGCGACGATGACGAAACCGAAGCGTTGGTAGTAGCAGCCATCGGCTTTGTGCGCCTCCCGACTGGCGGTAGCGAAGGCGCCGGCGGTTTTGAGTACGGTATTCTGGTGCCGGCCACCTACAATTTTCAGCACGAATGGCATGTCAGCGCCCAGGCGGCTTCGTTTCTGAGCTACGACCGGGACGCCAAACAACACGCCGTTGAATTGGCTCCCTCCTTTGCCGTCGACCACGGCTTTAACGACTGGCTGGCGGCTTTCGCCGAATTCTCCACAAGCCGCAATATGAAAACCCGGCAATGGACCTCGGCGGTGAACGTCGGGCCGATTTTCCACGTCAGTGAGCGGGTGCAACTGGATTTCGGCCGGCGCTTTGCCCTCAGCCGCAGCGCCGACCGGGAGTACTACCTGGGTTTCGTGATAGAGCGATGAGTAATGCCACCAACGAACAGCAGCCCGCTGAAACATGGTTTCAGCGGGCTGCTGTGCAGATGCTCTTCGTCTATACCAAGCCTTTCAACCGCTCGAACTGGTTGCCGAGGATGGCTTTGTCGTCGGCTTCCAGCCAGTCGTGCAGGACGGTGGCGTAGAGGCTGCGGAAGTCCAGCTGGTGGCGCAGGTCGCCTTCGAGCAGGTTCTGCAGGTCGGGGGCGTTATTGAGGATGCCGCGTTGTTTGAGGCCGCCGCCCAGCAGCAGCACGTTGTTGGCGGTGCCGTGGTCGGTGCCGTTGCTGGCGTTCTGGCTCACGCGCCGCCCAAACTCCGAAAACACCAGCACCAGCGTATCGTCGAAGTTGCCGGCTTTCTGCAAGTCCTCGGCAAACGAGCCCAGCCCGTCCGACAAATCACCCAGCAGCTTGCCCTGCTGCTCCTGCTGGCGCACGTGCGTGTCGAAGCCCGTGAGCGACACGTAGAACACGCGCGAGCCCACGCCGGAATTAATCAGCTCGGCGGTGGTTTTGAGGTTGCGGCCAAACTCGCTGTTCGGGTACGCCACCGACGACTTGTACACCTTGCTGGTCTGGTACAGATAGTCGGCCGACGATGAGGTTTCGGCCAGCGTCTTGTAGAGGTAGTCCAGCTCCGACACCGCGCCGGCGGGCTGCCGGCCGCTCACCTGCTTGATAAACTGGTTCTGCGTCAGCTGATGAAACTTGTCCGGATTCTTCAGCGCCAGGCCCTTGCGCAGGTCGCCCTTCATGGCCAGGCTCAGCGTGTCGTCCACTTCCAGGCCGTTGTAGGCGGTGGGGCAGCTCGGGCAGTTCGAGTCGAGGTAGCGGCCGAGCCAGCCGGTGCTCAGGTACTGGTCGGAGGCCGAGCCGCTCTGCCAGATATCCATCGAGCGAAAGTGCGACCGGTCAGGGTTGGGGTAGCCCACGGAGTTGAGCACGGCCAGCTGGCCCTGGTCGTATAGGCCCTTGAGGCGCGTCATGGCCGGGTTGAAACCCAGGTCTTTGTCGAGGGCCAGAATGCCGCTCGTCTCCCGGATGCCGAGCGTGGGGCGGGCTTTGTAGTACAGGTCGTTGCGGTACGGAATGACGGTGTTTAGGCCGTCGTTGCCACCGCCAAGCTGCACCACCACCAGCCGACGGCCGCGGGCGTCGCGCAGGTCTTTGAGGCCCTGGCGGTCGAGCGCGTGCAGAAAAGAAGGCACAAACAGCAGGCTGCTGGCCAGCACGGAGGTTTTAAGGAAGTCGCGGCGGGAAGTCATAGTATTGGGGCTTATCTAACCGTCATGCAGAGGCGCAACTGAAGCATCTCGCGTGCCGACGTTGGAATAATTTGATTACTCACGAGCGAGATGCTTCGGCTGCGCCTCTGCATGACGTTCTTTTGGCGTGTTTACATCAACTGATATTCCGGCAAGCTCAGCAGGCTCGTCACCATCGTGCGGAGGCGGCCTTCGACGGGGGCTTTGTCGGCGGCCTGCTGAATGACGGCCAGGTTTTCGGGGCGGATGGGGGCCTGCAGCACGAAGCGGCTGAGCTCGGCGGCCTGCTGCGGGGCCGGCGTTTTGGCGAGTAGGGCCTGCACCGGCGCCAGCTTCACGGTGGTTTTCACCTGCTGCTGAAACGTCCGCTCGGCTTTGGTGAGGTTGGGCGCAATGTCGTTTTCGTCCTGCTTGAGCGCCACATTGAACTCGGCATTCTTCAGCAGCACCGACGGCAGCTGCAGCCGGTACAGCAGCGACGACGAGTCAATCCAGTTGCGGCCCCCGGGCCAGCCGGCCACGTTCGGCGGCTGAAACAGCGTCTGGCCCAGCGCCTTCTGAAACACGATGAGCGGCTTGTCGTCCACCAATTGCAGGCCCATCGTGCGCTTGATGCCCGCCAGCAGCTCCACCGGCGACTTGATGCGCGTGCCCACGTTGGCTGGCTCATAAAACCACTCCGCCGTAAACATCTGCTCCAGCAGGGCGCTGATATCGTAGCCGCTCTTGAAGAACGCCTGCGCTAGCGGCTGAATGTGGGCCGGGTTGGGCGTGTCGTTCACGAAGAAGCGGTAGAGCTTGGTGGCAATGAACTCGGCCGTGCGCGGCTGCTCCAGGATGATGGCCAGCACCTGCTCGCCGGTGAAGTTGCCGGTGCGCCCCAGGAAGGTTTTGGAGCCGTCGTCGTGCTGGTTCTCCCGGAACACGAACTCGCCCTGGGCATTATAGCCCCAGCCCGTAAAGGCGCGGGCGGCCTCCTTCACGTCGGTTTCCGAGTAGTTGCCGCGGCCCATCGTAAATAGCTCCATCACCTCGCGGGCGAAGTTTTCGTTGGGGCGCTGCTTGCGGTTTTGCTGGTTGTTAAGAAACTGCAGCATGGCCGGCTCCTTGCTCACGGCCAGCAGCAAGTCGGAGAATTTACCCAGCGCCAGCTGCCGGATGGTGTTGTTGAGGTGCAGGGCCGCATCGGGCCGGCGCACCCGGCAGGCAAAGTGGCCGTGCCAGAAGAAGGTCAGCTTCTCGCGCAGCTGGGCCGGCGAGTTAGCCATGCGGGCCAGCCAACCGGTATTCATGGCGTAGAAAGCCTGCTGGATGCTTTGATTCTGCATTTTGCGCTGCTGCGCGCTCATGTCCTGGCGGCGCAGCAACGGCGGCTGCGGGCGGCCCTTCTGCGGCCCCGCCAGCACCGAGCGGGCCGGCAGCGCCGCCACGGGCGCCTCCATGCCGGCGCTCATGGCCGTCTGGTCGGGCGTGGTCACCATGTCCGACTGCGGCTTGCCGGCGGCCGGCGCTACCGGCCGGAACTGGGCCAGCGGCTCAGTATAGCGCATCTGCGGGCTGTCGAGCAGCTCCACTTTCTCGGAATCGCGCAGCAGCTGGCGCAGGGCTTTGCGGGGCGTGAGGCCGGTCGCCACATCCTCGGGTCGCGGCCCGAAGCCGGCCCGCCAGTACAGATGCTGGAGCTGTTGTTGCGTCGTCGTCATGGTGGTTGGACGCAGATTGTGGCTCCGGGTTTAATGTTGTCATTGCGAGCGGAGCGAAGCAATCCTTTCTCTTCCTGCTGAAAACGACCCTAAGCGCGAAGCCCTCCGGCATTAGTATAGCATACTACTGCCGGAGGGCTTTTCTGTAAGGATAATGTCTACCACGAGAGGAAGGATTGCTTCGCTTTGCTCGCAATGACAGGTTAGGAGCGTTTAGAAGCGTGCGCCCAGCACCACCGTTTTGCGGTATTCCTGCTTGCTGCCGCCGTTGGGTTTGAACAGCTCAATCTGCAGCACATAGTAACCAATGGGCGCCTTCTGGCCTTTGTCGGTGAGGCCGTCCCACTGGAAAAAGCCGGTGGTGGACAGCGTTTCGTTGCGGGCGAGGCGGCGCGTGAGGCGGCCCTGCGCGTCGTAAATGCTCACGCTGCCCGCGTAGCCGGGGCCATCGAGCTGGTAGTTGAGGGTGGTGAAATCCTGCTGGCCGTCCTCGTCGGGCGTGAATACCTCGGGCACTACGCTCCATTGCTGGCTGCTACCGGCCGCGTCCTGCTGCTGGGAATTGGGGCGGCCGGGCGTGGCGTAGCCGGCGCTGGCCGCCGCCGAGTGGAAGTTAGCAGCCGCGCTGGGCCCCGCGGCCCGAATCCGCTCCAGCGACACGCCGTTCAGGTCGGTGAGCAGCGGCAGGTGCTGGGTTTCGCTGTAGGCGTAGCGGTCTAGGCGGCGACCCTGGCTGTCGAATACGGCCACGATGCCGGCATCGTCCGGGAAGGTGGGGAAGGCAGGCATGGTCAGAAACGCGGCGGGGTCGGAGCTGGTGGGGTACTCGCGCTGCACGATGTCGGGGCGGGTGGTGAGTAGCAGCAGCTGGCCGGGCGCCAGCACGTAGGGCCCGGCGCTGATGGGCTCAGAGTCGGCGGTGCTGTCGGGGCGGATGTTGGCCAGCTGCCAGCCCTGCACATCCAGGTACTTGCCGGAACGGTTGAGCAGCTCCACGAAATCCACGGCGCTTGTGCGCGGATTGAACAGGATTTCGTTGACCACCACGTCGCCGGGAGCCACGGCCGAGGGCAGCCCGAACGTAGCCGAAGTGGCCGGGCCGGCGGCATTGCCCACGCAGTCGAGGGCGCGCTGCACGGTCACGGTCAGGGGCTGGCTGGCCTGCAGCGCCGCGCCCAGCGTGAGGTCTACCACCCGGAAATCGGGCGAGACGGGCGCGGCCCGCGTGACGGCCACTGCGGGCGTGAGCGTGTACAGAGCCGCATTGGCCGCCGTCAGGCTATCGAGCTTCTCCCCGAAAAACAGCCGCACGGTGGTAGCATTGAGGGCCAGGGCGCGCAGCAGCGTGGGCGCGGTGCGGTCGGGGTTGGCGGCGCGCACCGAGTTGGCGCGGCTGGGCGTGCCGCCACTGGCGTCGGTGCTGGCAGTCCAGTTCTCAATACCGCCGCAAGGGTTGGCGGTATCCACCATTTCCAGGCTCCAGCCGCCGTCTTTCTTGCGGCTGTCTTTGTACCAGGTGTCGGAATAGCTGATTTCAAACAGCGTGCGGCCGGTGCGGGTGCGCAGCAGCAGCTGGTCGCCGGCATTGCTGAGGCTGGGGAAATTGCTCAGCCCGAACACCTTGCCGAAGGCCGCAAACTGCGGGACTCGGGTGCTGCCGCACACCACGGCGTACTCGCCGGGCAGCAGCGTGGCCCCGGCCGGAAACACCGCCGGGTTGCCGGTCTGCCCCGGCTTGAGCAGCTGCGTGCCCGCCAGGTCCAGCACGGCCGTGGCCGAGGGGTTGTGGATTTCCAGGTACTCCGAGGCCGGCAGCCCCACCACCGGCGTTTCGTCGGCGAATATTTCGGTGATGACCACTTGGCTGAAACCCGGGGCCACAGCCGTGCCGCTGTAGCTGAAGGTGGCCGTGAGCGGGCCGGCGGCAGTGTTGCCGTAGAGGTCGGGCACGTTGCGGGCTTCCACGGTGCTGCTGCCCAGCGGCAGCGGCCCGGCCAGCGTCAGGTGTACGATGGCGGGGTCGGTAGCGTCGCGCTGGGCGGCCGTGACGGCGGGCGCGCCGGTGGCGGTGAGGCGGTAGCTGGCGGCGCTTTGGGTGGCCGCTACCGGCTCGTTGAACGTCACGTCGAGCTGCTGCGGGCCGGTGGCGCCGGCGCTGATGGCGCGGGGCGGCGCCGTGTCCGTCACCCGGAAATCATCGAAGAGAAACGCCCGGTTGTTGGCCGAGGAATACGTGAGCGTCAGCCCAAACCAAGCCCCGCGCTGGTAGGCGGCATCGGTAGCCGAGCCTTCGCTCACGAACGTCGTACCACCCGTCAGGTCGCGCTCCAGCGTCCAGACGTCGGTGGCGGAGCGCGTGACGCGCACCCGCACGAGGTTGTTGGTGGCGGAGCTGAGTGTAGCATCAACACCATTGATGACGTAGGCGGGGCTGCCGGTGGCATCTTTGCGGAACAGCGCCACCTCGTCGGGAGTGCCCCCGAGGCGCACGAAGTAGCCGCGGTTGCCGCTGGCTTTCAGGTCGGCTTGTTCGGCTATCAGCCACACATCGGCGAAGTTGCCGCTGCTGGTGGCCAGGCGCAGGTTGGCCCAGAACTCCCAGGTGGTGCCGCCCGCGGCGGCCTGGCAGGGCGTGGCCAGCTGCAGCTGGGTGCCCGTGACAGCAGGGCCGTTGCTTTGCAGCTGCTGGGTGGTGGCTTGGAAGGCGGCCGCGTCGCCGGTCCAGGCGGGGTTCTGGGTGAAGTCGCCGTCGGCAAAGGAATCGGTGAGCTGGGCCGCGGCCGTGAACGGACTCAGCAGCAGCAGGAGTAGCAGTTTTTTCACGGGCAATAACGTCGGGAAAGCAGGCGGGGCCTGATAGGGAGAACGATGGCATGAAAGATAACCGCTTTACCTTTATGCCCTAATCCTTGATGCACATGAAAGTAGCCGTAGTAGGTGCCACCGGCCTGGTGGGCACCGAGATGCTGAAAGTACTGGCCGAGCGCAACTTCCCGGTCACCGAACTGCTGCCCGTGGCCTCCGCCCGCTCGGTGGGCCAGGAAATCGAGTTCCAGGGCAAAAAATATAAGGTGGTGAGCATGGACGACGCCATTGCGGCGCGCCCGGCCGTGGCCATCTTCTCGGCCGGCGGCTCCATCAGCAAGCAGGAGGCGCCCCGCTTCGCCGAAGTCGGCACCGTGGTTATCGACAACTCCTCGGCCTGGCGCATGGACCCCACCAAAAAGCTGGTGGTGCCCGAAATCAACGCCAAGGAGCTGACCGCCGCAGATAAAATCATTGCCAACCCCAACTGCTCCACCATTCAGATGGTGGTGGCCCTCAACGAGCTGCACCAGCGCTATAAGGTGCAGCGCATTGTGGTGAGCACCTACCAGAGCGTAACGGGCACCGGCAAACAGGCCGTGGACCAGCTGCTGGAAGAGCGCGCCGGCCAGACGCCCACCAACCCCGCCTACCCCCACCGCATCGACCTGAACGTGCTGCCCCACATCGACGTGTTCGAGGACAACGGCTACACCAAGGAGGAAATGAAGATGGTGAACGAGACCAAGAAAATCTTCGGCGACGACTCCATCCGCGTGACGGCCACCACCGTGCGCATCCCCGTAATGGGCGGCCACTCCGAAGCCGTAAACGTGGAATTCGCCGAGGAATTCGACCTCTCCGAAGTGCGCGACATCCTGCGCCGCACCGCTGGCGTGGAGCTGGTAGACGACGTGAAAAACAACGTGTACCCCATGCCCAAAGACGCCCACGGCCGCGACGCCGTGCTCGTCGGCCGCCTCCGCCGCGACGAAACCCAGCCCCGCACCCTCAACCTGTGGGTGGTGGCCGACAACCTGCGCAAAGGCGCCGCCACCAACGCCGTGCAGATTGCCGAGGCTATGCTGGAAATGGGCCTGCTGACGGCCTAGAACGGCCTTTTCAAGTAGTGAGCATTCAGGCTGTCATTGCCATAAAACCAGCCAATGACAGCCTGAATACTCGCTACCTATCACTCAACGCTTACCCGCTATATCATCTATCCGAGCTTATCCAACTTCCATGCATTCCGCAGTCCGTACCCTTGCTTTTATAGCCCTGTGCGGCCCGGTTTCGGCCGTGGCGCAAACCGCCTCCCCTACCCGCTCCGGTACTGAGCAGGTTACCAACAAAGTCTACACTTACGTGGAGCAGATGCCCGAATTTCCGGGCGGCCAGCCCGCCCTGTTCCGGACGCTGGGCCAGACGATAGTGTATCCGGCGGAGGCGCTGCAGCAGGGGCTGGAGGGCAAGGTCTTTGTGTCGTTTGTGGTGGCCGCGTCGGGGCAGGTGCAGGACGTGAAGGTGAGCAAGAGCGTGCACCCGCTGCTCGATGCCGAGGCGCTGCGGGCCGTGCAGGCCCTGCCGGCTTTTGTGCCGGGCAAGCAAAACGGCCGCCCGGTGGCAGTAGCCTACACACTGCCCATTGCGTTCAGGCTCCCGGCAGAGGCTGCGCCGGCAGCATCAGCCCCGGTGGAGCCTCTGCTCACGGGCCCGCGTCCGGCGGCTAAGGAAGGCCGTAGCCCGCGCCCGCAGGGCGGGCAGGAGGCGTTGGCCGAGTACCTGAAAACCGTTGCGTATCCCGAAGAAGCCCGGCAGGCTCAAGCCTCCGGGCTCATCGTGGTGGATGTAACCGTAGGTGCCGACGGTAAGGTGAGCAAAGTGGGCACCGACAACGGCATCGGCCTGCAGAACGGGCAGGCTACCCGCCTGATGCCCGCCCTGCGCTTCGCCGCCATCAGCCTGCTCAACGACGCTCCCACCTGGGTGCCGGGGCAGCTGAAGGGCAAAAACGTGTCCAGCAACATCCATATTCCGCTACAGTTTGATGCCGCCAGTGGCGCCGTGTCCATCGTGCCCGGGCTGCGGCTGTTTCCCGACGAAGGCCCTGTGGTACCGGGCGGGCCCGAAGCCCTGCTCAGAACCATGTCGCAGAGGCTGCAGTACCCCATGGAAGCCCTCCGCAACCAGCGGCAGGGCAAAGTGGTGCTGTTTCTGCAAGTCAGCGAAGAAGGCCGCCTGGAACAGCCGCTGGTGGTCGGGCCAGTGTTGCCGGAGCTTGATGCCGAAGCCTTGCGCGTAGCAACTCTGCTGCCACCTGTGTTTCCAGCGCTGGAGCAAGGCAAGCCGGTACGCAGCTACTATCTGCTACCGGTGGTATTCGAGATTCGGGAGTGACAAAAACACCTCAGCCATTCTTCTCAGCACACAAAAAAAGCTCTTCCGGATACCCGGAAGAGCTTTTTTGCTATTCAACTTTGAATCGAAACCAACCTACTTGGCCAGCTTCTTCTTCAGGTTCTCGTCCAGCGCAGCCAGGAACTCCTCGGTGTAGAGGTAGTCTTTGCCGTGCTCCACTTTGTTGCCGTGGATGCAGACGGCCAGGTCCTTGGTCATCTTGCCGCTTTCCACGGTTTCGATGCACACGGCTTCCAGCGCGTGGCAGAAGTCAATCAACTCCTGGTTGTTGTCCAGCTTGCCGCGGAACTCCAGGCCGCGCGTCCAGGCGAAGATGCTGGCGATGGGGTTGGTGGAGGTGGGCTTGCCTTTCTGATGGTCGCGGTAGTGGCGCGTTACGGTGCCGTGGGCAGCTTCGGCTTCCATCGTGCCTCCGTCGGGCGTCACCAGCACGGAGGTCATCAGGCCGAGCGAGCCGAAGCCCTGGGCCACGGTGTCGGACTGCACGTCGCCGTCGTAGTTTTTGCAGGCCCACACGAAGTTGCCGTTCCATTTCAGGGCCGAGGCCACCATGTCGTCGATCAGACGGTGCTCGTAGGTGATGCCGGCAGCCTGGAATTTGGCCAGGTAGTCCTGCTCATAAATCTCCTGGAAGATGTCCTTGAAGCGGCCATCGTACTTTTTCAGGATGGTGTTCTTGGTGCTCAGATACAGCGGCCAGCCCTTGCTCAGGGCCTGGTTGAAGCAGGCGTGGGCGAAGCCGCGGATGCTCTCGTCGGTGTTGTACATGGCCAAAGCCACGCCGTCGCCTTTGAAGTTGTACACCTCAAACGACTGCGCCTCGCCGCCGTCCTCGGGCTGGAAGGTCACGGTCAGCTTGCCTTTGCCTTTGGTTACGAAGTCGGTAGCGCGGTACTGGTCGCCGAAGGCGTGGCGGCCGATGCAGATCGGGGCCGTCCAGTTGGGCACGAGACGGGGCACGTTGCTCATCACAATCGGTTCGCGGAACACGGTGCCGTCGAGGATGTTGCGGATGGTGCCGTTCGGCGACTTCCACATCTGCTTCAGGTTGAACTCCTTCACGCGCTCCTCGTCGGGGGTGATGGTGGCGCACTTGATGCCCACGCCGTACTGCTTGATGGCGTTGGCGGCGTCGATGGTTACCTGGTCGTTGGTCTGGTCGCGGTACTCAATGCCCAGGTCGTAGTACTTGATGTCGAGCTCCAGATAAGGCGTAATCAGCTTGTCCTTGATGAACTTCCAGATGATGCGCGTCATTTCGTCGCCATCCAGCTCTACTACCGGGTTTGCTACTTTGATTTTGGTCATGGTCAGAGGGGAATTATGTGATAAACTTTTTCGCGGCCGGAGAGCCGTGGTGGGCGTTTGTGCAGCGCCGAAGCCAGCTAAGCCAGCTCCAGAAACTGCTGCGTCGGTCAGTAACCGCCCCGGGCGGTATTGGTTGCTGGCCGCCGCAAAGATATGGGCTGCCACGACGTACCGCGCCGGTGCCGGTCGGGCCGGCAAAACAGCCGGCGTTTCGGTTAGCTGAACACGCCGCCCGCAAAGTCCAGCACGGCGCGGCGCGTGAGGTCGGGCTCCTCGAAGAAGCCAAGGTGCCCAACGTCGCTCAGCAGCAGGGCGTGGCTCTGGTCCGGCAGCACCAGCTGGGGCAGCAGGCTGTCGGTGGGCACCGCCACGTCGTCTTTGCCGGCAATGAAGAGCACCGGAAACTTTGCGTTTTTCAGTACCTGCGTGCGGTCGGGGCGGTTTTTCATGGCTTCCAGGGCGCCCAGCACCGTGGCTTCGGGCGTGGCCCGGCCGATGTCTTCCAGAAACTCGCGCTGCTCCAGCAGCCGCTCGCGGTTGGCGGGCGCAAACAGCGGCCGGATAAACGACTCCATGAACTTCTCGACGCCGTGGCGGCGCACAAAGTCCATGTTTTTGTCGCGGTTCGCCTTTTTCTCGTCGGTATCGGGCAGGGCGGTGCTGTGGAACAGCACGAGGCCGGCCACCATTTCGGGGTAGCGCTCGGCAAAGGCCAGGGCCACGTAGCCGCCCATGCTGTGGCACACCAGCAGGGCGCGGTCGACGCTTTTCTGGCGCAGCTGCTCGGCCACGTAGCGGGCCTGCGCCTCCATGCTGTAGTCGCGGATATCATGCACGTTGGTGCCGTGGCCGGGCAGGTTCAGGGTCAGCAGGCGGTAGTCGTCGGGGAATTCGCGGGTGAATTCGGTCCATACCTCGCGCGACTCGCCAAAGCCGTGCAGGAACAGAATAGTGGGGTGAGAAGTCATAGAAGAATGCCGCCGCTTGCCAGCGGCCAAGTGGTTGTGGAGCGCACAAGTACGCACATTTACGCAGGTTGGCTGCGGCGCGCCTGTTGCCGAACCATAAAAAAGCCTGTTTCCGGAATCGGAAACAGGCTTTTTCAATAGCAATAACAAAAGGATAGCCTCTGCGCGCCGAGCAGCCCGACTGAACGGGCCGTAGGTGTGCCGACTCAGCGGCCGAGGATACGAAAGGCCGCGCTAGGCCTGCTTGGCGAACTGCAGGCTGGCCAGCAGCTTCACCTCGTCGCTCACCACAATGGAGCCAGCTTCGGTGATGCCGCTCCAGGTCAGGCCGAAGTCTTTACGGTTGATTTTGCCGCTCACTTCAAAACCGGCTTTCTGGTTGCCGTAGAAGTCGCCGGCCTGGCCGCCATACTCCACGTCCAGCGTGATAGGCTGCGTTACGCCGTGCAGCGTCAGGTTGCCGGTGAGCTTGTATTCGCCTTCGCTCTCCTTCACAAACGAGGTCGACACAAACGACAGCTCCGGATACGTGGCGGCGTCGAAGAACTCAGCGCTCTTCAGGTGCTCGTCGCGCTGGGCCTGGTTGGTGTCGATGCTGTCGATCTGGGCCGTGAACTTCACCTGCGCGTTGTCGAACGAGTCGCCTTCGGTGTGGGCCTCTCCCGAAAACTGCTTGAACGAGCCCGTTACGGTGGAAATCACCAGGTGCTTCACTTTGAACTGAACTTCGGAGTGCGTTGGGTCAAGAGCCCACTGGGTAGCTGCCATGCGAATAAGGGAAAAAGAGGGAGAATTATGAACGACGCCTGCGCCGCGGCCACGACACCGTGGCCGCCAGCAACAGGCCAAAGGTATAAACAATGTACATACATACGTGTATCTACACGATTATTTTTTTCTTCGGGCTCTGCGGTGTTTCCGGCCGGCCCCCACGTCGGCGGCGGGGCCGGCCCGCGGGCCGGAAATCGTAAGTTATAGTAACTTACTCCCGTTCCTGACGTGCCCCGGCACGTCACCAATCTGCTCTGCTGCTTCCGTGAATTCCATCCCGCCCAGCTTCCTCTCCGAAACCGGCCGTTCTGCCTTTGCGCTGCTGGAAAGCCTCTTCGACGCCCTTGTTCTGCTGTCGCCTGACGGGCAGGTACGCTGGGCCAGCGCAGGTTTCGGGCGCCTCACGGGCGTGGCCGAGGTGCCCGCCGTGGCGGCTCTGCTGCGGGAAGGCCTGGCCGGCGCCGGTGTTTCCCCGGCGGCGTTTCAGCAGCAGCTGGCCGGCGCGCAGCCGCTCCACTACACGCTGGAGCTGCGGCAGGCCACCGGCAGCCACGTACCGGTGCGGCTGAAACTAGCGCCGCATGAGGCGGGGCTGCTGGGGCTGCTGGAAGTGCTGCCCCCGGCTTCGGCCCCCACCGGCGAGCAGCAGGAGCAGGAAGCCCGCCTGAGCTATCTGGCCGGGCAGGCACCGGGCGTGCTGTTTCAGTGGCGCGAGGGCCAGGGCCCGACGGCGGGCCTGCGCTACGTCAGCGCGCAGCTGGAGCCACTGTTTGGGCTTAACCCGCAGCAGGCCCATATGCTGCCCCACCTGCTGCACCCCACCGACGCGTACCGCTGGCGCCGGGCCGCCAGCCGCACCCGCCGGCTGGGTGAGCCCTTCGCCTTCGAAGGGCGGCTGCTGGTACCGGGGCAGCCGGTACGGTGGCTGCGGGCCAGCGCCCAGCTCTCCGGCACCGACGCCACCGGCGCGCTCTACAGCGGCCTGCTCACGGATATCACCCCGCTCAAGCAGGCCGAAGAAGCCGTGTTCAACCAGGAGCAGCGCTGGCGCCAGGCCATGGAGCGGTTCGGCGATGGGGCCTGGGAATTCGACTACGCTACCGGCGAGGAGTACTTCTCGCAGGCCTACCACGCCATGCTGGGCTACACGCCCGACAGCCCCGAGCCGCTACCGGCCAGCTGGGAGCAGCACGTGCATCCCGCCGACCGCGCCCTGAGCCTGGAGGCGGCCGATGCCTACCTGCGGGGCGAAAAACCCCTCTACTCCGTGGAGCGGCGCCTGCGCTGCCGCGACGGCAGCTACAAGTGGGTGCTCACCCGTGGCCTCGTCACGCAGCGCGACGCCCAGGGCCAGCCCCGCACCATGACCGGGGTGCACACCGATATTTCGGCGGTGAAGGAAACCACGCTGGCGCTGGAAGCCAGTATGCTGCGCTTCTCCACCACCATTGCCAACTTCCAGGAAGGCATTCTGCTGGAAGACGAGCACCAGCAGGTGGTGCTGGCCAACGATGCCCTGTGCCAGATATTTGCCCTCAACACCACGCCCGACCAGCTGGTAGGCTACAACACGCGCCTGCTGGGGCAGCGCATGCAGCACCAGTTCCGGCACCCCGAGGCCTTTGCACAGCGCTACGCCACCATTGTGCGGGAGCGGCAGCTGCTCACGGCCGAGCTGTTTGAGCTGGCTAACGGGCACGTCATTCAGGGCGACTTTGTGCCGATTTATGTGGCGGAGCGCTATATCGGGCACTTGTGGAAGTTTCAGGACATCACGGAGCGCAAGCGCAACGACGACGCCCTGCGCCAGCGCGAGGAAAAGTACCGGGGCATCATCGAGAACATGAACATGGGCCTGGTGGAGATGGACCTCAACCGGCGCGTGCTGTTCGTCAACCAGGCGTTCAGCGACATCACCGGCTACGACCGGGCCTCCTTCACCGAGCACCACACCATCGACCGGCTGATGTCGCCCGAAGATGTGGCCCAGGCCCGCCAGCGCGACCAGCGGCGCCGGCGGGGCGAGTCGGAGACGTACGAAATTTCCATCACCGACAGCGCCGGCGAGCTGAAGTGGCTGCTGGTAAGTGCGGCCCCGCTCTACGACGAAGACCGCCAAGTGTACGGCAGCATCGCCATCGTGCTCGACATCACGCACCAGAAAGCGCTGGAGCTTAATCTGCGGGCCGCCAAGGAGCAGGCCGAGGATTCGGCCCGGGCCAAAGAGCTGTTTCTGGCCAACATGAGCCACGAAATCCGCACGCCCATGAACGCCATTCTGGGCATGGGCCAGCTGCTAGCCAAAACGCCGCTCGACACGGTGCAGCACACCTATCTACAGGCCATCGAAACCTCCGGCGAAAACCTGCTGGTGATTCTCAACGACATTCTGGATTTGTCGAAAATCGGGGCCAGCCAGCTGCACATCGAGAGGATCGGCTTCAGCCTGGCCGAATTGCTGCTGCAGGTAGAGAAAAGCCTGCACTTTAAGGCCGAGGAAAAAGGCCTTGTGTTTCGGGTGGTGCTGGATGAGCGGCTGCCCGCCGTGCTACTCGGCGACCCCTACCGCATCACGCAGGTGCTGCTCAATCTGGCCGGCAACTCCATCAAGTTCACCGAGAAAGGCTCCGTCACGATTACGTGCACGCAGGCCTGCACCGACGATACCCACGTAGAGCTGCAATGGTCCGTGGCCGACACCGGCATTGGCATCGATGCCGAATATCTGGTTGATATCTTCAAGGACTTCAGCCAGGAAGACCCGTCGGTGACGCGCCGCTTCGGCGGCACCGGCCTGGGTTTGAGCATTAGCCGGCAGCTGGTGCAACTGATGGGCGGCGAAATCAGCATCGACAGCCAGAAGCACCGCGGCACCAACAGTCAGTTCCGGCTGCGGCTGCCCATTGGCACAACCCAGGACCTGCCCCGCAAAACGCTCATCACGGCCAGTGTCCGGGAGAAGCTGCGCGGCCAGCGGGTGCTGCTGGTCGAAGACAACCACTTCAACCGCCAGATTGCGAAAGGCTTCCTGCACAATGCCGGCCTGCAGGTGCAGGAGGCCGAAAACGGCGCCGAAGCCGTGGAAATAGCGCGCCACCACTCCTTCGACGCCGTGCTGATGGACGTGCAAATGCCCGTGATGAATGGCCTGGAAGCCACGGCCTATCTGCGCCAGCACCTGCGCCTGCCCACCCCCATCATTGCCCTCACGGCAAATGCCGTGAAAGGCGAGCGGGAAAAGTGCCTGCACGCCGGTATGAACGACTATCTGTCCAAGCCATTCCAGGAAGACGACCTGCTGAAAGTGCTTTGCCTCTGGACGCTGGGCGAGCAGCTGCCCGAAGCAACTGCGTTACCCTCTGCGGCAGCGGCCACTACGGCGGGCCCGGGCACGCTCTACAACCTCGACATCGTGCGCCAAATCGGGCAGAACGACGTGTCGTTCACCATCCTGATGCTGGAGTCGTTTATCGAAAGCTGCCGCGAAGCCGTTGAGGAGCTGCGGACAGCCATTGCCGAGCAGGATATCCTGCAGATCCGCATGGCGGCGCACAAGCTCAAGCCCAGCCTCGACCATCTGCAGGTGTACCGCCTGCTGCCGCTGGTTGTCGAACTCGATACCTGGCGCACCCCGTTCGATGCGGAACACCTGCCGCAGCTGGTAGAGCAGGTAGTAGCCCAGCTGCAGGAGCTGACCTGGCAGATGCAGCTGGAGCTGCAAACGCTGCAGCCGGAACTGGAGTAGGCGCTTTCCCATTAAGTAAAAAAGCCCCGCCGGACGAATCCAGCGGGGCTTTTCTATACTCATTTGGTTGAGGGTTACACCAACACCGGCGCAACGGCTATCACCTTGCCGCTCATCTCGCGCAGGGCGGCGGCAATGCCGGCGGCGTCGAAGCCGCACTCTTTGTACAGTTCGTCCTGGGTGCCGTGCTCCACAATGCGGTCCGGAATGCCGAGGCGTTTTACGGGCAGGGAGTAGCCGTGGTCGGCCATGAACTCCAGCACGGCCGTGCCGAAGCCGCCGGGCAGACAGCCATCCTCCACCGTCACGAGGGCCTTATACTGGCGGCAGATGTGGTGCATCATTTCCTCGTCCAACGGCTTGCAGAAGCGCATGTCGTAGTGACCGGGGTTGAGGCCTTCGGCGGCGAGCTGCTGGGTGGCTTTCACGGCGTAGTTGCCGATGTGGCCGATGCTGAGCACCGCCACGCCTTCGCCCTCACGCACCACGCGGCCCGTACCCACGGTAATTTTCTTCAGCGGCTTGCGCCACTCCGGCATCACGCCTTCGCCGCGGGGGTAGCGGATGCTGAACGGACCGGCATTTTCGGGCAGGGTGGCCGTGTACATCAGGTTGCGCAGCTCTTCCTCGTTCATAGGGGCCGATACCACCATGTTCGGGATGCAGCGCATGTAGGCCAGGTCGTAGCAGCCGTGGTGGGTGGGGCCGTCGGCACCGGCGAAACCGGCGCGGTCGAGGCAGAACACCACGTGCAGCTTCTGCAGGGCCACGTCGTGCAGCACCTGGTCGTAGGCACGCTGCATGAACGAGGAGTAGATGTTGCAGAACGGCACCAGGCCCTGCGTGGCAAGGCCGGCCGAGAAGGTCACGGCGTGCTGCTCGGCAATGCCCACGTCGAAGGCACGGTCGGGCATGGCCTTCATCATGATGTTAAGCGAGCAGCCCGAAGGCATGGCCGGCGTCACGCCCATGATTTTGTCGTTCTGCTCGGCCAGTTCCACGATAGTGTGCCCGAACACATCTTGGTACTTAGGCGGCTGGGGCTTCTCGTAGGTTTTGGTGTGGATTTCGCCGGTTACCTTATCGAACAGACCGGGGGCGTGCCACAGGGTCTGGTCTTTCTCGGCCAGCGCGTAGCCTTTGCCCTTCACCGTCACGCAGTGCAGGATTTTGGGGCCCGGAATGCTCTTGAGGTCCTGCAGAATGGTGGCCAGGTGCTGCACATCGTGCCCGTCCACGGGGCCGAAGTAGCGGAAGTTCAGGGCCTCGAACAGGTTGCTCTGCTTGAGCAGCGTGGCCTTCATGGCCGACTCCACCTTGCGGGCAATCTGCTGGGGGTTGGGGCCGAACTTACTGAGCTTGCCCAGCACGTTCCACAACTCGTCGCGCACCTTATTGTAGGTGCGGGAGGTGGTGATGTCGGTAAGATATTCCTTGAGCGCGCCCACGTTAGGGTCGATGCTCATGCAGTTGTCGTTGAGGATGACCAGCAAGTTGGAGTTGGCCACGCCGGCGTGGTTGAGGGCCTCGAAGGCCATACCGGCCGTCATGGCGCCGTCACCAATCACGGCAATGTGCTGGCGGTCGAATTCCTTTTTATAGTCGGAAGCCACGGCCATGCCCAGCGCTGCCCCGATGCTGGTGCTACTGTGGCCCACCCCGAAGGCGTCGTACTCACTTTCGCTGCGCTTCGGAAAGCCCGACATGCCGTGGTAGCGGCGGTTGGTCGGGAACCGGTCGCGGCGGCCGGTGAGGATTTTGTGGCCGTAGGCCTGGTGTCCCACGTCCCACACCAGCTGGTCGTAGGGCGTGTTGAACACGTAGTGCAGCGCCACCGACAGTTCCACCACCCCGAGCGAAGCGCCAAAATGGCCGCCGTAAATCGAGACGGTGTCCACAATAAATTGCCGCAGCTCCTGGCTCACCTGCACCAACTGGTCGGGGCTGAGCTTTTTCAGGTCGTCGGGCGAGTTGATTTCCGCCAGCAGGGCACCAGGTTCGACAATCATGCTTCGGGGGTAGGAAAAGGGATATTAGTAGCGTGGCAACAGGTAACGGAAGCAGAAGGTTATGGTTTCTGCCTTCCGCAGGGAGTGCCGCAGACAAAGTTACGGGTTTTCCGTTCCGGCGGTTGATGTAGGGAGCAGCGGGCATGGTGAAGCTGAGTAGATAGCTCTCTGGCACGTCATTCCGAGCGGAGCGAGGAAACTCGCGTGCTGACGTTGCAGTGGTAATCCAACGTCAGCACGCGAGATTCCTCGCTCCGCTCGGAATGACGTTCTTTCTTTCCCAGCATCCTTGCCTCTCTCCGCCTCTCCCCTACCCAAATCCGTACCTTTACCTAACCACCCGTTTTCCGTTTCCGATGCCCCAGCTAACCGAAACCCAGTCCGAAGACCAGCAGCTGCTCGACAAGCTTCGCCCCTCGCGGATTGTGCTGCCGGTGCTCATCGGCCTGAGTGTGGTGGGCTTTATGTTCTGGCGCAGCTACAAGCCCGGCGACCTGGCCCCCCTGGCAAACGCCAAGCCGCTCTGGCTGCTGCTGATGCTGGTGGTGCTGGTGGCCCGCGACGCCGGCTACGTGTACCGCATCCGCTACCTCACCCAGCGGGTACTGAGCTGGCGCGCCGCCCTTGACGTGATTATGCTCTGGGAATTCTCGTCGTGCGTGCTGCCCTCGGCGGTGGGCGGCACGGCGGTAGCGCCGGTGCTGCTGCACAAGGAGGGCATTCCGCTGGGCAAATCAGTGGCCTACATCATGGCCACGGCCATGCTCGACAACCTGTATTATGTGCTGGCCGTGCCGCTGGTGGTGCTCATCGGGGGAGATGCGCTGTACCCGCACGAGGCGCTGCAGGGCGGGCTGGTGGCCACGCTGCGCATCGGGTTTATCCTGAGCTACGTGTTCGTGACGGTGTACGCGCTGCTGATGCTGTACGCCATCTTCATCAATCCGCAGTCGGTGAAGCGGCTGCTGGTGCGGCTGTTTTCGATGCGCGGCCTGCGCCGCTGGCGCAACAAGGCCTACAAGATGGGCAACGAAATGGTGCTGGCCTCGGGGGAGCTGCGCAACAACGGCCGGGCCTACTGGCTGCGCGCGGCCCTGAGCACGGCCTTCGTCTGGACGGCCCGCTACCTGGTTATCGGCTGCCTGATTGCGGCGTTTATCGACGTGAGCTGGCCGGAGTTCTGGCTGATTTTCGGCCGTAACCTCACCTACAAAGTCATCCTGCTGATTGCCATTACGCCCGGCGGCGCGGGCATTGCCGAGGGCGCGTTTCCTACCTTCTTCGGCAAGTTCATCGGCACGGCCACCATGACCAACTTCATGGTGCTGCTCTACCGCATCGTCACGTACTACCTCTACCTGGTGCTGGGCGCGGTGTTCCTGCCCCGCTGGGTGACGCGCATCTACGGCAAGCGGATCACAGATGGTGCAGATTAAAGGATGCCACAGATTCCGGCTTTTGTCAGAACGAAAATCTGCGACATCCTTTAATCTGTATCATCTGTGATTTATTTAGTGGCTTCCAGCGTTGGGGCCGGCTCGGCGGGTGTGGGGCGCTGGTAGGTTTGCCAGAACTCGGGGCGGTAGGGCACTTTGGCGAGCTGCCAACGGCCACCACCACCCAAGTCACCCTTTATTTTCGGATTTGGTATCTCGGTGGCGGCTACCAGCTGAGGGGGCGTGAAGTATACCTCGCAGGTGAGCTGACCATGGAATGGGGCCTTGCCCAGCACGCGTCCGATAGAAGCTGCTTGAGCAACGCTGCCAGCCGCGTAGTACCGGCCGCTCTCAGCCTGCTGGTACGTAACTACATGAGCTGTGCGACTTGTTGTATATACCCGGTCGTAGAGGCGGGCAATCGTATTGCCCCGGCCATAGTATTTGCGCGCAATCGAGTTGTTTTGGACAGTATCATCCTGCCAAAGGGATTCGTAGCGCACTACCGCATAATTATCCTGACGCACATAGACCCGGCCAGAGTAGCCTGCCGTCAGATACATACCAGTAGCCCGGTGGCTAGCGCGCTTGGCCGCAAAGCGAATCACGTATACTGATTGCCCGTCACGTTGCTCAATAGTATCCAGGCGCAGCTGGTACTTGCCCAACATACTGCTCTTGAACAATGGCGAAATACGCACCGGATCGAAGCCGCCCGCAAACCCATGGCCGCCTTCCTCAAGAGTGGCAGGTCGCGTAGCGGAAATCACCTGAGCCAGATCGTTCTTCTGCTGCACCTGTTCAATTGGCGTCGGCTCCATCATCAGAAAGCCGCCACCCCAGTTGTGATAACCAGCCGGAGTCCATAGCTGACTGGTATATTCCACGTCGCTTCGTAGCGTATCAAAGTTGATGGCCCGCCGCCGGGTATAGACCTGCTGGGTGTAATCCTGCCGCTCGTAGTTGGTTTTTGCAGCCTCAATCACCTTTTTCATAAGGCGCTTCGGGTCCTGCGACTGGGCACTCACGCGCACATCGGCCAGGGCAAAAGCGGCCGGCGTGAGGCGCACCGCCGCCGCAGTTCCGGCCGTCGCCGTCAGCGTAGCCGGCTCGTAGCCGATGCTGCTGATCTGCACCAGTTCACCCCGGCGCGCATCCAGCCGGAACCGGCCCTGGGCATCCGTCACGGTGCCGGCACTGCGGGCAGGCACGGCTACCGTGGCGAAGGGCACCGGCTGGCCGGTTTTGCGGTCGAGCACCGCGCCGCTGAGAGGGAAAGCCGCGCCGGTTTTGGCAACGGGGCGCTGGGTAGCGGCATTCTGCTGGCCCAGGCGGACCGGTGTTCGGGTGGCAAGCGCGTCTGCTGCTGCGGGCTGTAGGGCCGCTGCTATACTTGCGGCAGCGTGCGGCGGCTCAATAGTTTTCAGGAACAGAAACCCATCCACGGCCTCGCTCCAAGGGCCGGCAACCGGCAGAAACTCGAATGCATGCGTGGTGAGGCGGCGGCCCGGCGCGTCGTGCTTGAGGCTAATGAAGCTGTAGTCCTGCCCCTGGGCAAGCAGGTCGGCTTCCAGAGAACCAGAAGCGGGCGGTGGTACCAGATGGTGCTTGTCCCAGTAGCCGAAGCCGTGGGTACCGCCGCCGGCCAGCGTGCTGAGCACATACACCGCCTCAGGCCCCAGGGCCGCTTTCACCGTCTGGCCCATGGGCTTGAACTCCTTCAGCTCCGGGTATTCCAGCCCGCTTACCTTGCCGGCCAGGTGCCCGATTGCGCCCCAGCAGACCACCTTTTCCTGCGGGTGCTGGCGCAGGTACCACAGCAGGTTGTCAGCCATCTGGGCGTCGCGGGCGTTGCTGTCTTTGGCCTTGAACTCGGTGGAGTCCTTCACGGCCGGGTCGTTGGTGGCGTAATCGTGCGCCAAAGCTTGCAGGCTGCGCACCTGCTGCAGCCAGAAGGTGGCCCGCTCGCGCCGTTTGGCATCGGGGCCGGTGGCTACTTTGGTCAGCAGCTTGCGGGCCTTACCCAGCTGCATGTCAAAGAGCAGAATCTGGTGCGAGGGCGGAAATATGTTATGCTCGCCCATCATGCTCACGCACTCGTCGAGGTAGTCGTAGGCAATGCCATCGGCCCCTTTTTCGGGCTTGAGGAACACTTCCAGCTCCTCCAGCATCTCGTCGTCGTTCCAGCTCACCTGCGAGTCGAAACCTGTGACGCGCAAGCCGCCTTTGCCCAGCAGCGGCAGCATGGCCTGAAACTCCTGCGTCTCAGTCCAGACCGGATACACGGAGGCCGCAATAGCCGCCGGCACCGGCGCGCCCCGCTGGATTTCCCGCTCGGCGCGGTCGAGGGAGTAGAAGCCGCTTTCAAACGCCACCGTCGTAAAGCCCATCCGTTCCTTCAGGAACCTAATCAGCCGGATTTTGGCCTCAGTGGCCGTGCCCACGCCGTGGGTCGGCTCGCCCAGCATCACCACCCGCGCCCGCCCGATTTCCTGGCGCAGAAACTCCAGGTCCGAGAAGTCGGTGTCGGCGGGGCTGATGCTGCGGATGGCGTGGGTGGGCAACGGGGCGGCTGCCGGAGCCGTGGTGGCGGGGGTTGTGGGTTGGGCCAGGGCTGGAGCCGTAGCGGCGGTGAGCAGGCAGCAGGCGGCCAGCAACCGGAAATTCACAGGCATAGCAATCAAGTAATTCAGGGAGTAATAATTCTGCCGCCAAACTACATGAGCCATTCCTAATACTCTCCACTATCAGCCACCTGACTGCTAAGGTGCAGGAGGCCACACCTACGTCTAGCGCACCGGCAACAGCGCCATTCGAAAGGCCTGAAAACACAAAAAGCCCTTCCGCACGGGGCAGAAGGGCTTTTTGTGTTTTCAGACGGCTTTTTCAAACCGGTTGCAGGAGCTTACTCCTTCTCAAGGCGCAGCTCAGCACCGGCGGCGCTTTTCAGCGTCAGCTTGTCGTCGGTGAGGGTTACCACGTTGAACGTGTTGCTCTGGGCAGCGCCATCGGGGGTCATGGTGATGGTTTTACCGGGCTGGTCGAACGTGTATTTGCCGTTTACGGCACCAGCGGGCGAGGTCATGTTGTACTGGCCGTTGGCGAAGAAGGTGATGCGCTCATCTTCCTGGGCATCGGTCTGCTTTACTTTGTCGCCGGCGGCGCTCAGTTCTTTATCTGTTTTCCAGACTTTGCTTTGCGTGCCGTAGAGCATGTTTACGCCTTCTACTTTACCTTCCTTGCTGCCACACGAGGCGGCAAACAACGACACAAGCATCAGGAGGCTGGCCAGGTAGCGGAACGGATGGGAGAGAGTTTTCATGGAATTCCGTGAAATGGTTGAGAGATGAAAAGCGTGTTTTGCCTGAGCCGAAGGGTGCCGGCCGACCACTGGCAACCCCAGTGTTGCGCTTCTTACGGGAGGTTGCGGCAAGATGTTTACAGCTGATATATATGGCCTGATAACTTATTGCGGATCTTGGCGTAAGAAGCCACACGACAGGCCCTGAAGCTGGTAGTCGGCTCTTTTCCCACTCTTCCAACCCAACGCACGACTATGGGACTCTTTGATTTTCTCTCGAACGAAGGCGAAAAAAAACCCGTTGAACCCGTTAAGCCCGCTGCTACCGGCGACACCGACTTCTTCGGCAATGCCAACGCCGCCGCCGGCGAAACCTACACGGTAGTAAGCGGCGACTCGCTCTCCAAAATTGCCCGCAACCACTACGGCGACGGCACCAAATGGAAGCAGATCTACGAAGCCAACAAGGCCATCATCGGCGCCGACCCCGACAAAATCGAAATCGGCCAGGTACTGACCCTGCCCAAAGAATAGCCGTTTCCTTTTCCAGGAAATGTACTAAAAGCCGCCTTGCAAAGGGCGGCTTTTTTTGTGTCTTTCCCTGGCACTTTGGCCGCTGGGCAGGCTGGTTTCGCCCCCGAAAACCGACTGGCCAGCGGCGGCATTTTCAGCTACCACCACCGCTGCAGCGGCAGTAGCCGGGGCCTTTTCGGCCGCTTACAGAAGCCGGCAACTCCGATTAGCCGAATAAGCCATCAATCATACAAATCAAATTATCAGATACATACACACAACCTCCACTACAGATACAGCCATCAGGAGCGCGCAAACGGCGTTCTTTTGCTTGCGCCAAAAAAAATAACCGGCAGCTGTTGCAGATATCAAAACTACGCCTATACCTTTGCAACACCAACCCGGTACTCCCCCGCTCGCGGCGGGGAAGTTTTCATAGGATTTATACAGAAGTGGCGAGAGAATAGGCTCCCCGACCCACTGGCAACCTTCGACCGCGCGAAAGGTGCCAATTCCTACCCGACCAGCCATCCGGCGGCGGGGCATATAACCTCGGAGTACCATGGAAAACACCCTCGCTTTCGCCCCCCAATACCCCACCGCTTCGGCCGCCTTCGGGCCTGCTGCTTCGCCGTGGGGTTTGCGCGTTTCTGCGGCTACGGCCCTAGTTGCCGGCCGAATGCGAATGCGCGGCTGTTGCGGCGCGTGTTGTTGCTGTTGCTAGCCTGAATCCGGCTACGCAGCCCCCCCCTCCCCCTCCTGCACACCTGACCGGTACCGGCCTGCCCTGGCCCCCGGCTCCCTCCTTTGCTTTGGCCTAGCCGGTTCCGTGCGCGGTTCGGCTGGTTCGGCAGAGGACTCTGCTACGCTTCGGCGCGGCATTTCAGCGGTCTACGCTCCCCTTTCCCATACCAAACGCCTTCCAAATCAGCCCTGCCATGTCCACGCAGAACCTCCACTTCGAGACCCTTCAGCTCCACGCCGGCCAGCAGCCCGACCCCGTTACCGGTTCGCGCGCCGTGCCCATTCACCAGACCACCAGCTACGTGTTCAAGAACGCCGAGCACGGCGCCAACCTGTTTGCGCTGAAGGAGTTCGGCAACATCTACACCCGCCTGATGAACCCCACCACCGACGTGTTCGAGCAGCGCGTGGCGGCCTTGGAAGGCGGCGTGGCGGCCTTGGCGGTATCGTCGGGGCAGGCGGCGCAATTCATTGCCCTCAACAACATCCTGCAGGCCGGCGACAACTTCGTGAGCACCACGCACCTGTATGGTGGCACCTACAACCAGTTCAAGGTGGCCTTCAAGCGCCTGGGCATTGAGGTGCGCTTCGCCGACGGCGACCAGCCCGCCAAGTTTGAGGCCCTGATTGACGAGAACACCAAGGCCATTTACCTGGAAACCATCGGCAACCCCAGCTTCAGCATCCCCGATTTTGAGGCTATTGCCGCCATTGCCCGCAAGCACGACCTGCCGCTCATCGTGGACAACACCTTTGGGGCGGGCGGTTACCTGTTCCGGCCGCTGGAGCACGGCGCCAGCATCGTGGTGGAATCAGCTACCAAGTGGATTGGCGGCCACGGCACCAGCGTGGGCGGCGTGATTGTGGACGGCGGCACCTACGACTTCGGCAACGGCAAGTTCCCGCAGTTCACCGAGCCGTCCGACGGCTACCACGGGCTGGTGTTCAACGACGTATTCGGCAAAAACGGGCCGTTCGGCAACATTGCTTTCATCATCCGGGCCCGGGTGGAAGGCCTGCGCGACTTTGGTCCGTCGCAGAGTCCGTTCAACTCTTTCCTGCTGCTGCAGGGCCTCGAAACGCTGAGTCTGCGGGTGGAGCGCACCGTGGAAAACGCCCTGCGCGTGGCTACGTGGCTGGAGCAGCACCCGCAGGTGGAAGCCGTGAACTACCCCGGTCTGCCGAGCAGCCCCTACCACCAACTGGCCCAGAAATACCTGAAGCGCGGCTACGGCGGCGTGCTCACCTTCGCCATCAAAGGCAGCAAGGAAACCGCCACCCAGTTCATCGACAACCTGAAGCTGGTAAGCCACTTGGCCAACGTCGGCGACGCCAAAACGCTCATCATCCAGCCCTCGGCCACCACGCACCAGCAGCTTTCCGACGCCGAGCAGCGCGCCGCCGGCGTAACGCCCACGCTGCTACGCCTGTCGGTGGGCATCGAGCACTTCGACGATATCCGGGCCGACTTGCAGCAGGCCTTCGACGCCGTGCGCAACGCCGCCACGCCAGACCCCAAAGAAACTACGCTGCTGCCCGAGCCGCAGCCCGAACATGCCGCACCGCTGGAGGTGTAAGTGAGAGTGGGGTTATGGGCGGGCTGTTTTGAGAGGGCAGCCCGCCCCGCCTCCAGCCTCGCGGCACGCGGGCAGGACGTCGGTTTTTTTGTGAGAGAGGAAACCGATACTCCCTGCCCGCCCATGGCCGGGGCTGAGCCGGCACTACCGGCTCAGCCTGCGGGCTATGGATATTCTCACGGCCCTGATGGCCGATTTGCACCGTCAGGCTTCGGCTTGGCATACGCGCCGCAGGCGGGCAGCCGGTGCGCCACTTGCGCCAATTGGCGGCCACGCGCTTCGCACGTCGCGAAACTGATTTTCGCGCTCCTTTTTTCTTTCTGATGAGCTCTACCATTTCTTCTGACGCGCCGCACGTGTTCCGGTTGCCCCGGCCGCTGCGGCTGGAAAACGGGGCGCTGCTGCCGCAGGTGGAGGTAGCCTACCAGACCTACGGCCGCCTCAACGCCGCCCGCGACAACGTGGTGTGGGTGTGCCATGCCCTCACCGCCAACGCCAACGTGCTCGACTGGTGGCCCGGCCTGTTCGGGGCCGGCTGCCACTTCGACCCGGCCGACTGGTTTGTGGTGTGCGCCAACGTGGTGGGCTCCTGCTACGGCAGCACCGGCCCCGTATCGCCGCCCGATTCTGCGGCGGAGTCGCTGTACCACGCGTTTCCGCTGCTGACCGTGCGCGACCTAGTGGCGGTGCATGAGGCGCTGCGCGAGCACCTGGCTTTGCGCCAGATCAATACGCTGATTGGAGGCTCGCTGGGCGGGCAGCAGGCCGTAGAGTGGGCCGTGCAGCAGCCTACGTTGTTTGAGAATCTGGTGCTGATTGCCACCAACGCCCGCCATTCGGCCTGGGGCATAGCCTTCAACGAGGCGCAGCGGCTGGCCATCTTCGCCGACCCGACGTACGCGGCGGCCACGCCCGAGGGCGGCGCGGCCGGCCTGCGGGCGGCCCGGGCCATGGCCCTGCTCAGCTACCGCAGCTACGACGCCTACCAGCGCAGCCAGACCGAAACCACCGACGACGCGCTGGACGACTTCCGGGCCAGTTCCTACCAGCGCTACCAGGGCGACAAGCTGGTGGCCCGCTTCAACGCCTACTCCTACGTGGCCCTGAGCCGCACCATGGACTCGCACCACGTAGGGCGCGGCCGCGGCGGCGTACGGGAGGCGCTGGGCCGCATCCGGGCCCGCACCCTCGTCATCAGCATCACCTCCGACGTGCTGTTTCCGCCCGCTGAGCAGCAGCTTTTGGCCCAGCACATTCAAGGCGCCATGTACGCCGAAATGGACTCCCAGTACGGCCACGACGGCTTTCTGCTAGAAACCACCCAGCTCACGCATTTTCTCGAACGATTTTCCGTCCAGACCTATGTCCACTAATCCTGCTCCCGCTTCTGCCCCGCTTCGTATTGGCCTGATTGGGTTCGGCTGCGTGGGCCAGGGCCTCTACGACATACTGCAGCAGCAGCCCGAAGCGGGCTTCGAAATTGCCCGCATTGCCGTCAAGAACCCCACCAAAGCCCGCCCGCTGCCACTAGACCGGTTCGACTTCCGGGCCGACGACCTGCTGCAGGACGCCTCGCTGGACGTGCTGGTGGAGGTGATTGACGACGCCGACGAGGCCTTCAGGCTGGTGCGCGAGGCGCTGCGCCAGGGCCGCCGCGTGGTCACGGCCAATAAGGCCATGCTGGCCCGCCACCTGCCCGAGCTGGTGCAGCTGCAGCAGCAGACCGGCGGCACGCTACTCTATGAAGCAGCCGTGTGCGGCAGCATTCCGGTGATTCGCACCCTCGATGCCTACTTCGGGGCCGAGCCGCTACGCAGCGTGACCGGCATCCTCAACGGCTCGTCTAACTACGTGCTGACCCGCATGGGCGAAGCCGGCGCCGACTACGCCCCGGCGCTGGCCGAAGCCCAGCAGAAAGGCTTCGCCGAAACCGACCCCACCCTGGACATGGGCGCCTTCGACCCTCGCTCCAAAGCCGTGCTGCTGGCCGCCCACGCCTACGGCGCGTTTCTGCATCCCGACGAGGTGCTGAACCTGGGCATCGAAGGCATCAGCGCGGTGGATATTGCCTTCGCCGCCAGCCAGGGCCAGAAAATCAAAGTCATTGCCGGCCTGCAGCGTTTGCCCGACGGCCGCGTGACGGTGCTGGTAACCCCGCAGCTGGTGGGGCCCGAGTCGCCGCTGTACAGCGTAGACGACGAGTTCAACGGCGTGGTGATTGAGGCCGATTTCGCGGGCGAGCAGTTCCTGCGGGGCCGCGGGGCCGGCGGGCACCCCACCGGCTCAGCCGTACTGGCCGATCTGGCCGCGCTGCGTCAGGGATTCGCCTACCAGTACCCCAAAGCCGCCGAAGCCCCGGAGTACGCCTCCGACTTGGAAGTGGAAATCTACCTGCGCACCGACGAGGACCGCATCATCGACCTACTCGATTTCAGCGAGATTTCCGAAGAGGCTGATGAGGACGAATACGTGGTAGGCTACGTGGCCCTGGCCCACCTCATCCGCCACCGCGACACGCTGCGCAAGTACGGCGCCTTCATCGTGCGCACCGGCCGCCTGCGCCCCGTCAGCACCAACGAGCTGTGGCCGAGGCATCGGCGTGATAAACCTGTCATTGCGAACAGAACGACGCAATCCGTCCTGCTCGCAGTTCTCAGCCCTTATGTACATAGAAGCCCCTGACGTTTGCGCAATGTTGGGAGCTTTTGGGTGAAGCAGGAGTGTAGCGCGAAGCCTTTGCTTCGCGTATCGCCCGAACAGCCTCAGCACGATAGTGCCAGCTACACGCGAAGCAAAGACTTCGCGCTACTGCGGCGGCGCGGCTCCGGTAGCCTCCGGAGCGGGCGGCGCCACTTGTTGCACCGAATCAGGCGGGGCCTGCAGCAAATCGGGCTGCCAGGCCAGGGGCAGCGCGGATGGCACCTGCAGGCCGATACGGTGCGGCAGCAGCAGGGCCGTTACCTGCGCGTCGCGGCGGGGGTTGAGGGCGGCGGCCAGCAGCGGGCCAGGCGCGCCACTGCCCAGCAGGGGCCGCAGGAAGTCGCGCATGGCGAAGTAGGCGGAGTCGATGTAGGTGGGCTCGAAGGAGTAGGGCACGTGGCCGGCCCCGCGCAGGCGGCGCAGCACGTTGGGCACACCCACGGCATTGGCCCGCAGGCGCAGCGCCCCGCTGCCGTACACCAGCTGGGCCGGCAGCTGCGCCCCGATGGTGCCCCGGGCGTAGGGCACCAGTCCGTCGCGGGTGCCGTGCACGCTGCACAGGGGCGGGTCGCCGGCTTCCAACCAGCTGGCCCGGGCCAGCGCCCCGCACAGGTTAATCACGCCCCGCGGGCGGCTGCTGTAGCCGGGGTGGCCGCCGCTGCCTTCCAGTCCGCCCAGGGCGGCCAGGTCGAGGTAGGCGGGCACTTCGGCGGGCCTGTTGAGGTAGCCGGTTTGCAGGGCCATGAAGCCGCCGGCCGAGGAGCCACCCACGAACACGTACTGCGGGTGCACCCGAAACCGCTTGGCGGTGGCCGCATCGTGCCGGAAAAACCGCACGGCCGCCCGCATATCCTGAGTGGCCCGGATAGCGGCCCGCCCGATGCCCACGGTGTCAAACGGGAAGAAATACAGCCGGTAGTCGATGGTGGCCGCGACGTAGCCGAGGCGGGCCAGCCGGGTGCACAGGGCCGTCATCACGGCATCGTCGCGGGTGCCGGTCAGGAAGCCGCCTTCGTGGGCCAGGACAACCAGCGGGCGGCGGCGCACGGTGTCGCCGGCGGGCTCGTACACATCCATGAACAGCGTCTGGGGTAAGCCCAGCATGGTCGTGACGTGGGCAAACTCCACATTATGGCGCACCTGCACCTGCCGGAACAGGGGGCGGTGGTAGCGGCCGTGGGTGGTGTCGATGGGCATACGCTGGGCGGCCGCCGGGGCCGAGAGCAGCGTATGGAGCAGCAGCAAAACAGGAAACAGGTAGCGCACAGGCAGAATCGGCGGAAACAGCAGCCACCTCACCCGCAAAGTTCGGGCTAGTTTTCGGGAAGTACGCCGGCACAGTGCGGGCGGCCGTAGCGCGAACTTTGTAGTTCGCGCTACGGCCGACAATCGTTGCAACGGCGCGGGGGCGCCAGCTACAAAGTTCGCGCTACGGCCGCGGGGCCGGCCGGAAATCCGGTGAACCCCTCTAAGTTTGCGGCCATTCCTTTTACTGCTTCCGCTATGCCTACCACTGCCCCTCCTTTCCTGCGTCCTCACGATCAGGTAGCCATTGTTTGCCCCGCCCGCTCGGCCTCGCACCAGGAGCTGGCCGCCGCCGTGGCCACCCTCGAAAGCTGGGGCCTGCGCGTGGTGCTGGGCGAAAGCACCAACGTGGCGCACCACCAGTTCGGGGGCGACGATGAAATCCGCCGCCGCGACTTTCAGCAGCAGCTCGACAACCCCGACATCCGGGCCATCCTGAGCGCCCGCGGCGGCTACGGCACCACCCGCATCATCGACCAGATCGACTTTTCCGGCTTCGCCGAAAACCCCAAATGGGTGGCCGGCTTCTCCGACATCACCACCCTCAACTGCCACCTGCTGGCGCTGGGCCACCAGAGCATCCACGGCGTGATGCCGCTGCTGTTTGGGCAGGCCGGCGGCGAGGAGTCGCTGGAAAGCCTGCGGCGGGCGCTGTTTGGGGAGCCGGTGCGCTACGAGGTGGCGCCGCACGCGCTCAACCGTTTCGGCACGGCCACCGGCGAGCTGGTGGGCGGCAACCTGAGCTTGCTCCAAACCCTCACCGGCACCCGCTCCGACGTGGCCACGGCCGGCCGCATCCTGTTCCTGGAAGACATCGACGAGTACCTGTATGCCATCGACCGGATGATGGTGCACCTGGACCGCACCGGCAAGCTACAGCACCTGGCCGGCCTGCTGGTGGGCCACTTCACCAATCCCCAGGACAACACCATCCCCTACGGCCAGACGCCCAACGAAATCATCCAGCACTACGCCGCCAAGTACGGTTTCCCGGTCGCCCACGGCTTCCCCGTCGGCCACGAGCCCCGGAACATGGCCCTGATCTGCGGCCGCCCCGCCCGCCTCACTGTGGATGCCGCCGGCAGCCGGCTGGAGTATCTGTAACCCGTAAATTTCCGCCCAATGCCTGTCACCCTTCACCTCGTTACGGCCGCAGATTTTGCGGCGCATACCGCTGGCCTTACCGAACTACTGCGCGACGCCGTTGATTCAGGCGCTTCAGTGGGCTTTCTGCCGCCGCTGGCTGCGGCGGAGGCCCGGGAGTTCTGGGCAGGCGTAGAGAAGGACGTGGCCGCAGAAACTACGCTGCTGCTGGTAGCTGCAGAGGCCGGCCAGCTGGTGGGCACTGTGCAGCTGGTGCTGGCCACCAAACCCAACGGCCTACACCGCGCCGAAGTGGCCAAGCTGCTTGTGCACTCCCAATTCCAGCGCCGTGGCATCGGCCGGCAGCTGATGCTGGCCGTGGAAGAGCTGGCCCGCCAGCACCAGCGCAGCACATTGGTACTGGATACGCTGCAGGGTGCCGGCTCCGAGCAGCTGTACCAGCAGCTCGGCTACATGGCCGTGGGCGCCATTCCGCAGTTCGCCCGCGTGGCCGGCGGCGCGCTGGAAGCCACAGTGGTCTATTATAAGCTGCTAGGCTGACAAGGCGGGGCGCAGCAGGTCATGCAGGCCTTCCTTGTCGAAGATGATCCGGCCGATTTTCAGGCCCGACCAGCCGGGCTGCAGGCGGTACGAAAACACGGGTATGCCGTCCTGCAGGACGCATTCAATGCAGTAGGTTCGCAATCCGGCCTGGACAGGCAGCTGGCTTTCCAGCTGCAGCAGGTGCGTGGACACGAAAAAGCAAGAGGCCGGGAAGCCGGCCAGCCCTTGCAGCGTAGCGCGGGTTATGTCCAGCGCATCGTCGACGTTCGTACCCCGAAACAGCTCATCGAACACCGCGAAAACCCGGCCAGCGCCCTGCGCCTGCTGCAGCACGGCTTTCAGCTGCTGGATTTCGGCCATGAAGTGGCTGTAGCCGCTCAGCAAGCTATCCGCCAGATTGATAGTGACCACAATGCTGGAAAAGAACGGCAGCCGACACCCGGCAGCCGGCACGCCCACGCCGGCGTGCGCCAGGTACACACACAGCCCCACTGCCTTCAGCAGAGTGGATTTACCGGCCATGTTCGGGCCCGTGAGAACCACCACATTTTCGCCGGGAAGCAGCTGGAGCGTATTTCTGACCGGCACGGCAAGCAGCGGATGGTAGAAGTCCACCAGGTTCAGCCCGGCTTCCTGGAAAACCGGGAACACCAGGCCGTGCTGCCGCATGCCCCGGGCTATCGACCAATAGGCTTCAAACAAATAAAACGACTCCCAAAACGCCTGCAGCACTTCCGGCGAGACGGCTGATAGCTGCCGGGCAAAACGCACCATGTGGCCGGCGGAAAAAGCATCCTCGCTAATCGCCTTACTGCTCTCGGCGAGGCTGAACCGCTCCAGAAACTGCCGGATTACCATCAGATGCCGTTTGAAAGACTCGGGAAAGGCCTGGGGCTGCACCTGCCTGAAATAGTGCTGCTCCAGCCGCTGCAGAAACAGGATGGTCTGCACGCAGCGGGCCCGGCTGCGGTAGCGCGCCTGCTCCGACACCAGCAGCAGCAGGCCCATTTTCACGCGGTTGGTTTCCAGGATGGTCTGCCTATGGACTACGTCGTGCAGGAAGGAGCGCACCTCCTGCAGCTGGATCTTCGGATAGGTGAAGTCAGCCAGCACCGCCCACTGTTCGGCCAGAGCCTGCAGCGTCTGCTGCTTTTCCAGAATCTGTCCGAGGCTGGGCGGCAGCTCCTGCAGCAGCTGAGTAACTCTCGTTTCGGCTTCGAAACTGTGGGTGTAGTTGAACAGGGGCAGAATCTCGGCCTGAATCCGCAAATCGTCTACGTGCAGCATACCTGAATAGCATAATGGCTGCCATTGAACGCTAAAAATCCCGCCTGCTTATGCAGAAGGCGGGATTTTTCAGAAAAACCATCAAACAGCCTACTCGCCGTACACCGTCTGCAGCACGGTCTGGCCCACGGCCTTGAGCGTGCGTTTGTCGATGACGCTCATGTTGTCGTCGGTGGTGTGGTGGTAGGGCTGGAACTGGCCGGTGGGCAGGTAGTCGATGATGTCGATGGTGCGGATACCGGCCTGGTTGGTGAAGGCGTGGTCGTCGGTGATGCCGGGCGAATCCTGGAACAGGAAGTAGTCGGAGTAGCCGATCTGGGCGGCCAGGTTCCAGACCTTGTTCACTACGTCGTTGGCGTTGTCGCGGGAAATTCCTTCGCGGGTGAACTTGGCATTTTTGGCGCCCACCATGTCCAGCAGAATCCCGAATTCCGGCTTGTAGTTGCCGGGCACCAGGTTTTTGCTCCAATACTGCGAGCCCAGGCACCAGCTAGAGCCGCCCGAGGTTTCCTGGCTGGCCAGCTGGTTGGTCAGCTCGCTCTGAGTGCTGGAGTCGTAGCCGTAGTCTTCGGAGTCGAACAAGATGAAGTCGATGCCGACGGCGGGCGTGAGGCTGTCGGGCTGGGCGGCCAGCACGCGGGCCATTTCCAGGGCAATGCCCACGCCGCTGGCGCCGTCGGAGGCGCCGTCGAGGGGGGCGTTTTTGCGCTTGGTGTCCTTATCGGCAAAGGGGCGGGTGTCCCAGTGCGTGAAGACGGCCACGCGGCGCGCGGCCTGCGGCTGAAACTGCGCGATGATGTTGCGCGACTTCAGCATTTTGCCATCAAAGGCCATGGCCACGAACGGCTGCTCGCGCACCGTCAGGCCCAGCGCCCGAAACTTGTTGATCACCCAGTCGCCGGTGTTTACGTGGGCGGCCGTGTTGGGCACCCGCGGCCCGAAAGCCACCTGCTTGGCCACGTAGGCGTAGGCCGAGTCGGCGTTGAAGGCGGGCGCGGCGGGCAGCTTGGCCGGCGCTTCTACCTCGGTGGTAGCGGGCTTTTTATCGGGGCAGCCGGTGAGCAGCAGCAGCGCGGCCAGAGCAGCCGGCGCAAGGCGGAAGAGTTTCATTAGGCAAGAATAAGGGACGTCATGCAGAGCGGAGCGAAGCATCTCGCCTGCTGACATTGGATTACTAATTGGGAGTCAGCACGCGAGATGCTTCGCTCCGCTCTGCATGACGTTCTAATTTACGTGGCGGGCTGTTTACTCTTCGCTGTAGGTCCAGTCGATGCCGGCTTTGGTGTCCTTCACCACGATGCCCTGGGTTTTGAGGGCCGCCCGGATCTGGTCCACTTTGTCGTAGGCCTTGGTGTCTTTGGCTTCCTGGTAGAACTCCAGCGTGAGGCTGAGCAGGTCTTCGGCGCTGGCGCGGGGCTCGTCCACGAGGCCCAGCACGTCGGCGACTAGCGTCTGGTAGGCGTTGGTGGCTTCCTGCAGCGCGGCGGCGCTAACCGTGGCCAGCGTGGCCGGGTTGGCGTAGAAGCCGTTGAGCTTGCGCAGCAGGTTGAACAGGCTGGCAATGGCGCGGGCCGTGTTCAGGTCGTCGTTCAGGCCCACAAAGCAGTCCTGCACCAGCTTGCGCAACTCGGCGTCGGCGGTGGTGGTGTCGGGCGCCTTGCCCTCGGCCACGGGCGCCACCGTGCGCGCCTTGATAACGTCCGATGAAAGGCTGGTTTCGCGCAGCTTATCTAGCAGGCGCAGACCGTTCATCAGCTTGCGGTAGCCTTTGCGGGCCGCCTGCAGGCCTTCGTCGGTGATGTCCACGGTGCTGCGGTAGTGGGCCTGCAGCAAAAAGAAGCGCACCGTCATGGGCGAGTAGGCCTGCGCCAGCGTGGCGTTGGTGCCCGCAAACAGCTCCGAAATGGTGATGAAGTTGCCGAGCGACTTGCTCATCTTGGCGCCGTTCACCGTTATCATGTTGTTGTGCATCCACACCTGGGCCTCGTTGGTGGGGTGGTTGCAGGCCTGGCTCTGGGCAATTTCGCACTCGTGGTGCGGAAACATCAGATCCAGCCCACCGCCGTGGATGTCGAACTCGGCGCCGAGGTACTTACGGCTCATGGCCGAGCACTCCAGGTGCCAGCCCGGAAAACCGTCGCTCCAGGGCGAAGCCCAGCGCATGAGGTGGCGCTCATCAGCCTTTTTCCAGAGGGCAAAATCCAGCGGGCTGCGCTTTTCTTCCTGGCCGGCGAGGTTGTCGCGCGAGCCGGCCAGCAGCTCTTCTACCACGCGGTTGGAGAGCTTGCCGTAGTTGCGGCCGGCGGCGTTGTAGGCGGGCACATCAAAGTACACCGAGCCGTTGGACTCGTAGCCAAAGCCGTTATCGATGATTTGCTGCACCATCTCAATCTGCTCGATGATGTGGCCGCTGGCGCGGGGCGTAATATCGGGCGGCAGGCAGCCCAGGGCCGTCATGTGGGCCTGGTAGAGGTTGGCGAACTGCTCGGCCACCTGCATGGGCTCCAGCTGCTGGGCGCGGGCGCGCTTGCTGATCTTGTCTTCGCCCTCGTCGGCGTCGCCTTCGAGGTGGCCTACGTCGGTGATGTTGCGCACGTAGCGCACCGTGTAGCCGAGGTGGCGCAGATAGCGCGTCAGCACATCAAACACCACCGGCCCGCGGGCGTTGCCCACGTGGGCCTCGCTGTACACGGTCGGGCCGCAGAGGTACACCCCCACGAAGGGCGCGTGCAGGGGTTCGAACGGGGCTTTGCGGCGGGTAAGCGTATTATAAAGCGAAAGAGGGTGCTGCATAGCCGCAAAGGTAATCAGGTTGGTGAGGTGATGAAGTAATGGGGTGATGAGGTGATGAGGTGATGAGGTGACAGGTGACAGGTAAAGAAAGAACATCATTCCGAGCAGCGCGAGGAATCTCGCCTGCGGGCTAATCCCTAAAACTGCATAACCTGAGCTTATTCGTCAGGCTCCCCCTCTGCACGGGAGAGGGGGACGGGGGTGAGGCCCACGCGAGATGCTTCGACTGCGCCTCTGCATGACGTTCAACCATTCACCTCATCGTCCCATCACCTCATCACTTTTTCACCAACCGATACGTGGCCAGCGTGGGAAAGTGGTCGGAGTACGGAATTTCGTAGTGCACCCAGAACTCATCCACCTGCCACTCGGGGCCGGCAAACTGGTTGTCGATGCGCACGAAGGGCAGCCGGCCGTTGTAGGTGGCGCCTACGCCGTTGCCCACGGTGGCCCAGGCGTTTTGGAAACGGTCGGCCAGCTGGTCGTAGCTGTAGCTGTAGGGCAGGTCGTTGAGGTCGGCGCAGAGCAGCAGCGGATACGGGCTGCGCTCGAAGCGCTGCACCAGCGTATCCACCTGCCAGCTGCGTGCTACCAGCCCGCGCTTGAAGCGGCGCAGCAGCCCCAGCCCCTTCTTCTTCAGGCCCGACTTGCTGGAGTAGCTGTCCACGATGTCCTGCTCGTCCATGCTCATGCTCTGCAGGTGGAAGTTGAACACCCGGATGGTGTCGCCGGAGGGCAGGCGCAGGTCGGCCCACATAGCGTGGTTCTGGCTGAGCTTGCCAAACTGCACGGTGCCGCGCCGCAGCATGGGGTAGCGCGAGAAGATGGCCATGCCGAACTCAGAGCCAGCTCCGTTGGTGAGGGTCTTGGACAGAAACGCCTGCCGCCCGCTCCGCTCCCCGATGCGCTCTACGGCGTTGAACACGTTTTTCTCACGGCTCGTGGACGTGCGCGGCTCGTTGTAGAACTCCTGCAGACACACGATTTCGGCGGGGCTGTCGGCCAGCCACTGAATCATCTTTTTCGAGGAGTTCAGGTCTTTGTCGCGCAGCTGCGGATACACGTTGAAAATGCGCACGTTGGCGCTCAGCACCCGCACCCGCGGGCCGGCCGTGCTGTCGGCCGCCAGCGGGGCCAGGCGCAGCGGATGCACCGCCAGCCCCCGCTGAAAGTGCGGCCACGTGAGCACCGCTATTCCAATAGGCAACGCCGCCACCCGCCAGTTGCGCAGCACCCAGTAGAAGGCCGCCACCAGGTTGAGGGCCAGCGCCACGGGCAGCGTGAGGGCCCCGAAAGCCGCCGGCCAGAAGGTGTAGGCCGGTATCTGCACGCAGGCAATGGCCGCGAGCAGCCAGCCAATCAGGAGCAGGGTGCAGGTGAAAGCAAACGAACGACGCACGGCAGAAGCAAGCCGGCTGAGTGGCCGGGGGTGAGACTACAAAGGTAAGCGGAACCCGGCTAGGCTCCGGGCCCGATTCTTGCGCACGTTTCGGGCCCTGCTTTTCGTTGTACTTTTAGTTTCTGCTTTACCACTACGCTATGCTCCTTTCTACATTCCGGGTTCTTACATTCAGCACCTTACTGGCCGCGCTGCCGGCCCTGGCTGCCCGCCCCCCGCAGGCCGTCCCGACTGAGAAGGCCTCGCTGGAATTCATCGAAAACAAAGGCCAGTGGGACGCCGCCGCCCGCTACGGCGCCCAGCTGCCCGGCGGCCAGCTGTTCGTGGGGCCGGCCGGCTTCACCTACAGCTTCCTCGACCCCGCCGCCCTGCGCCGCCACGCCCACCACGGCACCGAAACCCTGCCCACCGCCACCGACGACAACCTGCGCGGCCACGCCTACTCGGTGTCGTTTGAGGGCGCCAGCCCCACCCCCGACCTGGCCGGCGAAGACGGCACTGCCGCGCCCTACAACTATTTCCAGGGCACCGATGCCCATCATTGGGCCAGCAACGCCCGCGGCTTCCGGCGGGTGCGCTACCAGAACCTGTACCCCGGCATCGGGGCCGTAGTCTACGAAAACACGGAGCAGCAGCTGGAATACGACTTTCTGGTGGCTCCCAACAGCAAGCCGGCCGCCATTCGGCTGCGCTACACCGGCCTCGACAAGCTCAGCCTCAGTCCTGACGGCAGCCTGCTGGTGCAGACGTCTATTGGCCACATAACCGAGCAGGCACCTAAGGCCTGGCAAACCGACGCCCGCGGCCAGCGCGTGGCCGTGCCGTGCGCCTTCGTGCTGCAGGGCACCACGGTCAGCTTCCGGCTGGGCCAGTACGACCGGCGCCGCCCGCTCGTCATCGACCCGACCGTTATCTTCTCGTCGTTTACCGGCTCCACGGCCGACAACTGGGGCTTCACGGCCACCTACGACGCGCAGGGCAACATGTACTCGGGCGGCGTGGTGTTTGCGGCCGGCTACCCCTCCACGCTGGGTTCGTTTCAGACCACGTTTGCCGGCGCCACCGACGTGGGCATTATCAAATACAATACCGCCGTCAGCGGCTCCACGGCGCGCCTCTACGCCACCTACCTGGGCGGCACCAGCATGGACGCCCCCCACAGTATGGTTGTGAATCCGCGCGGTGAGCTGGTGATATTGGGCACTACCGGCTCTGCCAATTTCCCTGTTTCAACCGGCTGCTACGATACCAGCCACAACGGCGGGCCGTCCGTCAGGCCATCCAACATGAGTTCGGCCACTTATTCAAATGGCGTTGATTTGTTTATTGCCAAGCTGTCGGCCAATGGCAGCGTGCTTACCGGCAGCACCTTTCTGGGGGGGTCGGGCAGCGACGGCTACCTAGCGAGCGAGCGGCTTGGCAACTCACCGGTGGTCAACTACGGCGACCCATACCGTGGCGACGTGACCGTAGACAGCGACGGCAACGTGTATCTGGCATCCGTCACGAACAGCCTGAACTTCCCAGCCGGCACCGGCTTCCGCAGCAACTACCAGGGCGGTACCTCCGACGGCATCGTGGCCAAGCTCTCGGCTGATCTGCGCACGCTCGTGTGGGCCACTTATTTGGGCGGCAACAGCGCCGATGCAGCGTACTCTCTGCAGGTAGACGCCACGCGCGGGGTATACGTGGCAGGCGGCACCACCAGCACCAACTTCCCCGTTACACCGGGCGGCTACCTCACCACGTTTCAGGGCGTTACGGACGGCTTCATCACGCACCTGAACAGCACCGGCACCGCACTGTTGCAAAGCAGCTTCGCCGGCAGCTCCGCCTATGACCAAGCCTTCTTTGTGGAATTGGATGCGGCCAACAACGCCTATCTGCTGGGCCAGACCCAGGGCAGCCTGCCCATGACGGCGGGGCTTTACGGCGTAACCAACGGCCGCCAGTTCATCCAGAAACTCAACCCTACGCTATCCAGCAGTCTGTACTACACTCGTTTCGGCAGCGGCCGCACCCTTTTCCCCGACATTTCGCTCACGGCCTTTCTGGTGGATGACTGCGAGCGAATTTACATCAGCGGCTGGGGCGGCTCCGTCAACGACGCCGGCGGCAGCGGCACCACGTTCCTGCCCGTCACGCCCAACGCCATCCAGCCCACCACCGACGGCTCCGACTTCTACCTTGCCCAGTTCCGCCCTGGCATGACGTCTCTGGAGTACGCAACTTTCTACGGCGAGCGGGGCGGCCGTAGCGGCGAGCATGTAGACGGCGGCACCTCACGCTTCGACAAGAAAGGTGTGGTGTATCAGGCCGTATGCGGCGGCTGCGGCGGCTCGTCGGGCTTCCCGATGCCGCCGGGCGCCAACACCTATTCCACCACTAACCGCAGCACCAACTGCAACAACGCGGCCTTCAAAATCGACTTCGGCATCATCACCGCCGACCCCGGCCCGAACCGCTACGTGTGCGTGGGCAGCGCGCCCATCACGCTAGGCGGCAGCCCCGCCGGTGGCACCTGGACCGGTCCCGGCGTCACGGCCCTGCCCGGCGGCGGCTACCAGTTCACGCCGGCTCCGGCCCGATTGGGCGTAAACGTCCTCACCTACTCGGTGGCTTCCACCGGCACTTGCGTAAGCACCCGGCCGTTGCGCGTCACGGTCACGCCGGAGCGCCCCGTTACGGTGGCTCCACTGCCGCCGCGCTGCGTCAACTCGGGCAGTGTGGCTCTCACGGCCACGCCGCTGGGCGGCACGTTTAGCGGGCCAGGTGTGTCGGGTAGCATCTTCAACCCCACCGTGGCCGGCGTTGGCACGCACACCATCCGCTACGCCATTTCCGATACGCTGGGCTGCGGCGTCGGCACCCAAACGGTGGTAGTGAGCCTGGTGCCGGAAGTGCGCGCCGGACGCGACACTATTCTGTGTGCCGACCAGATGGCTCCTTTCCAGCTTCGCGGTATGACCCCGGCCGGTGGTACCTGGAGCGGCACCGGCGTCACGCCGGGCGGCCTGTTCACGCCACCCAACACCAACAACCGCGGCGGCATTTTCCCGCTGCGCTACACTTACTCGCAGAACGGCTGCGAAAACGTGGCGGTCCGGACGGTGCTGCTAGCGCCCACTTCCTCGGCCAATGCCCCCCTCAACCTGCCCGTGTGCTCTGCCTCGCCGCGCTACGCCGGCCTGGCTCCTTTCAACTGCGAGTTTGAGCCTGCCCTGGCTGGTGGCACCTACGACTGGGACTTCGGCGACGGTTCACCGCACGGCACCACCGCCAATCCCACGCACCTCTACGAGCAGCCCGGCACCTACACCGTCCGGCTGATTGCCCGCTATTCCAACTGCGTCGTCGAAACGTCCTTCTCGCCGCTGGAAGTCGGCGAAGTGCAGGTCCCCAACATCATCACCCCCAACCGCGACTCGCTCAACGACACGTTCAAGCCCCTGTTCAGCTGCAAGCCCACCCGCCTGCAGATCTTCAACCGCTGGGGTACGCTGGTCTACGAAACCCAGGACTACCACAACAACTGGGGCGGCGAAAACCTGCCCGAAGGCACCTACTACTACCTGCTGCGCGACACCGATAACCGCCGCGCCAAAGGCTGGGTGGAAATCACGCGGTGAATTCTGGTGATGAGGTGATGAGGTGAAAAAGGAAGGTAGAACGTCATTCCGAGCTTGCGAGGAATCTCGCCAGCGTGGCAACCCGGGTCGTCCCAACATCAGCACGCGAGATTCCTCGCTCCGCTCGGAATGACGTTCGGCACCTGTCACCTGTCTCGTGTCACGATTCACCCCATCACCTAGCCGCTACTTGCTTTCGGCGGTTTATCCTAGTATATTTGCGCAGTATTCTGATTGTGAAGAGGGGACGTAGCGTCCCCTCTTTCTTTTATCACCCGGTTCAAGACCCGATGAATTTCGATCAACACCGCATTGCCGAGATGCTCCAGGACAGCCTCACCGGTTTCGACCTGTTCGTGGTAGACCTGAGCGTATCCGACGCCATCCGGCCCAAAATCACCGTCACTCTTGATAGTGAGCAGGGCCTGGGCATTGATGAGTGCGCCAAAGTAAGCCGCCGGCTGGCCAAGCGCATCGACGAAGCATATGGCGAAGATGCTACCTACTCGCTGGAAGTCACTTCCCCCGGTGCCGACCAGCCCCTCACCGACCCGCGCCAGTACACCCGGCACGTGGGCCGCACCTTCAGCCTGAAGCTGGCTGACGGCACCGAGAAAACTGGTACTCTGGAGGCCATCGAGGCCGAAGGGCTGCAGCTGGCCGAGGTGATTAAGGAGAAAAGCAAAACCAAAACGCTGCCCGCCGCACTCGTGCCGTTTGCCAGCATTACGGAAGCGCGGATCGTCATTTCGTTTAAATAACACGGACTTAATAGCTTGTCAGACCAGCGGTTGCGTTTTTTCGTAGGAGAAAGCCAGCCCCCTTTTCTGCAGCAATTCAACAATTCAACAGTTTAAATCAGATGAACAGCAACGTCCTGATTGAATCGTTTGCCGAATTCGCCCGGAGCAAAAACATCGACCGTCCCACGATGATGAGCATCCTCGAAGACGTGTTCCGGACCATGATTCGCAAAAAGTACACCGATGACGCCAACTTCGACGTCATTCTCAACGTGGACAAGGGCGACCTGGAAATCTACCGCAACCGTGAGATTGTGGACGATGACTCGGAGGATATCTGGGACCACGACAAAATTCCGCTGGCCGAGGCGCAGAAAATCGAGCCCGACTTTGAGGTAGGCGAGCAGGTAACGGAAGAGGTGAAGCTGGAAGACTTCGGCCGCCGCGCTGTGCTCATGGCCCGCCAGACGCTGATTCAGCGCGTGAAGGACCTAGAGCGCGACCACCTCTACCAGACCTACAAAGACCAGGTTGGTGAAATCATCGCCGGCGAAGTCTATCAGGTGTGGAGCCGCGAGGCCTTGATTCTCGATAAAGACGAAAACGAGCTGGTGTTGCCCAAAGGCGAGCAGATCCCGAAAGACCGCTACCGCAAGGGCGACTCCGTACGGGCGGTAGTGCACAAGGTGGAAATCATCAACGGCACGCCCAAAATCATCCTTTCGCGCGCTGCGCCGGCTTTCTTGGAGCGCTTGTTCGAGCAGGAAGTACCCGAGATTTTTGATGGCCTGATCACCATCAAAAATATTGTGCGTGAGCCCGGCGAGCGGGCCAAAGTAGCCGTAGAAAGCTACGACGACCGTATCGACCCGGTGGGCGCCTGCGTAGGCATGAAAGGCTCCCGCATCCACGCCGTGGTGCGTGAGCTGGAAAACGAAAACATCGACGTCATCAACTACACCGACAACTTGGAGCTCTACATTGCGCGGGCCCTGTCGCCGGCCAAGCTCACGTCGATGAAGATAAACGAACAAACCGGCCGGGTTTCGGTGTTCCTCAAGCCAGACCAGGTTTCGCTGGCCATCGGCCGGGGCGGCGCCAACATCAAGCTGGCCTCGCGGCTAGTGGGCATGGAAATCGACGTATTCCGGGATGCCGGTGATTACGAAGAGGACATTGCCCTCGATGAATTCTCGGACGAGCTGGAAGCCTGGATCATTGACGAGCTCAAGAAAATTGGCCTCGACACCGGGCGCGCCGTATTGGCCGTAAGCAAAGAAGATATCGTGCGCCGCACGGAGCTGGAAGAGGAAACTGTAGAAGACGTTTTCCGCGTCATCCGCAACGAATTTGAAGGCGAAGAAGAGAGCACCGACGAAGCAGAAACCTCCACTGCCAGCGACAACGCGCAATGAGCGCGCGGGCTTCGGCCCGGCAAAGGTGTTAAATCGGGCCAGCCGGCCTGCTTTAACACCATAACACCGGCTGGCACCATTTAATATAGTACCTTTGCACCAAGATAAGAGTATCGTTCGCGAGCATAGAATGGCGGAAGCAGCAACCAAACGGCTTAGTCAGGCAGCCAAAGACCTGAACGTTGGCATGTCCACTATAGTGGAAACACTAACGAAAAAGGGATTTCCGGTAGAAAACAAGCCCACAACCAAGCTCACTCCTGAGCAAGTAGCGTTGCTGGACAAGGAATTCGCGTCTTCAGCCCAGGACAAGCTGGAGGCCGCTAAGCTCAGCCAGGCCAAGCGCCAAAGCGAGCTGGAAGCGGCTGCCCAGGCCCGTCCGGCCGAGCCCGTTGCCCCGAAAGCCCCGGCTCCCAAGCCCGTAGAAGCTCCTGCCCCGGCTCCGGTGGCGGCGGCTCCGGTTGCTGCGCCCGTAGCGGCCCCAACTCCAGCCCCTCAGCCTGCCGAGGAAGCACCCAAGGTGCCCGGCCTCAAGGTATTGGGCAAGCTGGAGCTGGACGCCAAAGGCCGGCCTATGGCACCCCGTCCGGCAGCTACCGCCGCTCCGGTTGCCCCTGCGTCAGTATCTCCGGCTGCTGCGCCGGCTCCCGCCCCCGCGCCAAAGCCGGTTGAAGCGCCGGCTGCTGAAGCCAAGCCAGCCCCGGCTGCTGCGCCGGCTCCCGCCCCCAAACCTGCTGAAACCCCGGCCCCTGCACCGGCTCCGGTGGCAGCCACCCCGGCTCCAGCGCCAGCAGCTCCCGAGCCTGTGAAAGCGCCGGTTGCTGAGACGCCCGCCCCGGCAGCTACTCCTAAGCCTACTGAAACGGTGGCTCCGGCCGCCCCTGCTCCGGCAACGCCTGCAGCGGCTCCTGTAGCTGCTGCTTCGGCCCCTGCCGCCGCAGCGCCGACTGAACCTACCGCCGGTACGGAAGAAGCTGCCGGTACCATCGTAGCCAAAGCCGACCAGCTGAAAGGCCTGACGGTACTGGGTAAGATTGAATTGCCGCTCGACTCGTCGCGGCGTGGTGGGCGCGGTGCCCGCCCCGTGGCCTCGTCGGATGTGCGCAAGAGCGGCTTGGCTGCTGATAAGAAGAAACGCCAGCGTCTGCCTGGTCCGGGAGGCGCTACGCAGCCCGGCTCGGCCAACCAGGGCAACCAGCAAGGTGGTGGCTACCAAGGCAACCGTCCGGTAACCGCTCCGGGCCAACGTCCTGGCGGCCCCGGCCAGCGCCCCGGCGGCCCTGGCCAGCGTCCCGGTGGTCCTGGCCAGCGTACGCAGCCTACTGTGCCGCTTACGCCCGAGCAGAACGACAAGCAGATTCAGGAGCAGATCAAGGCCACGCTGGCCAAGCTCAGCGGCGGCCGTGGTGGCAACAATAACAACCGTGCTAAGTACCGCCGCGACAAGCGGGCTGGTGTAGCCGAAGACCGCGAGGCACAGCGCGCTCAAAACGAGCTGGATGCCAAAACCCTCAAAGTAACCGAGTTCATCTCCGCCAACGACTTGGCCTCGCTGATGGACGTGTCGGTGAACGAAATTATCAAGGTTTGCCTGAACATGGGCATGTTCGTGTCCATCAACCAGCGCCTCGATGCCGAAGCCATTACCGTTATTGCCGACGAGTTCGGCTACGATGTGGAATTCCTGTCGGCTGAGGAAGAGGATACGGTGGTGGAAATCACCGACAACGAAGAGGATCTGCAGCCACGCGCTCCAATTGTGACCATCATGGGCCACGTCGACCACGGCAAGACCTCGCTGCTTGACTACATCCGCAACGCCAGCGTAGCCAAAGGTGAAGCCGGCGGTATCACGCAGCACATCGGTGCCTACGACGTGATGACCAAATCGGGCAAGCGCGTAACGTTCCTCGATACCCCGGGTCACGAAGCCTTTACGGCCATGCGTGCCCGTGGTGCTAAGGTGACGGACTTGGCCATTATTGTGGTAGCTGCCGACGACTCGGTGATGCCGCAAACCAAGGAAGCTATCAACCACGCGCAGGCTGCTGGTGTACCAATTGTTATTGCCCTTAACAAAATCGACAAGCCTGGCGCCAACCCCGACAAAGTCCGTGAGGAACTGTCGGTGATCAACGTACTGGTAGAAGAATGGGGCGGTAAGTATCAGAGCCAGGAGGTATCGGCCAAAACCGGCCTCGGTATCGACGACCTGCTGGAGAAAGTCCTGCTGGAAGCCGAGATTCTGGAGCTGAAAGCCAACCCCGACCGCAACGCCGTGGGTACGGTTATCGAAGCCTCGCTCGACAAGGGCCGCGGCTACGTAACCACCATCCTGGTACAGACGGGCACCATGAAAGTGGGCGACATCGTGCTGGCTGGTCCGCACTTCGGCCGCGTGAAGGCCATGACCGACCACCGCGGTAAGAAGATGAAAACCGCCGGCCCGGCTACACCGGTGCAGGTACTTGGTTTGACCGGGGCCCCGCAGGCTGGCGACAAGATCCAGGTGATGGAAACCGAGCGCGAAGCCCGCGAGCTGGCCACCCAGCGTCAGCAGCTGGCCCGCGAGCAGAGCATGCGCACCAAGAAGCACATCACCCTCGACGAGATTGGTCGCCGTCTGGCTATCGGTTCGTTCAAGGAGCTGAATGTAATTGTGAAAGGCGACGTGGACGGCTCGGTGGAAGCACTGGCCGACTCGCTGCTGAAGCTGAGCACGCCGGAAGTGGCCGTGAACATCCTCAGCAAGAGCGTGGGCGCCATCTCGGAATCCGACGTGTTGCTGGCTTCGGCCTCCGACGCCATCATTATCGGCTTCCAGGTGCGGCCGTCGCAGAGCGCCCGCAAGCTGGCCGAGCAGGAGCAGATCGACATCCGCCTCTACTCGATCATCTACAACGCCATCAACGAGGTGAAGGATGCCATGGAAGGCATGCTGGCCCCGACGGTGAAAGATGTAGTGGTAGCCAACGCCGAGATTCGTCAGGTGTTCAACATCACCAAAGTAGGCGCCATTGGTGGCTGCATGGTGACGGACGGTACCTTCACCCGCAAAACCAAAGTGCGGCTCGTTCGCAATGGCATTGTGGTGTACTCGGGCGAAATCAAAGACCTCAAGCGCTACAAAGACGATGTGTCGGAAGTACGCCAGGGCTACGAGTGCGGTATCTCGCTTAAGAATTTCGACGACCTGCAAGAAGGTGACAACATCGAAGGCTTCGAAGAACAGGAAGTAAAACGGACGCTGTAAGCAGCATCTTTAATCATCAAAAGGCCTCTACTGCGTGCAGTAGAGGCCTTTTGCTTTTTCACCTAAAGTTGCGTCACATCATCATGCTATTGACCTCGCCAAGCGAGAAAAGTACTTTAGCATCACCGATAGATTGAATTGCACTAATCGTGATTCAGGGTACAATAAAAGCCCTGCTTCACCTTGCCCTACCTGCCATGAACCGTTTAGGATTCCTTCTGGTCTGCGCCGAACTAGGGTTATTAGCTGCCTGTGGCCAGTTGCAGGAAGCACGCAGCCGCTACAATACAGCAAGTAGCAGCGTACGGGCTGTACGCAATATGGGAGCGGCTATGAGAAAGCAACAGCAGCAACACGCTGCTCGGGTTGCTCACGGCGATACAGCATCGTTGACGTATCAGGAACTGGCGCATTACCTGCCAGCTAAGCTAGCTGGCTTTAACGCGGTGAGTGAGCCAAAAGGCGAATCCATTAGCCTGAATGGCATCAGCTACTCTACGTGCGAGCGGAGTTACAGCAATGGCAGCCAGCGCCTGAAAGTGCAGTTGGTAGACTACAATGGCGCCAACGCCTTGTACGCCGGCGCTACGGCCATGCTATCGGCAGGTTTTGCGCAGGAGGATGATGCGCAGCTGATGCGGAGCTTCGACTTGGGCATGAGCAACATCAGAGGGTGGGAAACGCTACAGAAGAAAGAGCACAAAGCCAGTGTTGCCTTGGGCGTAGGCGACCGTTTTTTTGTAGCCGTGGAATCGGACGGGCAGAACAACACTGATTTTGTAAAGCAAGTCGCCCGCAATATTGACCTGAATGCTTTGGCTAAGCTGTAGTGGCTTTTGCTGTTTCGTGTCCACTTCCTTATTTGTCGCGCTATGCCTGTACACACCTACTCGCCAGCACCTGTTGCCAAACGTCACACTTTTATGCCAGTACCAGTATGCTACCTGTCGCTGAACGGTAACCGCGAGGCTGCTACGCCGGCCCTACCCGGCCCGGGCTGGGACCCCGCCAAACGCCAGCTTTCGTAGCTGGCCGGTTCAATACTTAGTCCTTCTTTGGCTGCATCGGGAGCGAACGGTGGTCTCGAAACAGCTAAAGATGCAAAAAGCCCCGACGCTTTGCGACGGGGCTTTTTTGTGCGGTATCTGCTAGCTACAGGCTTGCTTGCGGCTACTTAGAAAAACAGGAATTTCTTTTTCTTCTTGTGCGTCAATGGCTTGCCTTTAGGGTCGATGCCAGGAGCAGGACGCCCCTGCCCTTTCTTCATCATGGCATTACGGGTGTGCTTGCCAGCTTTGAACTTACGTACTGTGAAGCCGCCGGAACCCTTCTCATACTGGCGGGCGGGCCCGGAGGCACGGCCGAAACTGGTGTTGGCAGAGCCGCCGCCGGCGCGGGCTTCCAGGAGTTCTACCTGCTGGTCGCGCTTGGCGTCGTCTGGGTTCATGTTCATGCGGCGCTGCATGTTGGCAATGTCCGTGGCCGAGGCTTTGCGCTTGCCTTTGCGCTGCATCTGCTCGTTGGGCTGGCGGCCGGGCGCTTCAGGAGCAATAACGGAGCGGGGCGCCTGCGCGGCCGCAGGTTTGCTGAGCAAAGTGGCGGAAGCCAGCAGCGAGGTGGCAATAAGTTTTTTCATGCGCTGTAGCAGAAGAAAATTCAGAGGAAATGGCCGTAATCCGCTAGCTGTCAGCCGCGGAGCTTGCAGCGCGGCAACGGGCCGGCAGGGAAGTTAGTTCAAATTCTCTAAAACTTGTAGGTCAGCCCAATACCTAGGGTTTCCTTGAACTGGATACGTCGCCCGCGGGCCAGCGGATCGCCGTTTTGCTCATCCACGTTGAGGGGCACCAGAATGTCATCGTCGTAGACCAACGTGGCGGCCAAGCTGGCGCTGAAGAACTTGTTCACTTTGAAATCCAGCAGGTTTTCCCAGTTTACGTCTATGTTCTGCGGGTTATGAAAATAGTTGCTGAACAGTTCCAGGCGCGTTTGGTAGGTGATGTTAGCCATCAGGGGTCGGCGGTAGCGGGCGTTGAGGTAGGCGCCCAGTTCTTCGCGCAGCCGTTCGCCGGTGCCGGTTACCGGACGGCCGTCAGGGCCGCGGCGGGCGGCCTTCACTCCAAAGGCGCCGGCATCGGCCAGCCGCTGATCGGCTACGACCGTGAACTTGCCCGTGACCGGGGACAGGAACAGCGAAAAGTTTTCATCGGGCTTATACTCGAAGCCGACCGAAGCCAGGATGTAGGCGGGCGCGAAGAACTTCGACAGCAGCGAATCGGTTCGGATGGCATCGGTGGTGGGCGTGAGTTGGGTTTTGAGGTTGAGTTGCGTGGCGTATGACCACTTTGGCGCGAAGCTGCGGGCGTAGCGGGCATTAAGCTCCAGCCGGTCGTCGTTTTTCCGCACCCGGGCTTTGCCGGCCTTCAACAAGCCATAGACCAAGTTGCCGGCCAGGTCGAAGGCGTGCTTATCGCCTCGGTAGTGCGCGTACAGGTTGCCCAGCCCCAGCAGCGACAGAGAGCTTTGGCCGCCGGGCGCCCAGTTGCTGAGGCTCACCTGACTGAAGTTGAGCGTACCGGCACCGCCGCGCTGCCAGCCTTGGGCCGTGTCTACTTCGGCAGATATTTTGTAGGCTTCCTGCGGGACGGGTGCGCGATTGGGCACGGGTTCCTGCGCCTGCACGTGCCCTGCTGTTAGGAAAACCAGAAAGGCAACGGTTAGGCAGCATTTCCAGGAAACGAGTGTAGTAACGCCCATAGTAACTGAAGGAAGAGGGTAACAAAAGAGCCGGCCCCTGCCCTGCCGTGGTGGAGGGCAAAGGCCGGCTTTGCAAACAGTCAATAAAACAGCCGTGGTGAGCGGACGTGCTAGCTACGGGTGCGCAGCGCGTCGCGAATTTCCATCAGCAGCACCTGGTCTTTCGTTGGGCCGGGGTCGGCCACAATTACTTCCTGCGGCTTTTTGAAGCGGTTAGCCAGCTTCACAATCCAGAAAATGGCGAAGGCCATCAGCAGGAAGGTGATAACGGCGTTCAGAAACAGGCCGTAGTTGATGGTTGCGGCACCCGCTTTTTTGGCGTCTTCTAGTGTTTTGTAGGTGGTGCCGTCAAGGGCCAGAAACCAGTCCTTGAAATCCATACCGCCGGTCAGGATGCTGAGCACAGGCATCAGGATATCATCTGTCAGCGAGGTGACGATCTTACCGAACGCCCCGCCGATAATCACGCCGACTGCTAGATCGAGCACGTTGCCCTTGGAAATAAATTCTTTGAATTCTGAGACGAAGCCCATGAGTAAGAAGGATTTGGTGGAGAAAACGAGAGAATACCGCAGGCAATATAAGATTTTTACGATCTAACCTCCTGCGGACTTTTCTCAAAGGTAGAAGACCGGTTTGCCCAGGGTGCCACGGTTTAGCCGGACAGCCATCGGCAACCGTTGAACCGGGGCGTTGCCACGCCGAAGCCCCGGAACAGGGATGCGGTTTTGCGCTATCTTTGGGCATCATCTGCGGCCCCACCTATCCTTTCCTTCATGGCTTCTTTCGAAAATCTGCTGGTTGAGCTCGACGCTGAAACCGGCATCCAGACCATCACGCTCAACCGCCCCACCAAGCTCAATGCCCTCAACGCCGCCACGATTACGGAAATCGGGCAGGCCATGCAGCAGGCCCTCAACGACAAGGCCGTGCGGGGCATCATCCTGACCGGCAGCGGCGACAAAGCCTTTGTGGCCGGCGCCGACATTGCCGAGCTGGCTGCCATTCCGAGCGAGGCGCTGGCCCGCCGGGCCTCCGAGCAGGGCCAGGAGGTATTTTGCATGATTGAGGAAAGCTCCAAGCCGGTTATTGCAGCCGTGAACGGGTTTGCGCTGGGCGGCGGCTGCGAGCTGGCCATGGCCTGCCACATGCGCATTGCCTCCGATACCGCACGCTTCGGGCAGCCGGAAGTGAACCTGGGTTTGATTCCGGGCTACGGCGGCACCCAGCGGCTAGCCCAGTTGATTGGCAAAGGCAAAGCCCTGGAGCTGCTGCTGACCGCCGACATGGTGAAGGCCGACGAAGCCCTGCGCCTAGGCCTCGTGAACCACGTGGTGCCCGCCGCCGAACTGCTGACCTTTACGCGCACCCTGCTGAGCCGCATCCTGACGAAAGCACCTTTGGCCCTTAGCCTGTGCATCGACAGCGTGAATGCCCTATACTCGGATACGCGCCACGGCTACCAGGTAGAAGCCAACGCCTTCGGGCAGTGCTTTGCGTCCAACGACTTCAAAGAGGGCACCCAAGCATTCCTGGAAAAACGGCCGGCCGCTTTCAAAGGCAATTAAAATCCGAAGGTTGCTTGGTACGTCATTCCGAGCGGAGCGAGGAATCTCGCTAGTGTAGTATAATCACCACACTAGCGAGATTCCTCGCTCCGCTCGGAATGACGTTCTTTTGGCAGCGGTTTACCACTTCTTTAAATGAGTGTAGCAAAGAAACTGGCCTCCCAGACGGCCGTGTATGGCATCAGCAGCATTGTGGGCCGGGTGCTCACCTATTTGCTGGTGCCGGTGTACACGGCGCGATTTGCGGCGGCCGACTACGGCATCGTGACGGGGCTGTATGCCTACGTGTCGTTTCTGAACGTGGTGTTTACCTACGGGCTGGAAACCACGTTTTTCCGGTTTGCCAACCGTGCCGGCGCCGACCGGCAGGACCTCTACAACCGGGTGCTGAGCTTGCTGCTGGTAAGCAGCGTGGTGCTGGCGGGGCTGCTGGCCTGGCAGGCAGATACGCTGCTGCAGCTGCTAGGGCTGCCGGCCGGCCACGAGCGGTATGTGCTGTGGCTGGCGCTGGTGCTGGGCCTCGATGCCGTGGCGGCCATTCCGTTTGCGCAGCTGCGCCTGCGCAACCAGGCGCGGCGCTTTGCCAGCATCCGCATGGCCAGCATCGTGCTGAACGTGGCTTTGAACATGTTCTTCATCGTGGCCTGCCCCGACATCCTGGCCGGCAAATACCTGACGGCGCTGCAGCCGCTGGTGGCCCGCGTCTACGACCCCAGCATTGGGGTCGGCTACGTATTTCTGGCCAACCTGGCGACCAGCGCCTTCACGCTGCTGCTGCTGGCGCCGGAGCTGCTGCAGATGCGGTTCCGGCTGAGTTTGGCACCGCTGCGGCCGTTGCTCACCTACGCCTACCCCATCATGCTGATGGGCCTGGCGGGTATGGTGAACGAGACGCTGGACCGGATTCTGCTGCCCGCGTGGCTGCCTGAAGGCTTCTACCCGGGCAAAAGCAGCCTTACGGCGGTGGGCATCTACGGGGCCTGCTACAAGCTCAGCATCTTTATGAGCCTCGTCATTCAGGCATTCCGCTACGCAGCCGAGCCGTTCTTCTTTTCGCAGAGCACCGAGAAAAACTCGCCGGCCACGTTTGCCATGGTGCTGAAGTGGTTTACGCTGTGCTGCGCCGTCATTTTTGTGGGCGTGAGTCTGAACCTGGAAATCCTGGGGGAGCAGTTTCTGAAGCGCGCCGAATACCGCGAGGGTATTGCCGTGGTGCCGGTGCTGCTGCTGGCCAACCTGTTTCTGGGCGTCTACTGGAACCTGGCAGTGTGGTTTAAGCTCACCGACAAAACCTACATCGGCACCTACATTGGGGCGGCCGGGGCGGTGCTCACTATTGCCCTCAACTTCCTGCTGATTCCGGTGCTGGGCTACATGGGCTCGGCCATTGCCACGCTGGCCTGCTACTTTATGATGGCGGCCGTGTGCTGGTGGCTGGGCGAGCGGCACTTCCCGGTGCCCTACCCGGTGGCCCGACTGCTGGGCTGGCTGGCGCTGGCCTCGGGCGTAGTGGCGCTGGGCTGGTTTGTGCCCGTGAGCGGCTACTGGCTGCGCCAAGGCTGGCACCTGGCCCTGTGCGCCGGCTTCGTAGGCCTGATCGTTCTAATCGAGAAACCCCAGCGGATGCTGGAGAAATGAGTTGTTCGTTGGTAGTTGTCAAAAATCAACGGGACGGACTAACAACTAACAACTAAAAACCAACAACTACCACAGAAATCTATCTTTGCGGCATGCAACTACCCGTCATCAACCGTTCCCGCCATCCGCTACCCGAGTACCAGACGGCCCACGCCGCTGGCCTCGACGTGCGGGCCAACCTGGACGAGCCCGTGGTGCTGAAGCCCTTGCAGCGCGCCCTCATTCCCACGGGCCTGTTCATGGAAATTCCGGTGGGCTACGAAATGCAGGTGCGCCCCCGCAGCGGCCTGGCCTACAAGCACGGCATCGGCATCGTGAACAGCCCCGGCACCATTGACGCCGACTACCGCGGCGAGCTGAAGGTGCTGCTGGTAAACCTCTCCGATACCGACTTTGTGGTGCAGGATGGTGAGCGTATCGCGCAACTGGTGGTGGCCCGCCACGAGGTGATTGAGTGGCAGCCCGCCGAAACGCTGAGCGAAACGGCGCGCGGTGCCGGCGGCTACGGCAGCACCGGCGTGCAATAAATCCTCTCGGCCCGCCGCTGGCGCGCTACTTTCCTGCGCCATTTGCGTACCGGCTTATTACCCCTTACTCTTCATAAGCAACCCGAAACACTTTCAGACATGAGAATTATCGTTCCGATGGCCGGCATGGGCAAGCGTATGCGCCCGCACACCCTCACTGTTCCCAAGCCGCTTATCCCGATTGCGGGCAAGCCAATTGTGCAGCGGCTGGTGGAGGACATTGCCAAAGTGTGTGGCGAGCCGGTGCAGGAAGTGGCCTTCATCATCGGCCGTTTCGGGGCTGAAACCGAGAAGAGCTTGGTGCAGATTGCCGAGTCGGTGGGCGCGAAAGGCACCATCCATTACCAGGACGAGCCGCTGGGCACCGCCCACGCCATCCTGTGCGCCCAAAGTGCCCTGACCGGCCCGGTGGTAGTAGCCTTCGCCGATACCTTGTTTAAGGCTGATTTCACCCTGGATTCCAGCGTACCCGGCACCATCTGGGTGCAGAAAGTAGAAGACCCCAAGCCTTTTGGCGTGGTGAAGCTCAACGAGCAGGGCCAGATTACCGACTTCGTGGAGAAGCCCCAGGAGTTCGTGTCCGACCTCGCCATCATCGGCATCTATTACTTCCAGGACGGCGAGTACCTGCGCAGCGAGTTGCAGTACCTGCTCGACAACGACATCAAGGACAAAGGCGAGTACCAGCTCACCAATGCCCTCGAAAACATGAAGAACAAGGGCACCACGTTCGTGCCCGGCCGCGTGACCGAATGGCTGGACTGCGGCAACAAGGATGCCACCGTCTTCACCAACCAGCGCTACCTGGAGTACCTGCAGGAGCGTGGCGAAAACCTGGTAGCCGAATCTGCCAAGATCACCAACTCCGTATTGATTCCACCGGTGTACGTGGGCGAAGGCGTTATCATCACCGATTCGGTGGTGGGGCCGCACGTGTCGCTGGGCAACCATTCCAACGTGCGCGCGTCGGTGGTGTCGAACTCCATCGTGCAGACGTCGGCCACGGTGCTGCACGCCAACGTGGCCAACTCCATGATCGGCAACCACGCCACCGTCACGGGCACGCCCGATGACCTGAGCCTGGGCGACTACAATACGCTGCGGGTATGATAATTTCGTAGTCGCTTACGTTACGCAGAAGCCCGGGGCTATTCCGCCGTTTTGGGTACCTTGATCTTCATCCGTTTCTCCTGATTGGCGGACTTGTTCCGCGCTTCTGCCTGCATGCGTAGCGTCTTCCCTTCTTTTTTTCTGTTGCTGGCGCTGCTGTATCTGCCCTCCGAGGGGCAGGCACAGCAGCGTCCTGCGTCTGCTGCCCCCGCTCCGGCCGACCAGCTCACGCCGCGCAAGCTCACCCGCAAAGAGCGGAAGGAGCTGGCGCGCCGGGCCGAGTTGGATGCCGCCGGCCGCCAGCGCCAACTGACGGAGCGCGACCGGGAAATGAGCGAGGCGTTCTTCGTGGACGGCGTGAAATACGTACTGCTCGAAGACTACAACAAGGCCCTGGAACGGCTGCTCAAGGCCTACGCCCTCAACCCAACCAACGCGGCCATCAGCTACAAAATAGCCGAAACCAACCTGCTCAGCGGCAACCTCAAGGACGCCACCAACTTCGCGCAGGCCGCCGTCCGGCTCGACCCCAAAAACGCCTACTACTACTTGCTGCTGGCCCAGGCTTATGCCTCGCAGAAGCAGTACGACCAGGCCACCAAAGTATATGCCCAGCTGATTCAGGACGTGCCGGACTCCGGCTACTACCTGTTCAATCTGGCCGACCTGTACCTGGCCCAGGGCAAGCTCGACGACGCCCTGGCCACGCTGGAACGGGCCGAAAAGCAATTCGGGCCGCTGGATGAGGTGTCGTTCAAGAAGCAGCAGATTTACCTCAAGCAGAACAACCTCGACAAGGCCCTGAAAGAGGGTGAGGTGCTGATTGCGGCCAACCCCGACGAAATCCGGTACGTGCTGGCGCAGGCCGAAATGTACGCCGCCAACAACCGCCTGCCCGATGCCGTGCGCGTGGCCGAGCAGGCCCTGCGCACCGACCCCGAAAACCCGCAGGCCCGCATGATTCTGGCCGATGTGTACCGCCAGCAGGGCAATACTGCCGAGTCGGAAAAGCAGATCAAGCGGGCGTTTGAAAGCCCGGGCCTCGACATCGACGACAAGGTGCGGGTGCTGGTCGACTACATCAAGCAGCTGCCCAACCCCAAAATCGAGCAGACGGCGCTGGACCTGGCCGCCATTACGGTGCGCGTGCACCCCAAGGAGGCAAAGGCATATTCCGTGGCCGGCGACATCCAGACCCTGACCAACCGCAAGGAGCAGGCCCGCAACACCTACCTGCAGGCCATCCGGCTCGACAACTCCCGCTACCAGATCTGGCAGCAGGTGGTGCTCATTGATGCCGAGCTCAACCAGACCGACTCGCTGCTGCGGCACTCCGAGAAGGCGCTGGAGCTGTTCCCGAACCAGGCGCCGCTGTGGTTCTACAATGGCGTGGGCTACATCTTGGCCAAGCAGCCGGCCAAGGGCGTGAAAGCGCTGGAATACGGCCGCAAGCTGGCCACCGACAACCCCGAGCTGCTAGCCCAGTTCGACACCCAGCTCGGCGACGCCTACCACGAAATAAAGGAGTACAGCAAGTCCGACGCGGCCTACGAGGCGGCGCTGACCTTCGACGCCAACAACGCGCAGGCCCTCAACAACTACAGCTACTTTCTGTCGGTGCGGGGCGAGAAGCTGGACCGCGCCAAGGAGATGTCGGGCAAGCTGGTGAAGCAGTTCCCCGACAACGACACCTACCTCGACACCTACGCCTGGGTGCTCTACAAGCAGAAAGACTACGCCGGCGCCCGCCAGTACCTGGAAAAGGCCCTGGTCACCAGCAAAGACGCCACCGTCATCGAACACTACGGCGACGTACTCTACCAGCTCGGCGACAAAGACAAAGCCTACGCCGAATGGCAGCGGGCCAAGCAGATCGGCGGCGCATCTTCGCTGATTGACCGCAAAATCAAAGACAGGAAATTGTATGAGTAAACGCATTGCCCTTGGCCTGTTTCTGGCCGTGGCCGCACTGGGCGGCTGTCAGAAGAAAGCCATTCCCACCAAGTCGAAGGCCAGCAACCGCCCCATGCCCGAGGCGGTGCGCGCCATGAACGTCGACTTCCGCTTTCTGTCGGCGAAAGGCAAGGCCCAGTTTGACTTGCAGGGCAACCAGCAGATGGCCAACATCAACGTGCGCATCCGCAAAGACAGCGTTATCTGGATTTCTGCGTCGCTGATTGGGTTTGAGGGCGTGCGCGCTTACATAACCCGCGACTCGGTACAGGTGCTCGACAAGGTGCACCGCGAATACTACGCCGGCGACTTCGCCTACCTGAGCCAGCGCCTGAACGTGCCCGTTAACTTTGAAATGGTGCAGGCCTTGCTGCTTGGTAACTACCTGCCGCCCCTCAACCCCGCCACCGAGCCCACCGTGCAAACCGATGGCTCGGTGCAGCGTGTCAGCTACGAGCAGGCCGGCTTACTGGTGCAACAGCTCATTGAATTGGGCAAGGCCCGGGTGCAGCAGCTCACCGTAAACGACCCGGCCACCCAAAACAAGGTGACGGTAGACTATACCGATTTCCGGGTGGTAGAGCGCACGCCGCAGTCGTTTGCCTACACTACGCAGCTGCAGCTGCAGCAGGGCACTACTAAGCCTACCGCCGCCACCATCAGCTACCGCACCGTCGATGTCGACAAGGAGCGGCTACAGTTTCCGTTTTCGATTCCGAAAGGCTATGCCCGCAAGAAGTAAGCGCTGGCTGGCGCTTGTATTGGTGCTGGTGAGCCAGCTGGCGGCAGTAGGCGTGCTGCCGGCCGGCCGCGCGCTGGCGCAACGCAGCACATCTACAAAAAAAAGCACGACCACCAGGAAGCGTCCGGTTCAGAAGTCGAAAGCGCAGTTGGAGCGCGAGCGGCGCAACACCCTGCGCCGGATTCAGGAAGCCAGCCGCATCCTGGAGCAGACCCAGCGCCAGAAGCAGGCGTCGCTGGGCCAGCTCAACGCCCTCAAGGAAAAGCTGACGGTGCAGCAGGGCGTCATCCGCAACATCTCGTCGGAGCTGCGCTACATCGAAACCGACGTGGTGCAGACCCAGACCCAGGTGCAGCAAACCCAGCAGAGCCTGCAGCAGCTCAAGGCTGAATACGCCAAGCTGATCTACGCCGGCTCGAAAACGGCCAATAGCTACAACCGCCTGATGTTTCTGTTTGCGGCCGAGTCGTTCAACCAGTTCATGCTACGGCTGCGCTACATCCGGCAGTACGCCGAAGTGCGCCAGGCCCAGGCTGCCCAGATTACGGGCACCCAGCAGCGCCTCACCCAGCAGCTCACGGGCCTGCAGGTGAAAAAGCAGGAGAAAGGCCAGTTGCTCAACACCCAGGTAGCCGAAAAGAACAACCTCGTCACGCTGAAAACCCAGCAAGACCAAGTCGTGACAAAGCTCAGCCAGCAGGAACAGGGCCTGCGCCAGGAGCTGGCCGACCGCCAGCGCGCCATCGGCCGCCTCGACAACCTGATTGCCGAGCGCGTGCGCGAGGAAATAGCCCGCGCCGCCCGGGTGGCCGCTGCCAAAGCTGCGGCCCGCGCCGCCGCCCGCGAGCGGGCCGAACGGGCTACCGCCGCCGCGCCCGGCCGTACCGCCCCCGAAGGATCCGGCCGCACCTACTCCGAGCCGGCCGAGCCCGCCGCCGCCGTGCGCACCGACCGGGTAACGCTCACGCCCGAAACGGCGGTGCTGTCGTCGTCGTTTGCCGATAACCGGGGCAGCTTGCTGTGGCCGGTGGCCAAGGGGTTCATCTCGCAACGGTTTGGCCGCCACAACCACCCGGTGCTGAAAAACGTGGTGGTGGAAAACCGCGGCGTCGACATCCAAACCAGCGCTGGCGAGCCGGTACGGGCCATTTTCGATGGCAAGGTCCTGACCGTGGCCAGCGTGCCGGGCATGAACAACATCGTCATGATCCAGCACGGCGAGTACTTCACGGTGTACGCCAAGCTGCGCGGGGTGAGCGTGAGCGAGGGCCAGACCGTGAAGATGCGCCAGCAGATCGGCACCGTGTACACCAGCTCCGAAGGCACCTCGGAAGTGCAGTTTCAGGTGTGGCGCAACAGCTCCAACCTCAACCCGGAAAACTGGCTCGGCCGTCATTAGCAGGCTCCTGCATTTCCCCCGGCCTTTAGTGGTACGGACAAAAAAAGACACCGTACAATGTGCGGTGTCTTTCTGAGCTATGAAAACAAACTTAGCTATCAGTATGGCTAGGAGCACAGGCACCCCAAAAGGGTGAGCTGGCCACCATCATACCCCGATAACATTCCGAAATATAGACCGATGGCGGTCAAGCAGTGTACATTATTCGGTGAAGACGTGATTTTTCCTGCCGAATCACTTTTGCGCTAACTCCCTGCCTTGCCAGAAGGCTAGATCAGATTCAGCCGGCTTAGCAAAACGGCTTTGTAAGAGTTGCCAATAGGGATAAGGGCCGGAATCGGCGAGCGGTCCTGGCTGCGGCCGGTATCAATCTGCACGGCGTCTCCTTCGATGGCCGTTATGCGGTCGAGGCAGACGATGTATTTACGGTGAATGCGAGCAAATTCGCGCACCGGCAGCTTGGCTTCCAACTCCTTCATGGTGCTGTATACTGTGTACCGCTCCCGTGAAGTATAGATGTTGACGTAGTCGCCCAGCGCCTCCACGTACCGAATGTCGTCGGTATGCACGCGCACCAGCTTGTGGTCCTGCTTAACGAATATTTCGTGTCTGCTGCTCACAAACATCGACTGCGCATTGTCGTTGGCCATGCGCAGCAGGCCTTCCATCTTCTGCTGCTCCAGCTCCAGCTGCTGCCGCGCCCGCCGCAGCTCTAGGTGCGACATTACCTCCTTGGCCAGAATGCGCAGTGCGTCGCGCTGATGCTCGGTAAGCGTGCGGGGCTCCGTGTCGATGGTGCAGATGGTGCCCAGCGGCATGCCGTCCGGCGTGGTAAGTGGGGCTCCTGCGTAAAAACGAACGCCGGGGTCGTTGACCACGCCAGGATAATCCTTGAATAGCGGGTTCAATTGCGGGTCGCGTATTTCCAGCACGTCTTCGGCCAGCATGGCGTGTTGGCAAAACGAAACGTCGCGCGGCGCGTCTATGATGTCGATTGGCCCGGTTCGGGCTTTGATCCACTGCCGCTTGGAGTCAATCAGCGACACCAAGGAGATAGGAGTGCCGCATATGTACGCAGCCAAACGCACCAGATTGTTGAAGGCTTCCTCTGGAGGCGTGTCCAGAATATAATAGCTGCGCAAGGCCTCTACCCGGTCTTCTTCCCATAGTGCCGAAGACATAGTTGCCGTTTCCCCCTTTCTGAGCTTGGTAGCAATCGGCGTAGTCGTGTTAATCTTTTGCATAGACTGGAAGGAAAAAGGTACTACAACACGTGAAGTACTTAGTATAGAAAGCCCGTGGATAATAAAACCGCAAGTAACGACAAACCGTACATTTTGCCCGCCAGAATTAGGATAATGCCCGGCCAACATGGCTTTGGCCTCGACAAACCAACAAATTGCGTACGAAGTTTACGTCTGGCCGGATTGCTTGTCAGGCTCGGGCACCCTGTACACCCAGCGGGCACTTTTTTTAAAATTATGGGGTACCTTTACCAATCCTGACGCAACTCCGTATGCGTACCTAGGCTTTCCACTCCAAACCGTACCCTCAGGGTCTTGTTTATGCTTCTTTCCCTTTTGATCTTGGCCATTGCGCCACGTACCATACTGTTCATCGTTCTCATTCTGGTGCTGTTCTTTGGCGCTAAACGCATCCCCGAAATGTTCCGGGGTATGGGCCAGGGCATCCGCGAATTCAAAGCAGCTTCCAAGGAACCACAGCCCGAGTATCGTGACCGGCCGGCCGCGCCCGGGGCTCCCATCAACCCCAACGCGCCCATCAATCCTACCACCACTCCTAATCAGCCGCAGGCTTAATTCTTTCAGCTCATGCATACTCCTCTTTTTCTTTTTCTGGAAGGCATAGGCGGCGGCGAGATGATGCTCGTTCTCGTCGTTATCCTGATTTTCTTCGGTGCTAACAAGATTCCGGAACTGGCACGCGGCCTTGGCAAGGGCATCCGCGAGTTCAAAGACGCTTCGCAGGAAATCCGCAGCGAGTTTGAAAACGCCGGCAACCAGCAGCAGCCGCAGCAGCCCTACCAGCAGCAGTTCAACCCGAACTATGCTGCCCCGGCCGCTCCGGTAGCGCCCCAGCCCGTTGTGCAGCACCCCGTAGAGCAGCCCGGCCACCAAACCCTGCCTGATGCAGCCTATGCTGCTCCCGAAGCTGCTCCGGCTGCCTACGCTCCCCCTATTGCTCCGCCAATGGATGGCGGCATTACGCCTCCGGTGGCTGCTCCCGCCGAGCGTCCCCGTCTTGACCAAATGTCCTAATTGATTCCTTGAATTTGAGACGCTTTCATTCTCTCACGGAAGTTCGCAGCGAGCTGACGGCAGGCACCACCACCTGCCGTCAGCTCGTGGAGTATTACCTGGATAACATCGAGCGGCACAACAGCCGCTTGAATGCTTTTCTGGAAGTATGGCCCGACGAGGCCCGCGCCCAGGCCGACGCCGTAGACGCCAAGCTGGCCGCCGGTACGGCCGGCAAGCTGGCCGGCATGGTGATTGGCCTGAAGGACGTGCTGGCCTACAAAGACCACGCCCTGCAAAGCAGCAGCCACATCCTCGACGGGTTCAAGTCGCTGTTCACGGCCTCGGCGGTGCAGCGGCTGCTCGATGAAGACGCCATCTTTATTGGCCGCCAGAACTGCGACGAGTTTGCCATGGGCGCCTCCAACGAAACCTCCTTCTTCGGCCCGGTGCGCAATGCCCTGGACGAGGAGCGGGTTTCGGGCGGCTCTTCCGGCGGCTCGGCCGTAGCGGTGCAGGCTGATTTCTGTTTGGCTTCCATCGGCTCCGATACGGGCGGCTCGGTGCGGCAGCCGGCGGCGTTCTGCGGGATTGTAGGCTTCAAGCCTACGTATTCGCGCATTTCGCGCTACGGGCTGGTGGCGTACGCCTCTTCCTTCGACCAGATTGGCACCCTTACCCGCTCGGTGGAGGATGCAGCCGTGCTGCTGGAGGTGATGGCCGGCGCCGACAGCTTCGACAGCACTGTGAGCCAGCGCGACGTGCCGGCCTACAGCCAGCTGCTGGAGCCCGCGCCGCACTACCGCATCGGCTACATCCGGGATGCCGTGGAGCGCCCGGGCCTCAATGCCGAAATCAAAGAAGCGCTGGAGCATACGCTCGACGAGCTGCGCGGCCAGGGCCACGTGGTAGACGCGGTGGATTTTCCCTACCTCGACTACATGGTGCCCACCTACTACATCCTGACCACTGCCGAAGCCAGCTCCAACCTGAGCCGCTTCGATGGGGTGAAGTACGGCTACCGCGCCCCCGACGCCACCGACCTGCCTTCGCTGTACAAAAAGACCCGCTCCCAGGGCTTCGGACCCGAGGTGCAGCGCCGGATTCTGCTCGGCACCTTCGTGCTGTCGGCTGACTACTACGACGCCTACTACACCAAAGCCCAGCAGGTGCGCCGCCTCATCAAAGACAAAACCGATGAGCTGCTGCGCCAGTACGATTTCTTGGTGCTGCCTACGGCCCCTACTACGGCCTTCCGCATCGGTGAAGTGAACAAGGACACGCTGGCCATGTACCTAGCTGATATTTTCACGGTGCAGGCCTCGCTGGCCGGCGTACCAGCCGTTTCCATCCCGGCCGGCAACGACTCGGCCGGGCTGCCGATTGGCCTGCAGGTGATAAGCGGCGCGTTCCGCGAAGAGCATCTGCTGGCCTTTGCCAAGTCCCTGACTGAAACCCTGACGCCCGCTTAACCCAGCGCGGCGCTTGCAAGCAAAAACGACGAGGTGCCGCTGCGCACCCCGTCGTTTTTGCTTTTGCCGGGAAGTTGCACTTGCAGACCGTATATTTAACCCGATTTGAATCAGGGCTTTTCGTTTTTTTCACGACGACCCAGGCGAAGAAATGAAGAAACAGTTGTTGCGTGTTGTGGTGGCCAGCGGGGTGCTGGGATTGGTGGCTTCTCACGCCGGCATGGCGCAGACACGTCCGTTTGGTTTGCCGCAGCCCCCCCCCACTACCCCCGCCGACGACACCACGCAGGTAGTAGACCTGCAGCTGCTCCCCGATTCGCTGGCAGCCGAGCCTATAGCCGTGGATTCTGTGCGGCTGGCCTGGCTACAGGCCCCACCTGAGCTGCGCGACCTGGTCGGGGACCGGATCAACTGCTTTGAAACCGATGCGCCTCACACCTTCAATCCGGCCGTGATGTCGTTTGTGAAGCTGTTTACGGAGCGCAACCGTAAGTACATGCAACGGGTGCTGGAGCGCGAAAACGTATATTTTCCGCTGTTTGAGAAGTACCTCGCCAAGTACAATCTGCCCACCGACCTCAAGTACCTGGCCGTAGTGGAATCGGCCCTGATTCCGACGGCCAAGTCGCCGGTGGGCGCTACCGGGCTGTGGCAGTTCATGGGCCCTACGGCCGGCGACCTGCGCCTGCGCCGCGACGACTGGGTGGACGAGCGCATGAACCCGGAGAAGTCCACAGAAGCGGCCTGCAAGCACCTGCGCTACCTCTACGGCATCTTCCACGACTGGGAGCTGGTGCTGGCGGCCTACAACTGGGGCGCCGGCAGCATGCAGCGCGTGATGCGCCGCACGGGCAAGAAAACGTTCTGGGACCTGTATCCGCACCTACCCAAGGAAACGCGCAACTACGTGCCCACTTTCACGGCCATCATGTACTCGATGCAGTACGCGCAGGCCCACCAGCTGCACTCGCCGGACCTGAAATACCGCTACGCCGAAGCCATGGACACTCTGCAGGTAGGTGGCCACGCCCTCGACCTGCACCGCCTCAGCCAGGCCTGCGGCCTGCCCGACTCGGCGGCGCTGCTGCGCTACAACCCCGAGCTGCGCCGCAGCTGGCTGCCCGAAGGCTACCGAGCCTATACCGTGCAGATTCCGGCGGCCGTGCGCCCGCAGCTGGCCGTAGTGGCCCGCGCCACGCTGTTCGACTACTGCCGTCCCCAGGTTGATCTGCCGCAACCGTTGCAGCCGCTGATGGCCCGTCTGGAAGGCGTAGTGCCTTTCCCGTCGCGGACGCTGGCGGCCAGCGGCGGGCCGCGCGAAGAAGCAGAAGTGGCGGCCCCGCGCTTTCGGCGCGTGCGCCACACGGTCCGGCGCGGCGAGTCGGCGGCGGCAGTGGCCGAGCGCTACGACGTGACGACCACCCAGCTGGCCCGCTGGAATGGCCTTCGCAAGGGTAAGGCCTTAGTGCCAGGCAAACAGTTGGTCGTGTTTGTGCCAATTGCCACACCCGCTACATCACCTGCCCGGTCTGTAGCCGCTGCCGACCGCAAACCCTCGGTACCACCACGCCTGACGTCACCGATTGCCAAAACTACCGGCACGGCACCTACCACCGCCTCTATGGCTGAGATGGTAGCCGCCGCCGAACCGCTGAAGGCCGCTATTGCCAGCCGCAATCCACAGCTTATCGGCCAGGAGGCCGCCGCTGCTGCAGCCACACTTGCGGTAGCCGATGACACCATGCCAACTACCTACGTGGTGCGGCGCGGCGACAATCTGGCGAAGGTGGCGCAAAGCCGGGGCCTGACGATCAGCCAGCTGATGGCCTGGAACCGGCTGGAATCGGAGAAGGTGATGCCCGGGCAGAAGCTGCTGCTGGCCGCCCCCGACGACGACAACGCCCCGGCCCCGAGCCGCCCGGCTTCGCCCCGTACAGCACAGAAGCCCGCCCTGGCTGCCCGGAAGCCGGCCACACCCGAAGTAGCCGAGCAAAAGGTGCACTTGGTGCAGAAGGGCGACACGCTCTACAACATTTCGCGGCGCTACCAGGGCATTACCGTGGACGAGCTGCGCCGCCTCAATCATCTCACGTCCGACGAAGTAAAGCCCGGCCAGAAGCTCATCGTGGCGCGCTAGCCCATCATCAACGTCTGAGGCCGGCCCGGTTAAGCAACGGGGCCGGCCTTTTTGCGCCCGCTGAAACCACCGGCCCTCACCACCTGTTATAGCCACTGGCGCAACGCAACGCCTCCTTGCTTTTGACTCTGCAGCATGAAAAAAATATCAGTAGAAATCTGGTCCGACATTGTATGCCCGTTCTGCTACATCGGCAAACGGCGCCTGGAAAACGCCCTGGCCAAGTTCCCCCACCGCGACGCCATTGACATCCATTGGCGCAGCTTCGAACTGGATGCCGACTCCAACCCGCAGCCCGGCGAAGGCACCCTCTACAAGCGCCTGGCCGCCAAATACGGCAACACCGAGGAGTGGGCCCGCCAGATGTCGGCTAACATGACGGAAATGGCCGCGGCCGAAGGCCTGGCGTTTGACTTCGACCGGGCGGTGCCGGCTAACACGTTCCGGGCGCACCGCCTGGTGCACCTGGCCGAGCAGCACGGCCTTCAGGATGCCGCCAAAGAGCGGCTGTTCAAAGCCTATCTGGAAGAAGGCCTTGACATCAACGACGTGCCCACGCTGCAGGCGCTGGCCGCCGAACTGCAGCTGCCCGCCGATGCCGTGACGGAGGCACTTACGTCCGATGCCTTCGCGCAGGAAGTTCGCCACGACGAATACCAGGCCCGGCAGATTGGGGTGCGTGGCGTGCCCTACTTTGTTTTCGATGATAAGTACGCCGTGTCGGGCGCCCAGCCGACAGAGCTGTTCGAGGAAGTACTGGCCAAGGTGTGGGAAGAAGCCCGGCCCCGGCCCGTGGAGCTAACCGGCGCAGCCGGGGCCGCCTGCGACCTGGACGGCAACTGCTAGCTCCTTCCCTACTGACCCATTGGCGGCCCGCCGCCACCGGCAGCCCGGCCCACACGCGTGGGTACGGCTGCTGGTGGCGGCGGGCTTTTTGTTGCGCTGGCAGCCCGCCACCAGCAGCCGACCATCGGTCAGTGAAGAGAAGCTCAACCAGTCAATAAATATTTTGATTAGAGTAACTTTGATTTTGTTTCTTTCCGTGGACTTGCCGTATACGGATGCCACGGACAGCTTTCTTTTGTAACTATATGAAGAAAACATTACACGCTTTTTTTCTGGTCTTCGCAGTGCTGCTCGCTATGCCGGTTTTTGCCGGGGTAGCGCCCATTCTCAATGGCCAGTGGCGCGGCCCGCTTAAGGTACCCGGCGGGCAGCTCGACCTGATTATCACTATCATTCCGCTCACAAATGGCGGCTACTACGCCGCCCTCGACGTGCCCCAGCAGCGCATCTACCGCATGCCGGTGGAAGTGGAGGTGAAAGGCAGCGAGCTCAGCCTGCACATCGAGCAAGCCGGCAGCAGCTTCGTGGGCAAAATCCAGAACAACGGCGACCAGCTCACCGGGGTGTGGAAGCAGCCTGGCCTTTCGGGGCCGCTGGTGTTTGAACGCGCCAAGTCTGCGGCCACGGCCTCCGGCAAAGTGCGCCTCACGCCACCCTATCGCGAAGACGAAATCAGCTTCATGAACAATGCGGCCAAGCTCCGCCTGAGCGGCATCCTGACCGTGCCGGCCGGCCCGGGCCCCTTCCCGGCCGTGGTGCTGCTCTCCGACTCAGGCCCGCAGGACCGCGACGCCGGCGAGCAGGAGTACCGCATGTTCAGCATTCTGGGCGACTACCTCACTCGCCGCGGCATTGCCGTGCTGCGCTTCGACGACCGGGGCACCGGCAAGTCGCAGGGCATCTACCTGACGGCTACCACCCAGGATCTGGTGAGTGACGCGCAGGCAGCCATGGCCTTTCTGCGGAGCCGCAACCTCATCAATCCGCAGGAAATCGGGTTTATCGGGCACGGCGAAGGCGCCAACGTGGCCTTTCTGGCGGCGGCCGAGCCCGGCCCGGCCAAACCGGCCTTCGTGGTGTCGATGGCGGGCTACGGCCTGCCGGGCCGCCACGTACTGACGCGGCAGCAGCTGGAAATCATGCGCCTGATTGGGGCCAGCCCGGCCCAGGTGAAGGCCTCCATGGAGCTGCACGCCCAGATGATTGACATCATCCGGCAGACGCCCAACGATGCCCAGGCCCGGGGCAAAGTGGCCGCCACACTGCGCATGAGCAACACCGACCTCGACCCGCACATGGCCCGCGCCCGCGCCATTCAGCTCACCTCGCCCTGGTCGCGCTACTTTATCGACTTCGAACCCACCCGCAAGCTGCCCGAAGTGCAGTGCCCGGTGCTGGCCATCAACGGCGCCGACGACCTGCAGGTGGAAGCCACCAACAACCTGGCCATGCTGCGCAAAGGCCTGCGCACCAACCGCGACGTAACCACGCAGAAGCTGCCCGAGGTAAACCACTGGATGCAGCCCAAGCCCGAGGACTGGGCAGTGGTAAACGGCGCGCAGCAGCCTACTTTTTCGCCCAAAGCCCTGGACATGATGCGCGCCTGGATTGCCAAGCGCACCACCCAGGCCGAGGCAGTACCCGTGACGGTGAAGCGTGAGGCCCCCGGCAAAGCGCCTAAAACGTCGCGCAAATCCCGTAACGCTCCTACGCAGGCCAGCCGCTAGCCTGCTTTGCTGCCAGCCTGCCCCGGGCGCTGAGCAGCCGGAATTGCCGGTGTGTAGCCCATACGCCTGGCAGCTTCGGCGGCCCGGCGCCCGCTGCGGTTTTTAGGAGCCGGTTGAATGCAGCCGGGGCCGTATACTTGCGCTTTCTACACGGGCTTTCTTCTTCTGAGCAGATGATACGGATGTATTTGGGGTGGCTAGTGGTATGCGGGGCGCTGTTGGCGGGCTTGGCCAGTCTGGCGACGCCCGCCTATGCCCAGCAGGCCCGGCCGCTGGCCGGCGACTGGCACGGCACGCTGGCCACGCCCGCCAATCCGCCGCAGCTGATTGTGCATATCGCCGAACAGTCCGCCGGTCCCCTGGCCGCCGCGCTGGACGTGCCCTCTCAGAAAGTAACCGGCCTGGCCTTCTCCAGCGCCGAAATGCGTCAGGACAGCCTGATTCTGCTGTCCGATTTTCTGGGCGTGCGCTACGCTGCCCGTCTATCGGCTGATGGTAAGCAGCTGACTGGGCGTTGGAAGCAGAACGGCGAGCAGTGGCCGCTGGTACTGCAGCGGGGCCTGCCCGCCCCGCCTACTCCACCGGTTCGCCCCCAAGACCCAGTATCGCCGTTGCCCTACCGCGAGCAGCAGGTGCGCTTCAAAAACCCTGACGGCGGGCATGAGCTGGCCGGCACCCTCACCCTGCCGGCCGGCAAAGGTCCGTTTCCGGCCGTGGTGCTGATATCGGGCTCCGGCCCGCAGGACCGCGACGAAAGCCTGGCCGGGCACCATCCGTTTCGGGTGCTGGCCGATTACCTGACCCGGCGCGGCTTTGCCGTGCTGCGCTACGACGACCGGGGCGTGGGCCAGTCGGGTGGCACGTTTGCCACTGCCACCACCGCCGACTTTCTGGCCGATGCCCAGTCGGCGCTGGCGTTTCTGCGCACCCAGACCGGCGTGCAGCCCAAGCGCGTGGGCCTGATCGGGCATAGCGAGGGCGGCACCATTGCGCTGCTGGCGGGGGCCGCGCCCAACCCACCGGCCTTCATCGTGTCGCTGGCGGGGATGGGCGTGAGTGGCCGGGAGTTGCTGCTGCGCCAGCAGGCCGATGTATTGCGCGCCTCGGGACTCGATACGGCCAGTGCCGGCCGCATGCGCCGCACCCAGCAGGCCCTGCTCACCGTCATCCAGACCACCCCCGACAACCCGCCCGCCATTGCGCGGATGGTGCCCCTGCTGAAGCAGGCCAGCCCCGGCGTACCCGAATCGACTTTGACCACGATGGCCGCCCAGATGACCTCGCCCTGGTACCGGTACTTTCTGGGGCTGAATCCGGCCCCGGCCCTGGCGAAAGTGAAGGCTCCGGTACTGGCCCTCAATGGCACCAAAGATGTGCAGGTGGCACCCGGCCCCAATCTCGAAGCTATTCGCAGTGGCCTGCAGGCTGCCGGCAACCGTGACGTAACCATTCAGCAACTCGACGGCCTCAACCACCTGTTCCAGACGGCCACCACCGGGCTTCCTTCTGAGTACGGCCAGATCAGCGAAACCTTTTCACCTTCGGCGCTTCAGATCATCGGCAACTGGCTGGCCACCCACGCCCGGCGCTAGCCAGCAAATCAGCCGAAAATCAGCCACTTATCCACATAAATGTGGATAAGTTTGTTTATAAACCCCTAATACCCGCCGGTGCAGGTCCGAATACATGCAATGGCCGTGGTTCCTTGTGATTAGCACCGCCACTAGTGGCCGACGTTAGGCGTCTTTGCCCGGCTCAGGCGTGAGGTCCAGGTCACGCAGCTTATCGGCGCGCCAGGCCGTGATGCCCACTACCAGCAGGGTCATGGCGCCACCTACAACCACCGAGCGCACCACGCCCAGCACCCGCGCCGCCGCCCCTGACTCGAAGGCCCCGATTTCGTTGCTGGAGCCGATAAAGATGTTGTTCACGGCCGACACGCGGCCCTTCATGTACTCGGGCGTGTAGGTGTGGATAAGCGTGGAGCGCACGATAACCGACACCGAATCGAACACCCCCGTCAGGAACAGCAGAAACAGGGAGAGCCAGAAGCTGGTCGATAAGGCGAAAAAGATGGTGGCTATACCAAAGCCCGCCACTGCCCACAGCAACTTGCGCCCGGCGTGGCGACGCAGCGGAAAATAAGTCAGCAGTACGGCCATCAGCACCGACCCTACGGCCGGGGCAGCGCGCAGGTAGCCCAGGCCCGCGGCCCCGGTATGCAGAATCTGGTCGGCGAAAATTGGGAGCAGCGCCACGGCCCCGCCAAACAGCACCGCAAACAGATCCAGCGACAAGGCGGCCAGTACCAGCTGGTTCTGGAAGATGAACTGCATGCCACTCAGCACGCTTTCCTTCAGGCCCAGCTTCTGGCCCTCAGTGGGCGGCAGCGGGCGGCCCGCAATACTCAGAAACAGCAGCAACGACAGCAGCATCAGCGCGATGTCGGTGCCGTAGGCCACGGCTATGCCCAGGTGCGCAAACAGCAGGCCCCCAATGGCTGGCCCCAGCACGGCAGCCGCCTGCCAGGTGGTGCTGTTCCAGGTAATGGCGTTGGAAAGCTGCTCGCGCGCGGGCATCAGCTGCGGCATAAACGAAAACACGGCTGGCCCCAGAAAGCCCCGCGCCACGCCGCTCACGAAGATGACGGCGTAGAGCGGCAGCCCCCGCAGCACCAGCAGCCCCCCCAATGACGTACCGGCCGTCAGTAGCCCGGCCGCCTGCGGCTGCGCCAGCAGGCCCAGCGCCACCGAGCACAGCAGCAGCACCGTCACCATGGCCACAATGATGTTTTTGCGCCGCACGGAGTCGGCCACGTGTCCGGCATACAACGACACGACGATGCTGGGAATGGCTTCGGCCAGCCCAATCAAACCCAGCGCCAGCGGGTCGCCGGTGAGTTTGAACATCTGCCAGCTGACCACTACGCCCTGAATCTGGGTGGCCAGCGTCAGGCAGGCGCGGGCTGAGATGAAGCGCCGAAACTCCGGCAGGCGCAACGCAGCGTATGGGTCGTGGCGGGGAGCCGGAACAGCGGAAGGCATAGGGCAGAAGACGAAAAACGAGCGGGCAAAGGTAGGCCGTGGCAGGCGGAAGCCGGTTGCGGGCAGCCGCCCTAACTTTGTGGCCTGCTGCGCGCTTTGTATACCTGCGCAGGTGCCGGCTTTTCCGGCGCCCTTTTCCTCTCTCTTCCGCTGCTTGCCGCTTATGCCCACTCCTACCCTTCTGGCCGATTTCGTGGAACTCTCTTTTCGCCCCGATCTGCAGCTCCTGCTGGGGCGGTGGCTGCGGCCGGTGTCCAGCTCCGAGCTGCAGCAGAGCTATGAGGCTCTGCTGACGGCCGCCGTGCCGCCCAAATGCCGCTTCTGGCTGCTCGATTTGCGGCGACGCGGCATCAGCAGCGAGGACGATACGCTCTGGACGCTGGAAACCTTCCTGCCGCTGCTGGCCCCACGCCTCGGCGGCCGGGTGTATCTGGCGTTTTTGGTGTCGCCGGGCCACTTGTCCGCCATCGACCAGGAATCGGGGGCGCCGATGGTCACCAATGCCCAATGCCACGTGCGCCTGTTCACCGACGAAGGCCTGGCCACCGCCTGGCTGGGCCGGCGGCGGCAGCATGAAAGCGTGTAGGACTGCGCCACGCGAGGTCAGGCCCCGCGCAGGCATGCAACTTTTTTGCTGACAGAAAATTCCGGCTTTTCGGCCTTTAACGCACGATAAGGGCAATAAACCAACGGGCATTCTGCATATTCTATCGAGTATTTGAAAAAATATTGAAAAAATATTCGGGCTGCCCCGGCTCCCCGTTGTGTTTGGGCCGGCAGTTCTCTACATTTGGTTCAAGGGGTTCTTCATTCTCCCTTCACTTTCCAGAATTTCACCGGCAACTGCACAATATGGCCTAAAGCTCTACGTTCCTTAACCCGTAGCCTTTATGGAAACCATGCAGCTGAGCGATTCCGCTCTCATATCCCTTTACATTGCCGGCAATGAAGAGGCCTTCGCGCACTTGCTCGAGCGGTACAAATCCCGTGTGTTCACCACTATCATGCTGATCGTGCGCGACGAAGACGTGGCCGAAGACCTGCTGCAGGATACGTTCATCAAGGCTATCCACACCATGAAAGGTGGCCGCTACAACGAGGAAGGCAAGTTTTCCTCCTGGATCTGCCGCATAGCCCACAACCTGGCCATCGATTTTTTCCGTCGGGAGAAGCGCAGCCCGCTGCTCAACCTCGACACGACGAGCCATGCCTTCAACTCTCTCTCTCACGCCGAGGAAGGAGTGGAAGCCGCGCTGACGCGCGAAGAAACCTACGCACGGCTTCGGGAGTTAATACAGGAACTGCCCGCCGCGCAGAAGGAAGTGCTGGTGATGCGCCACTACGGCGACATGAGCTTTCAGGAAATTGCCGACGCCACCGGTGTCAGCATCAACACGGCGCTGGGGCGGATGCGCTACGCGCTGATCAATTTGCGGAAAAAAATGGCCGCACAACCCGTTTTCTATGATCAAAACCTTTACCCACGAGAAACTGCTCCGGTACGTGTACAACGAATTGCCGGCTAACGAACAGCAGGAAGTAGAGCAGGCCCTGCAGCACGACGCCGACCTGGCGGCCACCTGCGCCGACCTGCTGCTGGCCCAGCGCACCCTCGATACCCTGCGCCGCAAGCCCAGCCAAAGCAGCACGGAGGCCATTCTGCAATACTCCCGCACTTTCCTGCGCTCAGCGTAGGAGCTGAACGCCGCTTACTTTTACGGCCCACGGAAAAGGAAATTCCCTGGCGGGATGCCCCGAAACGTACCAACCGGTACCTTCGTGGCATCCCGCTTTTTTATTGCCCCTGCACTACGGAGCTTTCCGCGGTGCTCTTGCTGCTTTTGTACCATGCGCAAAGCCGAGCGTTTCCGCCACTTCCTCGACTACTTCACCACCAATTTCCCGGCTCCGGAAACCGAGCTGCACTATTCGTCGCCCTACGAGCTGATTGTGGCCGTGGTGCTCAGCGCCCAGTGCACCGACAAGCGCGTGAACCTGGTGATGCCGGCTCTGATGGAGCAGTTTCCTACGCCTGAGCAACTAGCGGCCGCTTCGGCAGAAGACATTTTTCCGTTTATCCGGAGCGTATCGTACCCCAACAACAAGGCCAAGCACTTGGCCGGTCTGGGCCGGTTGCTGGTCAGTGAGTTTGGGGGCGAGGTGCCCAGCACCATTGAGGAGTTGCAGCGGCTGCCAGGCGTAGGCCGCAAAACGGCCAATGTAGTGGTGTCGGTGATATACAACCAGCCGGCTATGGCCGTGGACACGCACGTGTTCCGGGTTTCGCACAGGTTGGGGCTGGTACCGCGCACGGCCACCACGCCGCTGGCCGTGGAGAAGGAATTAGTGCGCCACATTCCGGAGGAGCTCATACCCAAGGCACACCACTGGCTGATTCTGCACGGCCGGTACATCTGCGTGGCCCGGCAGCCCAAATGCGCCATCTGCCCGCTCCAAAGCTGGTGCAAGTACTACGCCGACACCACCGCTAAATCCCTGCAGGCAAGCCAGAAAACCTCTGCCAAGGCTCCTAAAGGCGCCAAATAACAGCCATCTAGCACAACTTAGTATAAAAGTGGCTCACTGCAGCACAAAGCAATGCATGCTACTGTGCTGCCTGCTCCAGAATCTGCTGCACGGTGGCTGCCAGCTGCTGGCGGTCAAAGGCGGTGGCGGCTACCTGGCGGCCAGCGGCGCCGGCAGCGCGTAGCTGCTCGGGCTGCTCCAGCAGCGTGTGTAGCAACTGCGCCAGGGCCGGCGCATCGCTCGGCGGCGAAAACCAGCCGCAGCCGTGCGTTTCCACCAGCTCGCGGGTCCAGCCATTGTTGGTGACGATTACCGGCGTGCCCACGGCCAAACTGTCGTAGAACTTGGCCGGTGAGTTGGCATCGAGCACCGGCAGCCCCAGAAACGACACAACGGAAACCTCTGCCAGCCGGAACCAGCTGAATACAGCGTGCCGGGGCTGCGGCAGCACCAACCGGATGGCCGGGCAGCGGGCGGCAGCCTCCCGCACCCGCGGCTCGTCAAACCCCAGGCCCATAAACAACCACACCATATCCGGCAGCTGAGCCGCCAGCAGCTCCGCCGCGGCCAGCAGGGTCGGGATGTCGTTGGCGCGGCCCAGCGTGCCGGCATACAGCACCACGCGGCGGCCTTCCAGATTTTGCTCGCGGCGCAGCGTGGCTACGGCCTCGTCGGTGGCCAGCGCGGCCAGCTCCAGGTCGGTGCCGTTTAGCACAGTGCTTACCCGGGGCGGGGCCAGCGGATTGTGGTTGGCCGTGGCTTCCACGTAGCGCGTCATGTCCGGCGAAAGGGCCATGATGTGGCGGGCGCTGCCGTACAGGCTTTTTTCCAGCGCAAACAGGCGGCGCTGGGCCCAGCGGTTCGGCACGGCCCCCATGGCAATGGGGAAGGAAGGCCACAGATCCTGCACCTCAAACACCCACGGCACCTTGCGCCGCCGCGCCACCTGCGCCGCCGCCCAGGCCGCCGTCAGCGGCGTGCTGATACCCCAGATAACGTCGGGCCGGTCAATACGCAGGCCTTCGCGCACGGCGTAGGCCGCGTACTGCGCAAAGGCCAGGCCGCGCCGCGCCACGCCCATCTGGTTGGCGTAGGGCACGTCGGCCACGCGCAGCTCCACCCCGGCCGGCACCCACGGATACTGCTGCGTAAGCCGCTGCGGCTCCCAGGTGCGCGTGCTGATGAGTGTGATGCGGTGCTGCCGGGCCAGATATGCCAGCAACGCGTAGTGCCGGCTCGTGGCCGGGCAATCCGGGTTGGTGTGGTACTGGCTGAAAACGGCAATGTGCACGTGGCGTCAATTAGTAATTGAGAATTAGTAATGAGGAATTGACTCTGCAGTTACATGACCGACCCGGCGGGGAATCTGCAGAGTCGATTCCTAATCAGCAATTACCACTTAATCTACCGTTCGGCCCGGCGCGGGCGCGGGCGGTAGTGCGACTCGTTGAGGATGTGCTGCGGGTTTTTGTCGGCCATCAGCTGGGCCAGGGTCACCTTGGGGTTTTCGGCCATGTACTTGCGCACCATCTGCCAGCCCACCCACGCCCCGATGCGGCCGGGGCAGGTCTTGTCGATTTCGGGAATGTTGGGCCGCTCGCCTACGTACTTCTGCACCGTAAACGGGGCGGTATTGTAGAGCAGCTTCTTGTCGAGGAAGTGGGCCCATATCTTGCCTTCGTTGAAATACACGCCCCGCAGCTCCCTGTCGGTGTAGCCGATGAGCAGCGAGTCGGCGGTGCAGGGCAGCACCCGCTCCGCGAAGTATAAGGACTTGCCGTACTGCACCATCTCGCCCAGCATGGTCTGGTTGGTGAGCTCCTTGCGGTTGTACTTGCTGCTGATGGCCAGCGCGGCGGTGGGCAGCACGTACTCGGGGCGGTAGCGGCGCAGGATGTACTCGGGCACGTTGGGGCGGTAGCGCGCCGTGGGCCCCACGAAGAAGTCCAGCCCCAGCACCATCAGGCTGTCGTTCACAAACATATCCTGGCTCAGGCCTGACACAAACGTCTGCACGGGCGGCACCCGGAACGCGGGGAAATTGTAGCGAATGTGCCGGAACATGCCTTCCAGCCCGGCTTTCAGCTTGCCCGAGTCCTGGAATACGCTGTCGGTCTGGCGGCCGAGCACCTGCAGGCCCTGGTTGGTGGCCAGGCGCGTGAGCGTGCCCGCCAGCACCTCATCCGACGGAAACTGGCGGCGCTGCAGAAACTGGTTGGCAAAGAGCGGCTGCTCGGCCAGGAAGCGTTGGGCGTCAGCGGTGGTCCGAATCTGGAAGAACGGCTTTTCCAGCCGGGTCAGCTGCACGGGTGCCGCTACCTTGGCCACGGCAGGGTCGGGCGTGCAGGACGTGTCGGTGTCGCGGCTGCAGGCGGCCAGCAGCAGCAGGCAGCCACCCAGTATGGCGGGCAGGATGGGGCGCATAGCAAAAGGAAAGTGGGGCATGCTTCTATCTTTGGGCGAAATTAGCCAAAACCAAACGCCGCGCCCAGCGGCATCGTATTCCGCGGCTTACTCAACTCGCCTTCGCCATGAAAAAAATTCTGCTTGCTGCCCTCCTGGTAGGTGCATCGGCCGCTACGGCTTCGGCTCAGGTCGAAATTGGCCTCAAACTGTCGCCTTCCATCACCAACCTGCGCACCGAATCCCCGAGCACGCTCGGCTTCAAAAACGAGAAGAGCAAGCTCACCATCGGCGGCGGCCTGGTGGTCGACTACTTCTTCGGCGAAAACTACGCCTTCAGCTCAGGCCTGCAGCTGGTGGGCAAGGGTGGCACCATCAGCTACTTCGACCCCAACACCAACCGTCGGCAGGAGCAGAAAATCGGTATGCAGTACCTGGAGGTGCCCCTCACGGTGAAGCTGTTCACCAACGACATCACTACCGACACCAAGCTCTACTTCCAGCTGGGCGGTAGCGTGGGCGGCGCCATTGCTGCCAAAATCAACGGCGAGAAGCGCTATACCGACCCCGGCAACAACAACACCGAAACCAAAGCCTCCGACCACATCATCATTCCGGAAGCGGCCGTGCTGGCGGGCCTGGGCGTGGAGTATCAGGTGGGCCAGAGCACCAAGGTATTCGCCGGCCTGAGCTACCACCGTGGCCTGCTCAACATCGACAAGTATTTCGACAATGAGCGCGACTTCCAAGACGTCACCCTCAAAAACAGCGAGTTTGCCCTGGACCTGGGGTTGAAGTTTTAATCACGGATTTTGCGGATTAGACGGATTGTTCGGATTCATTTCCGGCTCGTTTCTGTGCAAAGCACATGAGCGTAGATAGCTTAAAACTGAATCCGAACAATCCGTCTAATCCGCAAAATCCGTGATTAAAAAAGCCCGCTCTACATACCGTAGGGCGGGCTTTTCTTCTTTCAGGAGGAGTTGTCGCAGACAACCACGCTACTTGGTTAATCGGTAATGTCTACTTCGTGGTCCTGGAGGCGGGCCATGGCCGCCGCCGCCGAGTGCAGCTCGATTTCCTCACCGTTTTCGTCTTCGATGCGGTAATCGGTCAGCCCCAGGCTGGTGTCTTTGGTGACTTTGATCCACTTGTAGTATTTCAGATACCACTTCATCTGCCGGCTTACGAGGCCTTTGGTGTAGTAGGCATGCAGGAACGGATGCACGTGCAGCGTAATGCCCGACTGATTCTGCGTCACCAGCAAGTCTTCGATGCTGTTGTCGATTTCGTCGGTTACCTGGATGGAGGCCGAGATTTTGCCGGTTCCGCCGCAGGTTGGGCACACTTCCCCGGTGATGATGTTCTCGGCCGGGCGCACGCGTTGCCGCGTAATCTGGAGCAGCCCGAACTTGGTGATGGGCAGAATGGTGTAGCGCGCCTTGTCGTGTTTCATTACCTGATACACGGCGTCCTCCACCTTCTTGCGGCTCTCCGCCGACTTCATGTCAATGAAATCGACGACGATGATGCCGCCCATGTCGCGCAGCCGAAGCTGCCGGGCTACTTCCTTGGCCGCCAGCATGTTCACCATGAGGGCCGTGGCTTCCTGGTCGCTTTCCTGGTTACTCTTGTTGCCGGAGTTGACGTCGATGACGTGCAAAGCTTCGGTGTGCTCGATTACCAGGTAGCCGCCGCCGGGCACCGTCACGGTTTTGCCAAACAGCGTTTTGAGCTGTTTTTCAATGCCCAGGTGCTCAAACACCTTCACCTTGCCGGTGTAGTGCTTCAGCAGGCCCAGCTTATCGGGCGCAATCTGCTCCAGATAGCCGCGCATTTCCTCGTAGCGGGCCGTCGTATCCACCGTAATGGCATCAAACGACTCGTTGAGCATGTCGCGCAGCATGGAGCTGGTGCGGCCCAGCTCGCCCAGCACCTTGTCGTTGGGCTTGGCAGAGCGCAGCGCCGTGAAGAGCTGCTCCCATTTGCTGGTCATGCTCTGCATGTCGCGGTCCAGCTCGGCCACTTCGCGGCCCTCGGCCACCGTGCGGATAATCACGCCGAAGTTGTCGGGCTTGATGGAAGCAATGAGCCGCTTGAGCCGCTCACGCTCCGTCTTGCTCACAATCTTCTTCGACACGCTGATGGTATTCGAAAAAGGCACCAGCACCAGGTAGCGGCCGGCCATCGAAATATCGGTGGACAGGCGCGGGCCCTTGGTGGAAATGGGTTCCTTTACAATCTGAACCAGCACCTGCTGGCTCTTCTTGAGGGTGTCGGCAATCTTGCCCACTTTGTCGAGCGGCTTTTCGAGGCCAAACGACTTGAGGGCGCCAACGGGGGTTTTCTGCGACTGTACGCCCCGCACCCACTTGCTGAGCGAGGGAAATTGCTCGCCCAGGTCGCCATAGTGCAGAAACGCATCTTTTTCGTACCCGATGTCAATGAACGCAGCGTTCAGACCGGGCATAACTTTCTTGACCGTGCCCAGGAAGATGTCGCCCACCGAGTAATTGGTGTCGTTGCGGTCGAAATGATATTCGATGAGCCGCTTGTCCTGTAGCAGGGCAATCCGTTCTCCTTCCTGAGTAGAATTAATGATTAATTCGTTACTCAATGGATTGGGTTGTTAGGTAGTCCCAATGATGGCCCTTCGCCCCCGAAACCGGCAAAGGGAAGCCGGTGCACCAGGCACCGGCTTCCCTTGCAAGCCTCGGGGAAAGCGAATTTATTAGCCACTCTCGGGGATACAAGATGAGAGATAGACGGGTGGCGCGCCTTAGCAGCAGCGCCCCGCCAGCAGACCCCGAAAGGGCTTACTTCTTCTTGTGACGGTTTTTGCGCAGGCGCTTCTTCCGCTTGTGGGTAGCAATCTTATGACGCTTTCTTTTTTTACCGCAGGGCATGTTGTTGTGGGTTAAGTGGTTGAATGGTTTCCTTCTTAATGGCTGAATGGTTGGATTGTTAAATGGTTGGCCGGGCAACGAGTTGTCAGAACCAACAACCATTTAACAGTCAAACTATTCAGCCATTCAATTAAGCTTCTGTAGCTGCTCATCAACCGCGGCCGTCAGGCTGGGGTCGGTGCTCAGGCTTTTGGTTTTCTGGAAGGCCGCGCGGGCTTCTTCCTTCGCCCCAGTTTCAGCTAACGCGACGCCAAGATAAAACTGTCCGTTGACGTTTGACGGATTTACCTTGGTCAACTCGCGAAAACGCTCTACTGCCTTCTCGTACTGGTTGCTCTGCATCGAGAGCAAACCCAGGTTGTAGATGGCTTTTTCGTTGCGCGGATCGGCGGCCAGCACCTCGCGCAGCAGCACGACGCCCTGCACCGGGTTGGCGCTGGCCATGAAGGCCATACCAAGGTTGGTTTTGGCGTCCAGGTTCTCCGGGTTGTTTTTCAACACTTTACCGTAGAGCTCTTGGCACTTGGCCGCCAGCAGCTTCTGGCGCTCCTGCGTAGCGGCAAAGCTAAACGCTTCGAAGTACGCATCGGCCGCCCGCTGCCAGGCCTGTTCGCCGGGGCGGGCCTGAGCCAGCTGCTCCAGGTAGTAGCCGGCGCTGTCGAATTTCTCCACGGCCTTGTACTTGATTGCCAGATCCGAGGCCACGCGTAGCTTGGCCATGGGGTCGGCAGTCGTCCGGTACTTGGCCAGCAGCGTGTTCAGCTCCTGGCGCTGCGCCGGCGCAATTGTCATGTGGGGCTGCTCGGGAGTAGCCCCGCCGTCGGCATCGTGGCTGCCGGCCGCGTGGCCGTGCTCATCAAGGCCGCCGACAGATGGAGCGGCAGCGCCGTTGTCACGGTTGGCCGTGCGGGCTGCATCCTGGGCCAGTTCGCCTTTGCCTTCCTTGGGCTTTACAATCACCTTGGGCAACAAAAACAGCCCGGCCACCAGGGCCAGGGCCACTGCCAGCAGAATCAGTTGATGTGAAGAGGTGCGTGTAGCCATCCGAAAAAAGCAGGCCGCCGGGCATCCGTGTTACCGGACGCCCCGCGGCGCCGCCAGCAGTAGGTTATAACTGAATCAACACCTTAGGCGTTGGCCAGTTCTTTGATTTTCTTGCTGTTCTTGATTTTGCCGATGAAGGTTTTCGACGGCTTGAAGCTCGGGATGAAATGCTCGTCGATGATGATCGACGTATTTTTCGAGATGTTACGAGCGACTTTCTTCGCGCGCTTTTTGTTTACGAAGCTGCCAAAGCCACGCACGTAGATGTTATTGCCTTCGGCCATCGAATCCTTCACGACTTTGAAGAAGGCTTCCACGGTAGCCGAAACGTCTGCTTTCTCGATGCCGGTCTTGTCGGCGATTTCGGCGATTACTTCTGCTTTAGTCACGCTGGTAAGGTACTATGGGTGAAAAATGAATGCTGGGCAAAACAACCAATTCAGGACGTAAGCCCTTGCCCGGTAAGCTGTTCGCTTGCGAATTGGGGCCACAAAGGTAGCCCCCTTTTTTGGTTTTGCAATAGATTTACCCGCAATAGACTGACCCTTCTTAAATCCTTCCAAGTATTTCTCTTTCAAACACTTGACTAATAATTCTGTTGCCACTGTCCCCACCTTTTTTGCCGCTGCCCTCTTGGAATGGTACCCGCGCCACCGCCGCGACCTGCCCTGGCGCCACACCCGCGACCCGTATGCCATCTGGCTGTCGGAGGTAATTCTGCAGCAGACCCGCGTAAAACAGGGCCTGCCATACTACCTGGACTTCATCAGCTCCTACCCTACCGTGCAGGATCTGGCCGCCGCGCCCGAAGATGAGGTGCTGCGCCACTGGCAGGGCCTGGGCTACTACAGCCGGGCCCGCAACATGCATCATACCGCCCAGCAGGTAGTGCGCGAGTACGGCGGCCAGTTCCCGACCACTTACACCGGCCTGCTGCAGCTGCGCGGCGTGGGGCAGTACACGGCCGCCGCCATTGCCTCGTTTGCCTTCGATGAGCAAGTGGCCGTGCTCGACGGCAACGTGTTCCGGGTGCTGGCCCGCGTGTTTGGCCTCACGCAGGATATTGCGGTGCCCGCCAGCCGCAAAGTGTTTCAGCAGCTGGCCGACACGCACATTCCGGCCGACCAGCCCGCCGAGTTCAACCAGGCCATTATGGAGTTCGGGGCCATCCAGTGCACGCCAGCCAAGCCCGATTGCCTGTTTTGCCCGCTGCAGAGCCAGTGTTTCGCGTTTCAGCACGGCATGGTGAGCGAGTTGCCGGTGAAGAGCAAAGCCAAAGCGGCGCGCACCCGGCACTTCCACTACCTGGTACTGCGCCACGCCGATACGGTGTATATGCGCAAGCGCGGCCCCAAGGATATCTGGGAAGGCCTCTACGACTTCCATCTGCAGGAAACCGATACGGCCGAGTTGCCCGCAGCCGAGCTGCTGGCGGCGGTGGAGGCTCTGGGCGGCCAGCTGGATACCAGCCGGGCCGAGGAGCCCACCCAGGCGCTGCGGCATGTGCTCAGCCACCAGAAGGTGGAAGCCAAGTTCCACCCGGTGTGGCTGCGCGAGCCGCTACCCGCGCAGGCGCTGGCGGCGGCGGGCCTGAATGCCTTTTCCCGCAGCCAGGCTGAGGAGTTGCCGAAGCCCATTCTTATTGCTAATTACATTGACAAATTAATTCGATAAAAACTAATTTTATTAGGTTTTTGTATTCTGATTTTATATCTTTAACTCTGCATACAGCAGTTTATTACGTCTCTCAAACTACCCATAAGATGGCTGGAGTAAACAAAGTAATTCTGATCGGAAACCTGGGCAAAGACCCGGAAGTGCGGCACCTGGAAGGCGGCAGCACCGTGGCCAACTTCACGCTGGCCACCAACGAATACTACCGCGACAAGCAAGGCACGCGCATCGAGCGCACCGAATGGCACAACATTGCGGCCTGGCGCGGCTTGGCGGAAATGGCCGAGAAATTCCTCAAGAAAGGCCAGCAGGTGTACGTGGAAGGTAAAATCCGCACCCGCCAGTACCAGGACAAAGACAACCAGACCCGGTACATCACGGAAATCATTGCCGACGAAATAACGATGCTCGGCAGCCGCCCCCACGGCCAGGAGGCCGCCGCCGGCGCCCCAGCGGCGGCCGAAGCCCCTCAGACGTTCCGGCAGGAGCCGGAGCTCGACCAGCTTCCGTTCTAACGAAGCTGGCACTGACTTCCTGCAAAGCCCTGGCACATTGCCGGGGCTTTTTGCGTTACCGATGGTGCTGCGCCCAACTCCCAGGGAGCCGCTGATGGCGGGCACTGCTGACTAAAGCACGCGTTGCTGCAGGGAAACGCTGCTTCCGCGTTACCTTTGAAATTATACCTCTGCATTGCTGCCAATGCCTGCTCCCCGATATCTGTTTGCTGCCTGCGCCTTTGGTCTGCTGGCCACGGCCTGCACCTCCGCCGGCTCCGACGGCGACTACACGCCCAAGCCCAAAGGCTACAACCGCATCGACCTGCCGCCGCACGCCTACCAGCAGCTGGCGCCGGGCCACCCCTACACGTTCCAGTACTCGCGCTACGCCAAGGTGCTGCGCGACTCCTCGTATCTGGCGCAGCCGCACTGGATCAACGTGTACTACCCGCAGCTGAAGGCCAACGTGCAAATCACGTACGCCGACATGAAAGGCAACCGCCAGCTCACCAACCGGCTGCTGGAAGACGCCCGCAAGCTCACCAGCAAGCACGAAATCAAAGCCACGGCCATTGATGAAAGAATCATCAAAACGCCGAGCGGCCAGCGCGTAGCCGTGTTCGAGCTGCAGGGCGAGGTGCCCAGCCAGTTCCAGTTCTACACCACCGACAGCACCCGCCACTTCTTCCGGGGCGCGCTCTACTTCCGCACCGCCACCGCCAACGACTCGCTGGCTCCCGTCATCGACTACGTTAAGAAGGACATTGTGCAGCTGCTGAACACCCTGAAATATCAATGAGTTGATTAGCGGCAAACCGTAAGCGGCAAGCTACAAGCACCCATCCTGAAAGCTTGTGGCCTGCAGCTTACGACTTGCCGCTTGTGGCTTGCAGCTCTTTTATGACCAACTTCTTTCAGACCAAACTAGAGTACCTGCGGGGCGTGGGCCTGCAACGGGCCCAGCTGCTGCAAAAGGAGCTGAACCTGTTCACCTACGGCGACCTGATCCAGCGCTACCCGTTCCGCTACCTCGACCGTACCCAGTTCTACAACATCTGCGACCTGCACGACGACCTGCCGTACGTGCAGGTGAAGGGCATTCTGCGCAACCGCGAGGTAGTGGGCGAAGGCCCCAAGAAGCGCATGGTAGCCAAAGTAGCCGACGCCAGCGGGGAGCTGGAGCTCGTGTGGTTCAAGGGGGTGAACTACCTGGAAAAGGTGATTAAGAACCACCAGGAGTACATCGTGTTCGGCAAACCCACCATGTTCAACGGCCGCCCCCAGATGGCGCACCCGGAGATGGAGGAAGTAACCGAACAGAAGGTCGGCCAGAGCTACCTGCAGCCGGTGTACAACACCTCCGAGAAGCTCAAAAACTACCACCGCGTCGATAGCAAGGCCATCATGCGCATGGTGGCCGATCTGCTAAAGATTGCCCTGCCCCACGTGCAGGAAACCCTGTCGCCGGCGCTGGTGCAGCAGTACGCGCTGATGGACAAGGCCACGGCCATCCAGCAGATTCACTTTCCGCAGAGTACCGAGCTGCTCCAGACGGCCCGCTTCCGGCTCAAGTTCGAGGAGCTGTTTTACGTGCAGCTCAAGCTACTGCGCCAGCGCGACCAGCGCAAGGTCACGCTGGCCGGCCAAATCTTCAAGGAGGTGCCCACGCTGGTGCATTTCTACAAGAACGTGATGCCCTTCGACCTCACCGGGGCGCAGAAGCGCGTCATTCACGACATCTACAAGGACTTCTGCGCGGGCCAGCAGATGAACCGGCTGCTGCAGGGCGACGTGGGCTCGGGCAAAACCATCGTGGCCTTCATCAGCATGCTCATGGCCGCCGACAACGGCGCGCAAAGCTGTCTGATGGCCCCCACCGAAATCCTGGCCGACCAGCACTACGTGGGCCTGAAGGGCTTTGCCGACCTGCTGGGCCTGAAAATCGGGAAGCTCACGGGCAGCAGCCGTACCGCCGAGCGGCGCGTGCTGCACGAGCAGCTGCGCTCCGGCGAGCTGCATATGCTGGTGGGCACCCACGCGTTGCTCGAAGACGTGGTGCAGTTCAAGAACCTGGGTCTGACCATTATGGACGAGCAGCACCGTTTCGGGGTGGCGCAGCGCTCCAAGCTCTGGCAGAAAAACCCCCACGTAATTCCGCACGTGTTGGTGATGACGGCCACGCCCATTCCGCGCACCCTGGCCATGACGCTCTACGGCGACCTGGATGTGTCGGTGATTGACGAGCTGCCGGCCGGCCGCAAGCCCATCGTGACGGTGCACCGCTTCGACAGCAACCGCCTCAAGGTATTTGGCTTCCTGCGCGACCAGATCAAGCTGGGCCGGCAGGTGTACATCGTGTACCCGCTCATCGAGGAAAGCGAAACCATGGCCGACTACAAGGACCTCATGGACGGCTACGAAAGCGTGGCCCGCGCCTTCCCTGAGTTCCAAATCAGCATCGTACACGGCCGCATGAGTGCTGCCGAAAAGGACGCCGAAATGCAGCGCTTCGTGAAAAACGAAACCCAGATTATGGTGGCCACCACCGTAATCGAGGTGGGCGTGAATGTGCCCAACGCCTCCGTAATGGTGATTGAAAGCACCGAGCGGTTCGGCCTCTCGCAGCTGCACCAGCTGCGCGGCCGCGTGGGCCGGGGCGCCGACCAGAGCTACTGCATCCTGATGAGCGGCTACAAGCTCAGCAAGGACTCGCGCACCCGCATCGAAACGATGGTGCGCACCAACAACGGCTTCGAAATTGCCGACATCGACCTCAAGCTGCGCGGCCCCGGCGACCTGATGGGCACCCAGCAAAGCGGCGTGCTGGATCTGCTCATTGCCGATCTGGCCAAAGACGGCCGCATCCTGAGCGAAAGCCGCGCCGCCGCACAGGCCATCCTGGCCGAAGACCCTGACCTGGTGAAGCCCGAAAACCAGGCCATCCGCCGTCACATCGAGAGCCTGCCGGCTACAGCCGTGAACTGGAGCCGCATCAGCTAGCTGGCAGCCACAACCAAATGCGCGGGCATAAAAAAAGCGACTAGTGAAGTCGCTTACCGAATTCTATTGAAAGCTGGTTGCTGCATTAGCAGTCGAGGAAGTGGGTTGCCACAGCTCAAATTCCCCCGCCGGGGAGCCGGTCTGGACGTTGGGCTTCTGCAGCAGCAATACCGGGCTGATAGGAGCCCCTTCCATTGCCTGCATGGCTTTGGTCAGGTCAGAGAAGCCGGCAGGCTCTTTGGCAAATTTCCCAATGATGATGAGCGCAAAGAGAAGAAAGAAACGAAGTAAAGATTTCATATTGATGGGTAGCTTTCCGGCTGGTAAGAGCGCGGCGTGACAAAGTTAGGGCCAAATTCTTGATTAGACTAGGCAGCAGCGCGTATCTGCCACATATTCAAAGAATTCAATTAGCCTGTTATTGCTGAAATGTGTTGATTGAACGATTGGTAACGCCTTTTTTTGCTTTCGTTAGCTGACTGGTTTTTTCCGGTAGCCGTAAAAGCGGGCCGGCCACTCCGCAAAGAAAACCAACAAACGTGCGAGGAATGACCACCTCAGCGTTATTGATGCATTACCAAATCGTTATCAGGTGGCCGACTGCCTTTCTGATTGTGGGGCGTGTACGGCATGCGCCTGGAGTTGGATACCTTTGGAGAGTACATTTTTCGGGCTTTCATACATTTCTTCATTTAACCCAACTTATCCGTGGATTTGAAACACGTGTTGATAACTAGCCTGCTTGCTGCCAGCAGCCTGCTACGCCCGGAAACAGGATACGCACAAAAGGTAAAGTCAGCGGCGTTCAGCTACTTACCCGAGCGAAGCGAAGACCGTTACAACCAGCGGATCCCGCAAAAAACCTTGGCGCTTCCCGCTGGTGGGTTTCTTATTTTGGCGCACAAATCGGCTACGGAGTACGCCGTAGAACGCTACGATGCCGACCTCAAGCGCCTCTGGAGCACCTCGCTGCCCCTCACTGCCGACCAAGCCGTCGACGGCTTTACCAGTGGCGCTACCCAGGCAACGGTGGTTATCTACCAGAAGACCGCAACGGCACAGTCGCTGTCGGCACAGTTCATAGAGCTGAGTAACGGCCAGAAAGCCCCGCTGAAGAAGCTCACCGAAACCGGCGCCCGCGACCGGCGCCCCGGCCTGGCCTTCTCCCCCGATGGCACCAAGCTGGTGGCGTGGCGCTACCTCACCCGCGAAACCCAAATCAAGAGCATCAACGCCAGCATCTACGACGAAAAGCTCACCAAGCTCAAAGACCGCCTCTACGACTTCAGCGACCAGGGCGCGTTGTTTTCCACCACGGTGCACGTTGGCAACGACGGTACGCAGTACGTGACGCTGGTGAGCGACGAGATGAAGAAGCTGGCCGTTCGCTGCTACCGCAACGATACCAAGGATATCAAGGTGATGTCAGTGGCCGTGGGCGGGGTGTTTGGGGGCAAGGTGGTGAACGTGTTTGATACGCGCTTTCGCCTGCTGCCCGACAACACGCTGTACGCCGCCGCCATCTGCAACGAGCGTGAAAGCGGCCTCTACCACAGCCTGAAGGTGGTGAAGTTCGATTTTTCGGCTGAGGGCGACATGAAGTTTGCGCCCGAGTTCAAGTTCACGCCCGAGTATTTGGCCGAAGTCAACAAGGCCAACGACAGCGCCGCCAAGCGCCTCGAAGACGTGTACCTCACCGATCTGCTGCTTACCGATGACAAACAGCTGGTAGTAGCGGCCGAGAAGAAGTATGAGGAAGGCGGCGACGATTCGCCCGGCCACACCCGCGAGCTGCACCTGTTCGGCTACAACGAGTTCCAGTCGCCCACCTGGCATAGTATCATCGGCAAGGACCAAGTGGCCCCCGCAACGGAAGGCTACAGCAGCATTGGCTACCGGGCGGCCGTGTTTGGGCCCGAGGTGCAGGTAGTGACCTGGGAGAAGCTCAAGAACAAGTCGGACCTGTACCTGCGCCGCGTGAACGTGCAGACGGGCGTGGTATCGGATCCGAAAGGCCTGGGCCTGAACGTGGCCGCCGACCAGAACCCGTCCTACGTGAAGGATTTTACCGGCTGGCTGGATGCCAAAACCCTTATCGGCGTGAGCCGCCCCAGCAAAAAGTCAGCGGCCCTTATGCTGAACAAGATTGTGGTGAAGTAACCACTCTCCTCTGTCATCCTGAGCGAAGCGAAGGACCTTATCACGTTGCGACGAATTGTTCATGCGTGGTAAGGTCCTTCGCTTCGCTCAGGATGACAGATTTATTATACAAAAAAGCCGCTCCTGGAAATAGGAGCGGCTTTTTTGTAGGCAGATATCCGCCTTGGCTTACGGGAAGATGCCGAGGGACTGGTAGCTCACACCGATTTTCTCGATGGCGCTGTAGAAGGCAGCGGTGCGCAGGTCGGTGATGCCGGGCACATCGTCCATTACCTTGCGGATGGAATGATAAGCAGTAATCATGGTGTCCTCAAGACCGGAATGCACCAGGTCGATTTCGTCGGCGCCGTGCACGATTAGCTGGCGCTCCTGGGGGCTGATGGTTTTGCCGGTGGTGCGCTCAATGGTTTCCACCAGCCGGCGCATGGCTCCTTCCTCGGCCCGCTTGCCCATGCGGCCAAAGCGCACGTTCGACAGGTTTTTCAGCCACTCGAAATAGGATACCGTCACGCCGCCGGCGTTGAGGTAGAGGTCGGGCAGAATGATGACGCCCTTGGCGAGCAGGATTTGCTCGGCGGCCTGAGTGGTGGGGCCGTTCGCCCCTTCGGCAATGATTTTGGCCTTGATACGGTCGGCGTTGCCTTCGTGGATCTGGTTTTCCAGCGCGGCCGGAATCAGCACGTCGCACTCCCGCTCCAGCAGGTCCAGCGACTCAGCCACGTCCTCGGCCCCGGCGAAGCCCAGCACCGAGCCCGTTTGCTGGCGGTGCTGAAACAGGGCTTCCACGTTGAGGCCGGCTTCGCTGAACACGCCGCCTTCCCGCTCGGCAATACCGATGATGAGGGCGCCGGCTTCCTGGCAGAACTTGGCCGCGTAGTAGCCCACGTTGCCCAGTCCCTGCACGATGATGCGCTTACCGGCTACCCCGCTGCTCAGGCCCACTTTGGCCAGCATCGGCTCGTCCAGCAACAGCTCGCGCAGGCCGTAGAACACGCCCAGGCCCGTGGCCTCGGTCCGCCCCCGGATTCCCCCCTGCCCGACCGGCTTGCCGGTTACGCAGCCCAGGGCGTTGGTGTCGCCGTACTTGAAGGTTTGGTAAGTATCGGCAATCCAAGCCATTTCGCGGCTGCCGGTGCCGTAGTCGGGAGCCGGCACGTCCATACCGGGACCGATGAGGTTCTTTTTGATCAGCTCCGTGGCGTAGCGCCGCGTCACGCGCTCCAGGATGTTCACGGGCGTAGTGCGCGGATTGATTTTCACGCCGCCTTTCGCGCCGCCGAAGGGCACGTCCACCAGGGCACATTTGAACGTCATCAGGGTTGCCAGGGCCATTACCTCCTCCTCGTCCACGTACACGCTGTAGCGGATGCCGCCCTTGCTGGGCAATTTGTGGTGGCTGTGCTGCACCCGGATACCCTCGAACACCTGCACGTGGCCGTCCACTTCCACTGGGAAGTTCACCTTGTAAATGCTGTTGCAGGCCCGGATTTGGGCGATGATGCCGGGGTCGAGCTTGGAGAAGCTGGCCGCGTGGTCGTAAAACCGCAGCACGCTCTCGTAAAAGTCTTTACCCTGTACCTGTTCGTTGGCCATAGCTGGAGGGAGTTGAAGGTGGAATATGCCTCTGCAAACGGCAGCCCGGCCGTCGGCGTTGTGCTGAGTTGGTAGAGACGCAATATTTTGCGTCTCGTCGTTGCTGATGTTGCTATGTCAATCGTTTGACGGTACCGTTCAACGATGAGACGCAAAATATTGCGTCTCTACACCGTTCGGGTAGCTTCACCCAGATTCCTCCCTTTGGTCGGAATGACAACCGGCCCAAAACGCAGCAAGCCGCCCCCGAAACGGGAGCGGCTTGCGGTTTTTCAGATTCTCATCGGTTTCACAACTCGCAGAAAGCGCCTGCCAGCACCGCCTGCAACATTCATGAAATCCGATGAATCCGGCTAAATCCGTGATTTAGTAGGCGTACTCGTTGACGGCAATCAGCTTGTCGGCGATGCGGCGACGAGCTTCCTTGGCGTTGTAGAGGTCGGCTTTGGTGAAGCGCTTCAGGCCCATGGCCAGCAGGCGCTGCTCGTCACCCTCGGTCATGGTGCCGATGGCGTCTTTGCCGAACTTATTCACCTGGTCCACGGTGTCGTAGAGGTACACGCGGGCAATGTCGATCTGCGTCGAAACGGCCTCCTCGCCTTTGGCGGCGGCTTCCTTCTCCACGCGCAGAAGGGTGCTCTCGGCGGTGTACACCTTGATGGCCATGTCGGCAATGTTCATCAGTACTTCCTGCTCTTTGGCGAGCGAGTTCATGTACTTCTGCACAGCCGTACCAGCTACCATCAGGATGGCCTTTTTCAGCTTGGCAATGGTCTTTTTCTCGGCGGCGAACAGGCCGGTTTCTTCTTCCAGGTTGAAGTCCGGAATAGCCATCAGCTCCTGCTGCACGGCCTGGGCGGGGCCCATCAGGTCCAGCTCGCCTTTCAGACCCTTTTTCAGGATCATGTCCACGAGCAGCATGCGGTTGATTTCGTTGGTGCCCTCGAAGATGCGGTTGATGCGCGAATCCCGGTAAGCGCGGTCCATCGGGTAGTCGGCCGAGAAGCCGTAGCCACCGTAGATCTGCACGCCTTCGTCCACCACGTAGTCGAGCACTTCCGAGCCTTCTACTTTCAGCAGGGCACACTCCACGGCAAACTCGCGGGCAGCACCCAGCAGGGCTTCGTTGTGGCTCTGGCCTTTGCCGAGCAGCTCCTGCTCCATGCGGTAGATGTCCATGCCGGCGCGGTAAATAGCCGATTCTACGGCGTAGATCCGCACGGCCTGCTGGGCCAGCTTATACTTGATAGCGCCGAACTTGCTGATGGGCAGCTTGAACTGCACCCGCTCGTTGGCGTATTTCACGCTCAGCGTGGAAGCCATTTTGGTAGCACCCAGGCAAGCCGCGGCCAGCTTGATGCGGCCGATGTTCAGGATGTTGAAGGCAATGAGGTGGCCTTTGCCAATCTCGCCCAGCACCGCCGATTTCGGCACTTTCACGTCGGACAGGAACACCTGACGGGTCGAGGAACCCTTGATGCCCATCTTGTGCTCCTCGTTGCCGAGGCTCAGGCCGGGCGTTTCTTTCTCGATGATGAAGCCGGTGAACTTGTCACCGTCCACCTGAGCAAACACAATGAATACGTCGGCGAAACCACCGTTCGTAATCCACATTTTCTGGCCGTTGAGCACGTAATGCTCGCCGTCCTCGGTGGGCATGGCTTTGGTTTTGGCGCCCAGAGCGTCGGAACCGGAGCCGGGCTCGGTGAGGCAGTAGGCACCCATCAGCTCGCCGTTGGTGAGGCCGGGCAGGTACTTGGCTTTCTGCTCCTCGTTGCCGAAGTACAGAATGGGCAGCATGGCAATACCCGTGTGGGCCGCGAAAGCCACCGGGAACGAGTGGCCACCACCCACACCCTCCGTCACGCGCAGCGACGTGGGGAAGTCCATGTCCAATCCGCCATATTGCTCGGGTACGCTCACGCCGAACAGGCCCAGCTCGCCGGCCTTTTCCATCAGGCCGCGCATGAGGCCTTCCTCGTGGTTATCGAGGCGGTCCAGCAGCGGCGTCACCTCCTTCTCCACGAAGTCGAGAGCGGTCTGGTGCATCATGTTCTGCTCCTCCGAAAAATCGGCGGGCGTGAATACGTCTTGGGCGTCGGTTTCCTTGATGATAAACTCGCCGCCTTTCACAAGTTGGTTGGTTACTTCCATGACCGGGTGAGGGTTGATGTGGGAAAATTCGAAGTCAAAAAGAAGAGAAACTACTCGGCTTACCTACTATTTACCGGCAAGTAAGCCCCGTTGTTTTGTCGTACCGAAAGATACAAAAATTTGTTATGCTTGCCGACTAGTTCACGAAAAGAAAACCCCAGTTTAATGTGGGGTTTCTTTTTGCGGTTCGGCAGAACGTGTAGAGACGCAATAGCTGGAGTCTCGCCGTTGCTGATGTTGTTTAATATGCGCGGTGCCAGTCGTTCAACGACGAGACTCCAACTATTGCGTCTCTACACGTTCTGACCACGCAGCTTTGGCTTGTGCCGTGAGCGGCTGAGTTTTCCGTCCGAAGCTGGGCTTCGGCCCGCCCACGGCACAAGCTAAAGCTTATGCTACATTATTACTTCAGCAGCTCGTAGATGCCGGCTACGCCCTGGCCACCGCCTACGCAGGCGGTTACCATGCCGTACTTCTGACCCCGGGCGCGCAGCTCGTGGAACAGTTGGATGCTGAGCTTGGCGCCGGAGCAGCCCAGCGGGTGACCGAGGGCAATAGCGCCGCCGTTCACGTTCACTTTGCTCTGGTCCATGTCCAGCTCGCGCATTACGGCGAGGCTCTGGGAGGCGAAGGCCTCGTTCAGCTCGAACAGGTCGATGTCCTGGAGCTTCATGCCGGCCTGGCGCAGCGCCTTCGGCACGGCCTTGATGGGGCCCATGCCCATGATGCGTGGGTCGATGCCTTCGGTGGCGTAGGTCACCATGCGGGCAATCGGCTCCAGATTCAGCTCCTTCACCATGCGCTCCGACATCACAATGACGAAAGCGGCACCGTCGGAAGTCTGCGAGGAGTTACCGGCCGTAACGGAGCCGTTGGCGGCAAACACGGGACGCAGCTTGCCCAGCGCCTCCAGGGAAGTATCGGCGCGGGGCCCTTCGTCGGTATCGACTACAAACGAGCGGGTTTTCTTTTTGCCGGTGGCCTGGTCGAGGTAGGTTTCCTCCACGGTTACGGGCACAATCTGCTCCTTGAACTTGCCTTCCTGAATGGCTTTGATGGCCTTCTGGTGCGAGTTGTAGGCAAACTGGTCCTGGTCTTCGCGGGTGATGCCGTAATCCTGGGCCACGGCTTCGGCGGTGAGGCCCATGCCGAGGTAGTAATCGGGGTGCTGCTGGGCCAGGTTGTAGTTGGGCACGGTTTTCCAGCCCACGGTGGGCACCAGGCTCATGCTTTCGGTACCACCGGCCACGATGCAGTCGGCCATGCCGGCAGCAATTTTACCGGCAGCCATGGCAATGGTTTCCACGCCGGAACCGCAGTAGCGGTTCACGATGAGGCCCGACACGTTCATTGGCAGCGCCAGCAGCGAAATCAGGCGGCCCATCTGCAGGCCCTGCTCGGCCTCCGGTACGGCGTTGCCCACAATCACGTCGTCGATGCGGGTAGGGTCCAGCTGGGGCACCGAGGCCACCAGGTGCTTGATGACGTCGGCGGCGAGGTCATCGGGGCGGGTGAAGCGGAAACCGCCACGGTTGGCCTTGCCAACGGCCGTGCGGTAACCGGCTACGATATATGCGTTCATGGTTTCAAGTCTTAGAGAAGGTGGGGAAGTAGAGGTAGGCTAGCTCCCCTCCTTGGAAAGGAGGGGTTGGGGGTGGTTGACTGGTTGAACGATGGTTAGAGTTAGCTCTAGTATTGTTCTGACGTCATTCAACCACCCCTAGCCCCTCCTTTCCAAGGAGGGGAACTAGTTTTTAGCTCTAGTTTCTCAAGGGTTTGCCGGTGGTCAGGATGCTCTGAATCCGCTCCAGCGTTTTCCGCTCGCCGGTGAGGCTGAGGAAGGCTTCGCGCTCCAGGTCCAGCAGGTACTGCTCCGATACTTCGGTGGGGCTGCTCAGGTCGCCGCCGCACATGATGTAGGCCAGCTTGTTGGCAATTTTCACGTCGTGGTCGGAGATGTAGCGGCCTTCCTTCATGGCGTGTACGCCGGTCAGGAACATGCCCAGGGCGCCTTTGCCCTGCACCTTGATGTTGGTTTTCTGCAGCGGCTGGGTGTAGCCGTCCTCGGCCAGCTCAATGGCGGCGGCTTTGGCCTGGGCCAGTACGCGGTTGGAATTCACCACCACTTCATCGCCGCGGCGCAGGAAGCCCAAATCGAAGGCTTCATGGGCCGAGGTGGATACCTTGGCGGTGCTTACCGTCATGAAGGCGTTGCGCAGCAGGTTGTACTCCGGCTCACCTTCCTCGTACTTGAGGGCGGTGCGCAACGTCATTTCTTTGGTGCCGCCGCCGCCCGGAATCAGGCCCACGCCGAATTCCACGAGGCCCATGTAGGTTTCGGCCGCCGCAACCACCCGGTCGCAGTGCAGGTTCAGCTCGCAGCCGCCGCCCAGGGCCAGGCCGTGGGGTGCGCCCACCACCGGAATGCTGCTGTAGCGCATCCGCATCATGGCCTGCTGGAACTGGGCAATCATCAGGTTCAGCTCGTCGTACTCTTGGTCCAGCGCGAACATGTACACGAGGCCCAGATTGGCCCCGGCCGAGAAATTCGGCGCGTCGTTGCCCACCACGAGGCCGCGGAAGTCCTTTTCGGCCAGCTCCACGCCTTTCAGCAGGCCTTGGATGACGTCGGAACCCAGCGCATTCATTTTCGAGTGGAATTCCACGTTCAGGATACCGTCGCCCATATCGAGCACCGAGGCCCCGGCGTTTTTCCACAGCACTTTGCCCGTGGCGCGCATGTTATCCAGAATGATGAAGTTCTCCATGCCCGGAATGGCCTGGTAGCTCTTCGACTCGATGTCGTAGAACTGCTTCACGCCTGCTTCGCTCACTTTGTAGAAGGCAGTGTGGCCGGCGGCTACCATCTCCTCTATCCACGGCGCTACGGTTTTGCCTTCGGCCTTGGCCAGCTCCAGGCCCTTCTGCACGCCCAGGGCATCCCAGGTTTCGAAGGGGCCCAGGTCCCAGCCGAAGCCAGCGCGCAGGGCGTCGTCAATCTTGTAGAGCGAGTCGGTAATTTCCGGAATCCGGTTGCTCACGTAGGCAAACAGGCCCGCGAAGGTCTTGCGGTAGAAGTCCCCGGCTTTGTCTTTGCCGGCGGCCAGCACCTTGAAGCGGTCCGCCAGCTTTTCAATCGGCTTGGTGGCTTCCAGGGTGGCAAACTTCACCTTCTGGCTGGGCTTGTACTCCAGCGTGTTCAGGTCGAGGGCCTGAATTTCCGACTTGCCGCCGGCGCCCTTCACTTTTTTGTAGAAGCCCTGGGCGGTTTTGTCGCCTAGCCACTTGTTCTCGGCCATCTTCTTGATGAAGTCGGGCAGCTGAAACACGTGCTTGGCTTCGTCGTTGGGCAGGTTCTGGGCGAGGCCGTTGGCCACGTTGATCATCGTATCCAGACCTACCACGTCGGAGGTGCGGAACGTGGCCGACTTGGCGTGGCCGATAACCGGCCCGGTCAGCTTGTCCACTTCTTCCACCGTCAGGCCCAGCTCGCTCATCACCTGCACCACGTCCATGATGGCGAAAACGCCCACGCGGTTGGCAATGAAGGCCGGGGTATCCTTGGCTAGCACCGTGGTTTTGCCCAGGTACAGGTCGCCGTAGTGCATCAGGAAATCCACCACCGACTTGTCGGTTTCCGGCGTCGGGATGATTTCGAGCAGCTTCAGGTAGCGCGGCGGGTTGAAGAAGTGTGTGCCGCAGAAGTGCTTGCGGAAGTCGTCGGAACGACCTTCCGTCATCATGTGAATCGGAATGCCCGAGGTGTTCGAGGTGATAAGCGTACCAGGCTTGCGGTACTGCTCTACGCGCTCAAACAGGCTCTTTTTGATGTCGAGACGTTCCACTACCACCTCAATCGTCCAGTCGCAGCCGGTAATATCCTTGAGGTTATCGTCAAAGTTGCCGGTCTTGATGCGCGCGGCGTCGGCCTTGCGGTACAGCGGCGACGGATTGGCCGCTACAGCTGCCTGCAACGAGGCATTCACGATGCGGTTCTTCACGGCCGGGTTGTCCAGCTTTAGGCCTTTGGCCTCCTCGGCGGGCAGCAGCTCCTTGGGCGCAATGTCGAGCAGCAGTACCTGCACACCGATGTTGGCGAAGTGGCACGCAATGCGCGAGCCCATCACCCCGGAGCCCAATACGGCTACTTTTTTGATGGTACGGTTCATTCGTGGGGAGGAATGAGGTGGGAAGAAATAAGTTTTATGTAAGCTTCAGGCTGTCAGCTACAAGCCGCCAGCATCTGGTTGAAAGTACTCGTCATGCCGAGTTGTTGGCTCTACGTTTCCACGGGCAGTACCGGCGGAAAACAAGAAAGCTATCAGCCAGGTGCCAATAGCTAACCGCCCGGCTAGGCCGGCGACTCGGAGCGCAGGGGTTTCAGTTTGAAGTCGTCGTAGAGGGTTTTGCCCTCAATCATGCCCGTAATCTGGGCTACTACCTTAAAGAACACGTTCAGTTCGCTCTGCGGGATTTTCTCGCGTACCTTCAGGTTGAAGTGGCGCACCGTCTGGCGGGAAATTTCCTTGCCGCGCAGGCCTTCCTCGGTCAGGAAGATGCGCACCGAGCGTTTGTCCTGGGTGTCGGCCTGTTTATAAATGAGTCCCTTTTCCTCCATCGAGCGCAGAATGCGCGTGAGGGAGCGGGTTTCTAGGCCGAGCAATGGGGCTATCTTGGTAGCGGGCGTGCCGTTTTCCTGGTCGATGTTCAGCAGCACGAAGCCAATGCTCGTGGTGATGTCGTGCTTGGCGGCCTGCGTATTGTACATACGCGAAATGGCGTGCCAGGCAACCTTGATGTTATAATCGACGGTTTCTTCGGGAGTCATGGGAGGGTACTGCAAGTCCGGTAAACATACAGAAAACTGTTATGCTTGCATACTAAGTTAGCCAAAAAAAGTTTGGCCCGCGCCGTCAGCCTCACCGGCTGGCAGCGCGGGCCACAGCAAGACGTGGCTCCGGCCGGGCTTAGGGCATCGTGAAGTCGGCTCGTACGGGGTTGGCGTTCAGGTTGGCTTCTACCCGCTGAATCTGGCCGGTTGCCGGGTTCAGCACATAGGGCTCGAAGTAGAAGGCTTCCCGCCCGATGCCCCCGCCTTGTACGTCCTTGGCAGAACCATAGGCTACCAGATGCACTTTTTCTCCGCTGGCAAACCCCAGGCTCCTCAGGGAGGAGGCATGGAAGGCCAGCCGCAACTTGGCTGTGCCCCGCACGGCCGGGGCCGGGGTGCTTTCACTGGCGCTGATCTGCGAAGACTCCAGATACCGGACGTTGCTCACGTCGCTCGTTTTGCCCACGTACAGCCGCACAGCGTACATTTTGGGGGCGGGGTATAGTTGTGGGTTGTACGCTACCTGGCACTCAAACGCTGCTACCTCATCGGGCAGCGAGTTGCTCGTTTTGCTTACCGGCGTCAGGCTGGTCACCTGCGTGCTGCTCTGCTGATCCAGCGTGATGGTGGGGAAGGCAACCGGGGCCGGGCTTTTTACTTCGAGCTCGTAGCGCAGCGTACCCATCCCGGCCCGACTGACATTGAGCACATGCCGGCCTGGCTCGATGTTTTTCAGCTCATAGTTGCCCTGCTCATCCGTTACGACCTGTTTATTCAGCCCTTCTACCTGCACGGTAGTGCCGGCTTTGCCCAGCGGGCGCAGCACCTCATCTTGGGCCAGCACCACCCCCGACACGGTGGCCCCAGTGGCGGCGGGCGTTGGGCTGTCTGCTTCGGATTTGCTGCAACCGCTCAATACAGCTAGGCTACCGACCACCATGCAGCTCAGAGATAGATACTTTTTCATCATCGGAGTAAAATAGTTTTTGTGGGTTGGAACTATTTTTCGTTTTGCAAACACAGTGCCAATTGCCACCAAAACAAACGGCCCGCCCACCGCAAAGCGGTAGACGGGCCGTTATGGGCCAGGCAGTTGCGGCCGCCGAACCTAGTGGCCGCCGGCCCCGGCCGGCTTCTCGGCGTTCTGGTAAATGCCCTCGATGATTTCCTGGTTGTTTTGGGTGATGATTTTGCGCTTCACCTTCATGGTGGGCGTCATCTCGCCGGTTTCCACGGTCCAGAGCTGGGGTAGCAGGGCAATGCGCTTCACCTGCTCCCACTGCGCAAAGCCAGAGTTGTACTTGTTCACCAGCTCATTGTACATCTTCACCACCTTCTCGTTCTTCACCAGCTCCTCGTTGGAGCAGTTGCAGTCCACGCCGTTACGCTTGCACCAGCCCTTCAGGTCGTCGAAGGCGGGGATGACGAGGGCGGAGGCGAACTTCTGGCCGTCGCCGACCACCATACACTGCTCCACCAGTGGCGACTCCTTGAGCTTACCTTCAATGACCTGCGGGGCAATGTACTTGCCGCCCGAGGTCTTGAACATCTCCTTTTTCCGGTCGGTGATTTTCAGGAATTTGCCTTCCACCATCTCCCCGATGTCGCCGGTGTGGAACCAGCCATCGGCATCGAACTCCTTGGCCGTCAGTTCAGGCTTGTTATAGTAGCCCAGCATCACCGACTCCGACTTGGTGAGAATTTCGCCGTCCTGGGCAATTTTCACCTCGGTGTTGTCGATGATAGGGCCTACGGTGCCAATCATGTTGTTTTCGGGCTCGTAGCCGCCCACGGCAATTACTGGCGAGGTTTCGGTGAGGCCGTAGCCTTCCATCACCCGGATGCCACCGGCCCAGAATACGCGGGCCAAACGCGGCTGCAGCGCCCCACCGCCGCTCACGATGCAGCGCAGGTTGCCGCCCAGCGCCTCGCGCCACTTGCTGAAGATAAGTTTGTTGGCCAGGGCCAGCTGCGTATTATACAGGAAGCCGCCGTCCTTCTGGTTGTCGTATTTTAGGCCCAAGTTGAGGGCCCAGAAGAACAGGCTTTTCTTGACGCCGGTTTGCTCGTGGCCTTTGGCCACAATCTTGTCGTACACCTTTTCCAGCAGGCGCGGCACGGTGGTGAAGATTTCGGGCTTCACCTCGCGCAGGTTGTCGGCAATGGTTTCCATGCTCTCAGCATAGTAGATGCTCACGCCGTTGAGCAGGTAGATGTGCGTCACCATCCGCTCGAAGATGTGGCAGAGCGGCAGGAAGCTCAGGGCCTTGTCGTTTTCCGTGACGGGCACGAAGCGCTGAGCGTTGCGGCAGTTGCTGAGGATGTTGTTGTGGCTCAGCATTACACCTTTGGGCTGGCCGGTGGTGCCGGAGGTGTAAATCAGCGTGAGCAGGTCACTGGGCTCCACGGCGGCTTTAATCGGCTCCAGGTCGGCGGGGTTGCCCTTTTTGCCCAGCTCCAGCAGCTCATTGAAGTGGCGGGCGCCGCCTACTTCATCGAAGGTGAAGACGTTCTGCGCCGGAATATCCAGGCCCTCGGTGGCTTCCTTTACCTTGTCATACAGCTTCTGATCCGACACGAAAACGGCCTTTACGCCGGCATCGGTGAAGATGTACTTGTAGTCTTCCACCGTGATGCTGGGGTACATGGGCACGCTGGTGGCGCCTAGCTGCGCAATGCCGAAATCGGCAAACATCCACTCCGGCCGGTTCATCGAAATGATAGCCACCTTATCATCCTTGCCGATGCCGAGGCTGCGCAGGCCCAGGCTCACCTGGTTGACTTTCTCGATGACGGTATCGGTGCTAATAGGGGTATACTGGCCGTTGAGCTTGTAGGCGAAGCAGTCGGGCTTGTTATACTTCTGCTGCAGCTGGGGCAGCAAGTCGAACGTACGGCGGATATCCATGCGGGGAGCGGACACTGGTGGGGTTGGTCAAGAGAGAGTAGAGAGGCAACGATGCATCCGATACGGCCTGGCAAAGCAGGTAATGCCGAAAATGCTGCTTAAATAAGCACTTTTTCCGCTTATTGCCTAAACCCACGGCCCAGTTATGCCACGGATGATAGGCCCTTGGCGGCTATTTCTGTAGCTTTGTACGAGTCTGCACCCTCCCGCGCCCGATGAATCTGGCCATCTTTTTCGATCCGCTCCGCGAAGAACTTCTACCCTCTTCGGCTAGCGCTACTGTTCTGGCCGCTTATGCCACGCCTTTCCTGGATACCTTCCCGGACTGGCGGGCCGCCGACCTTGCGCTGATTGGCCTGGACGAGTGGCGCGGCAGTGCCGCCGGCGCCCCCGCCACCCAGGGCGCCGACGAAGTGCGGCGGCGTTTCTACCAGCTGCAGAAAGGCACCGGCCCGGCCCGCATCGTCGATTTGGGCAACCTGCGGCCCGGCCTCACGCTGGAAGACACCTACCAGCGCCTGCGCGAAATCATTGCGGCGCTGCTGGAGCACGGCACCGTCCCGATTCTGCTGGGCGGCTCCCACGACCTCGACTACGGGCAGTTTCTGGCCTACGAAACCCTGGACCGGCCCGTGAGCTTTGCCACGGTGGATGCGCGCGTGGACATGGCCGAGCAGGATTGCGCGGCCCCTGAAGAAAGCCACCTGCGCCGCATGCTTGTGCACGAGCCCAGCTTCCTATTCAACTTTGCCCAGCTAGCCCACCAACAGTACTTGGTAGCCCCAGACGTGCTGGCGGCGCTGGAAAAGCTGCACTTTGAAACCCTACGCGTAGGCCAGGTGCGCGACGATATCCGGCAGGCCGAGCCGCTGCTGCGCCAGGCCGACTTCGTGAGCTTCGATGTGGCGGCGCTACGCTGGAACGATGCGCCTGGCTACTACCCGGCCAACCCCTTCGGCCTCACCAACGAGGAAGCCGCCAAGCTGGCCTGGTACGCCGGCCACAACGACCAGCTCAGCTCCTTCGGCCTCTACGGATACCGCCCCGACTACGACACGCACGGCCTGGCCGCTTCCACGCTGGCCACCATGCTGTGGTACTTTGTGGAAGGCTACTACCACCGCCGCCGTGAAACCGACTTCCAGAGCCGCCGCTTTGTGCGCTACGCCGTGGGCCTGCCCGGCACCCCGGGCAAGCTGGTCTTCTACAAAAGCCGCCACACCGAGAAGTGGTGGCTGGAGGTGGAAAGCATGGCCGACAGCGACGTCAAGCGCATCGTGCCGTGCAGCTACGAAGACTACTTCCGCGCCGCCCAAGGCGACTTGCCCAACCGCTGGATTCTGACCCAGGCACTGCTGGGCTGATTCGTTTTTCGCACTTCGTTTTTTGTTGTTCGCTTCATGGATAACCCCTCATTTGCTAGTAGTCCGAAAAACGAAAAACGGGAACCGGAAAACGAACCCCTCCCCAAGTACACCAAAGGCCAGCTGGCGCTGCGCAACGGCCAGGACCGCGACGAAATTTGGGTGGCCTACCGAGGGCTGATCTACGACGTGACCCGCTCGCGCCTCTGGAAGCGCGGAAACCATTACGAGCACTGGGCCGGCCAGGACCTGACCAAGGAACTGGACCACGACGCGCCCCACACACCCAACGTATTCGATAAATTCTCCGTTATCGGGCAGCTAGCGTGACTTGGTGATGAAGGAATGAGGTAATAGAGTGATGAGGTAGTTGCGCCATCAAAGCAGCTTCGTCACCACATCACCCTACCAACTCATCCTCCATTACTTAATCACCCCATTACCTCATCACCCCATTACCTCATCGCCTCCTATATGAGCACCACCGAAAGCCCGTCTCTCTTCAACCATCTGGAAACCCTTTCCACGCAGGAGCTGCTGGCGGGTATGAACAGCGTCGATCAGACGGTACCGCAGGCGGTGGCGAAAGCACTGCCGCAGCTGGAGGCCCTGGTGGAAGCCACCGTGGCCCGGCTGGGCGCGGGCGGGCGGCTGTTCTACATCGGGGCGGGCACCAGCGGGCGTTTGGGTGTGCTGGATGCCTCGGAATGCCCGCCCACGTTTGGCGTGCCGCACGGGCTGGTGGTGGGCCTGATTGCGGGCGGCGACAAAGCCATCCGCAAGGCCGTGGAAAACGCCGAGGATGACGCGCAGCAGGCGTGGCTGGATCTGCAGGCCCACAACATCAACGACAAGGACATTGTAGTAGGCATTGCCGCTTCTGGCCGCACGCCTTACGTGATTGGCGGGCTGGAGCAGGCCCGGCAGCACGGACTGGCCACGGGCTGCATCGTGTGCAATGCCGGTTCCCAGGTAGCGGCCGTGGCCGAGTTTCCGGTGGAAGTGGTAACGGGCCCCGAGTTCGTGACGGGTAGCACTCGCCTGAAGGCCGGCACCGGCCAGAAACTGGCCCTCAACATGCTCACCACCGCCACGTTCATCCGGCTGGGTCGGGTGAAAGGCAATAAGATGGTGGACATGCAGCTCAGCAACGCCAAGCTGGTAGACCGGGGCGAAAAGATGCTGATGGACGAGTTGCAAATCGGGCAGCCGGAAGCTGCTGAGCTGCTCCAGCGCCACGGCTCCGTGCGGGCGGCGCTAGCGGCGCGGGCTTAGCTGGCGACGGCACAGGTGTCAGCCGTCGGCTGGGGGATTTTGTGACGATGCCGGAAACCCTGCGCGTTTGAGCACAGTTACAGCAGCAGACACCCCGCGGGGATTCACCAGGCCCGACACAGGCTGAAGCCTATGCTACACTTCCCTTTCTATGCACACCCTTGAGCCACACTACGCCTGGCTAGACCAGTATACTGCCTCCGAAGACCCCCGCTCCCCGCTCTACGAAGCCGAAAACAGCCTCGACAGCTACGTCAATACCATCTACGGTTACTACATCCACCCGCAGTGGGACAGCCTGGATTCCGAGACGCTGTTTCTGAAAATCCTGTTCGTGGATTACGACGAGGGCATCGGCATCATCGAGCTGATCGGTGAGTGGAACGACGCCATCGAAAACGACATCATGCACCTCAAGCGCAACATCATCGACCTGATGACGCACGAGGGCATCCGCAAATTCATCCTCATCGGCGAAAACGTCTTCAACTTCCACGGCTCCGAAGACGACTACTACGAAGAGTGGTTCGAGGACGTGGAAGACGGCTGGATTGCGGCCGTGAACTTCCAGGAGCACGTGGTGCGCGAAATGCGCCAGTACAACATCGACAACTACGTGAACTTCGGCGGCCAGCTCGACGAGTTGCCTTGGCGCACATACGAGCCCCGGCGGCTGTTTGAGGTAGTCGACAGCCTGCTGCAGCGGCGGCTGGGCTGATACCGCAAACCCCACTTCGTTCGACATCGGGCATAAAAAAAGAGGCTCTCCGCATGTGGAGAGCCTCTTTTTTTGCGTCCTAGACGCTGCCGTAATTACTGGGCAGGAGTCGTAGCAGGAGCTGGGGTAGCCTGGCTTGGCAGAGCGTCAGCAGCATCTTCCATAGCGTCAGCTTTAGCTTCGGTAGCGTTTTCTACCGAGTCAGCACCAGCTTCGTTGCCAGCAGCTTCCATAGCGTCAGCTTTGTCTTCGCCAGCAGCTTCAACGTTGTCAGCAGTTTGCTCCATGTTGTTTTCTTTCTGGCTGTCGCACGAAGCGAAGGTGAACGAAGCAGCGGCCAGGGCGAGGAACAGTACTTTTTTCATGATGGGGGTTGTTGAGGAAATTTGGAAAGTCTTTTTGGGTTGAAATCCGGCCGGCACCCGAAGGCTACCGGCTGGTTTCGGGGCTTTATACCCAGTCTGGCAGAAGGTAACCCGGGGGCTGAAAAAAATATTTTTCAGCCCCCGGCCACCGGCTACTTTTTGCGGAACACGATGCCGATTGGCACGCCCGTGAAGTCGAAATGCTCGCGCATGCGGTTTTCGAGGTAGCGAGTGTAGCTCTCCTTCACGTACTGCGGCAGGTTGCAGAAGAACGCGAATACCGGGTTGTGGGTAGGGAGCTGCGTGGCGTACTTGATGCGCACCGTTTTGCCCTTCTGGATGGGCGGCGGGTACTTCTCGATTTCCTTGAGCATGGTTTCGTTCAGCTCCGAAGTCGGGATCTTGCGGCGCTTGTTGCCATACACATCAATGGCCGTTTCGATGGCCTTGTGCACGCGCTGCTTGGTAAGCACCGACGTGAAGATGATGGGCGGGTAGGAAATCGGGGCAATCTTCTCGTAGATCTTCTGCTCGAACTCCTTGGCCGTGTTGGTTTCCTTGTTTTCGATCAGGTCCCACTTGTTCACCAGAATCACGATGCCCTTGCGGTTCTTGTCGGCCAGGCCGATGATGTTCACGTCCTGGGCTTCAATGCCGCGGGTGGCATCCAGCATCACCACGCACACGTCGGCTTCTTCCAGCGCCCGGATGGAGCGCAGCACGGAGTAGAACTCCACGTCTTCGTGCACTTTGGTTTTGCGGCGCAGACCGGCGGTATCCACCAGCATGAACTCGTGGCCGAAAGCGTTGTAGCGCGCCTGGATGGAGTCGCGGGTGGTGCCGGCAATGTCCGTGACGATGCTGCGCTCGGTGCCCAGCAACAGGTTCACGAAGCTGGACTTGCCCACGTTGGGGCGGCCCACCACGGCAATCTTCGGAATGCCCAGGTCGGGCTCTTCCACGCCCTCTTCCTCGAAGTGGCTGATGACTGCGTCGAGCAAATCGCCGGTACCGGAGCCGCTGGCCGAGGAAATCGGGTAGATTTCACCGTCGCCAACACCCAGGGCGTAGAACTCGCCGGAGGAGTGGATGCGGGAGTTGGTATCGGCCTTGTTGGCGACGATGTAGATGGGCTTGTTGCCCTGGTAGCGGCGCAGCACGTTGGCAAACTCCTCGTCGAGGCTGTGCACGCCGGCCATGGCATCCACCATGAACAGCACCACATCGGCCTCGTCGATGGCCAGCTTCACCTGCTTGTTGATTTCACCTTCGAAAATGTCGTCGGAGTTGTGCACGTAGCCCCCCGTGTCAATCACGGTGTAGTACTTGCCGGTCCAGTCGCCGTAGCCGTAGTGCCGGTCACGCGTAACGCCGCTTTCGTCGTCCATGATGGCCTTGCGCTGGCCCACGAGGCGGTTGAACAGGGTGGATTTGCCCACGTTCGGGCGGCCCACAATGGCAATGGTGTTTTTCATATTGTCTGACTCCAGCCGCCGGCCCGACCAAGTTCGGCAGTGCCCGGAGTAGTTAAGTGAATGTGAGGTCGGAAGTATTGGAACGTCATTCCGAGCGGAGCGAGGAATCTTGCTAGTGTGGAAATCTCTCTTAGTTAGCACACTAGCGAGATGCTTCGCCTGCGGCTCTGCATGACGTTCTATTGTTGTTATTGGTAACCGAAACGGCTCAGGGCCTTCGGGTCGGTGCGCCAGTTCTCGTTTACCTTGACGTAGATTTCGAGGAACACCTTTTTCTGGAAGAACTTCTCCATTTCCTCGCGGGCCCAGGTGCCTACTTTCTTGAGGGCCGTGCCCTGCTGGCCGATGATGATGCCTTTCTGGCTGGCGCGCTCCACGTAAATCACGGAGCGCATCCGGATGATGTCTTCGTCTTCCTTGAACTCCTCGATTTCCACCTCGCAGCTGTACGGTACCTCTTTTTTGTAGAGCTTGAAGATTTTTTCGCGGATCATCTCGGCCGCAAAAAACCGCTCGGGCTTGTCGGTCAGCTCGTCTTTGGGATAGTAGGGCGGGTGCACGGGCAGGTAGCCGAGCACCAGATCCAGCAGCTCGCCGGTCCCGAACTTCTCCAGCGCCGAAATGGGCAGCACGCGGGCCGCATTGGGCAGGTGCTCGCGCCAGTACTCCACCTTGGCCTCCACCTCGGCCTGGTCGGCCTGGTCGATTTTGTTGACGAGCAGCAAAATGGGCGTGTCCACCATCTTGCGCAGGCGCTCCACTACGGGCTCTTCGTCGTGCTTTTCGTAGATATCCGTCACGAACAGAATCACGTCGGCATCTTCCAAGGACGAGTACACAAACGACATCATGGCGTTGTGCAGCTCGTATTTGGGCTGGATGATGCCGGGCGTGTCGGAGTACACCAGCTGGAAATCCTCGCCGTTGAGGATGCCCAGAATGCGGTGGCGCGTGGTCTGGGCTTTGCTGGTTACGATGCTGAGCCGTTCGCCCATCAGGGCGTTCATGAGCGTGGACTTGCCCACGTTGGGCTTGCCGATGATGCTCACGAAGCCGGCGCGGTGCGGTTTGGGGTCGGTATTCACTTCAGGGTCTGAAATTTGGCCTGCAAAGGTACGGGTTTTCGGCGGCCCGGCCCCTGCCTGCCGAAACATTGCTTGTAACGTGAAGTTTTACTTCGCGAAACGTTATGCGACCTTTGCTGATCCTTCAGTGAAAGCAAGCTACCTCGTTTTCATGCGCCGCGAAGGAAAGCTTCGCGTTACCTTATTGCCCTATGCCCTCCTCCCCCAACAAAGGCCGCATCGGCGTCCTGCTCGTCAACCTCGGCACGCCCGACTCGCCCCAGACCGGCGACGTGCGCCGCTACCTCAATGAGTTTCTGACTGATGGCCGCGTGGTAGACATGCCGGCCGCCATCCGCTACCCGCTGTTCCGGGGGCTGGTGGTGCCGTTGCGGGCGCCCAAGTCGGCCAAGATCTACCAGCAGCTCTGGACCGACCGGGGCTCGCCGCTGCTCTTCCACGGCCTCGATCTGCAGAAGCTGGTGCAGGAGAAGCTGGGCAACGACTACCTCGTGGCCTTTGGCATGCGCTACCAAAACCCCAGCATTGAGAAGGCGCTGGATGAGCTGCGCGACGCAGCCGTGGAGCGCATTATTGTGCTACCGCTGTTCCCGCAGTATGCGGCGGCCAGCACGGGCTCGGTGCAGGAAAAGGTGATGGAGCTGGTGAGCAAATGGTGGGTGGTGCCCAGCATCAGCTTCATCAGCAACTTCGTGGACGAGCCAGGCTTCATCGAAACCTTCGCCACGCTGGGCAAGGCCGAAATGGAAAAACACGACTACGACCACGTGGTGTTCAGCTACCACGGCATCCCGGAGCGGCACGTGTTGAAGGGTAGTCACAAGGGTTACTGCAAGCTGGGTAGCTGCTGCGCCAGCTACAACAAAAACAACCGCTACTGCTACCGCGCGCAGTGCTTCGAGACCTCACGGCAGCTGGGCAAGGCCCTGGGCCTGACGCCGGAGCAGTACACCACCACCTTCCAGAGCCGCCTGCAAAGCCGCCTCCGTGACCCGTGGCTGCAGCCTTACACCGACGAGGTTATCAAGGAATACCCCGCCAAAGGCATCAACAACGTGCTGGCCTTCTCCCCCGCCTTCGTGGCCGACTGCCTGGAAACCACGATTGAAGTGGGCGAGGAGTTCAAGGAAATGTTTGAGGAAGCCGGTGGAAAGCACTGGCAGCTGGTGCCCAGCCTGAACACCCACCCGCAGTGGGTGGACGCCGTAGCCGGTATGATTCAGCGCAACTAAACCTCAGCGACCCAGCACCAGCTGAATTCCTACGCTAGCAGCCAGACCCAGTACACTGGGCGTAGAGCTAGTGCGGCTGCGTAATGGCAAAAATGCGCTGATACCAGAGGTGAGGTTGAGGCGCCGGCCCAGGCGCCGCCGCATATTCAGGCCCGGCTGCAGGAGCACCAGCCACTGTCCGGCCCTGTTTATCGGATAATGTTCTTCCATGCTGTTGCCGAGCGAGTCTGTGCTGTAGCGAGTACCAAAATACTGCCAGCTGTTCAGGCGTAGCGGCTGTAGTCTGATGGCCAGTCCTAAATTGGTGTACTCGTTGCGAACCAGCGTGTAGGTTGGCTGCACGAAGACGTAAGCGTATCGGGCGCGCTCGGCAGTAGGGGTGTTGCTGCAGAGGTCGGGGCAGAAGTTGTTGTAGGAATATCCGGCTCCATACCCGCCGCCGCCATACACACTCCAACTGCCACCGTTGGGCCGTATCCACTGGTACCCAGCTCCAGCTTCTCCGCCATATGACCAGCGCCTATCCCTGACCCAACGATGGGCACTGGCCAGCAGTATGGTACTGCGACCGGGCGCATAGGCCGCCTGCAGACTAGTGCCATGTAAGCCGCCAGAGAGGTCTATTTCGGTTTCGCCTTTGGCACGCACAGTAGGCGTCATGAGTGTATGTGGAACCAGCACCGCGCAGCTACCGGCCAGCAAAGCACTTGCTACCAAAGCCCCTTTTTGTAGTAATCGCACCATAAGCAATAGTATCACAGTCGGTAAGTTGAGTCAATCGACAGTGTGCAGGTTGCAAGGCCAATCGATACAATAAATAAGCAAAGTCTGAAAAGCCAGCTGGTATTCTGTTGACAGAATACCAGCTGGCTTTTCAGACTCTAAAGTGTCCTCATCTGCTATTCCAACCTGCGCCGGAAAGTGGCCGGCGTGTCGGTGGGGCGGCGGGCTCCGTAGAAACTGTGCTCGTCGAAAGAGGGCTGCTCGTAGAAGGTATCGGCAGTGTTTTCGGGGAGTTGCAGGCGCAAGGCGCGCAGCATTGCCTGCTCATATTCGCGGCTGATCTGGAACTCCTGGTAGGGCGGGTACTCCAGCACCGAGTCTAGGGTGAGCGAGGGCACGAAGAGGTTGTCGCCGTCCTCGTCAAGCGCCGCCACCCCAATGGGCACCAGAATGTGCCGTTCCTGCTCGTTGATGCGTAATGCGGCGTCCAGCTCTACATCGAGGTAGCGCACTTTCAGGGTCTGCTCTTCCACAATCAGCTCGGCGACGGTGCCGAACTGCCGGCCGTCGCCGCCGCGCACTGCCCAGCCGCGCACGTCGGGGTTGCCGTCGGCTACTTCGTACTCGGTCAGGTCGCGGAGGCGGCGCAGGTGCATGCCCTGGGCGGAAGGAATAGGCGTTGGTTCCACAGGAAAAAGGCGGATTATAAGAAGAAAACAGGCGGCCCGACTACACGGTAGCCGACGAACTGAGGATGCGCATCAGACTGGCCGCGCGGGTGAAGAACTCCTGCAACTGCTGGTGGTCGAGGGCGGTGGCGTTGCGGCCGGAAAGCTGGGTGGCCCGGGTGATGAGGTCGGCTACGGCAGCTTCCTGGCCTGGGTAGGCCTGCTGCTGCATGGCCTGCATGAGGCCGGTGGCGGCCACGAAGCCGGGGCGCAGGCTGGCGTTGGGCTCGTCGAGGCGGGCAGTGGCGCTGGTCAGGTTGTCGCGCTTCTCGTTGATGGCGGCCGTCCGCAGGTCGTCGCGGTCGGCTAGGTCTACCAGCGCGGCCGTGAGCAGGCGCAGGCCTTCCAGGGCGTAGGTGGGCTGGGTGGCGTCGGTGCGGGCAAAGGCGGCCAGCACCTCCGGCGTGACAGGCGCGGCTTCGGGCGCCATGTCGGCTACGGCGGCATCGTTGGGGCGCGGGCCGGTTTCGGCGCCGGCGGTGCTATCGGTGCGGGTAGGGGCCGGCTCGGCGGTGGGCGAGGCTACCGGCTCGGTGGAAGCAGGCGTATCGGCACGGAACAGAAACCAGGCGGCGGCCCCTACTACGGCCAGCACCAGCAGGATGAGCAGCCAGGGGCTAGGAGAGTTTTTCTTGCGCTGAATGTTGATGTCGGCCATAAGGGAGCGGGCTGGGGGTATGGGCAATCCATACGGATGCCGGCCAAAATACGATGCGTAACCGGGTTTCGGGGAATAGCTCTTGAGGCAGCGACCATCTGGCCCTAAGCCACTTTTACTTATGGAATAATTGGCAGCGGAATGAAGTCAGCAGGTGCAGGCACACTGTCTTGCCGCTGCCCCTGTACTTTGCTCAAGATGGCTTCCAACAGCGGACGCATTGAATGTAGCTGACGGCTTTTAATCATAAAATTCCAGAGTGGCTCAAACTTTTTCCAGCCTCCGGCATACGCAAAGTGCTTCAGCATATGCTTCAATTCATCATGAGCCAAGCTGGCACGCGTGATGTTGGCCCAGGAATAAAATTCGCGGTAGGCCCAGTCGTACCCATTCTTAAGTTGAGTGGCTGTCAGGCCAGGGCCCGGCTGGTGCACCACAGTGCGGGTATCATACTCGTTCCAGCGCCGATGGAGCAGCCGGCCTTGCGACTCAATACGCTTGAAATACTCAGTTCCCGGATACGGCGTGGCAATGTGAAACGTGGCAGTAGTGATGCCCTGTTGTACGGCCCACTCCACGGTGCGCTTGAATACGTCGGCTCCGTCATCATCGAGCCCGAACACGAAGCTACCGTTGACCATAATACCCAGGTCGTGCAGTTTCCGGATGGCCAAGGCATAGTCGCGGCCCAGGTTTTGGTTTTTATTACTGGCTTTTAAGTTAGCTGGACTGAGTGTCTCAAAGCCCACAAACAAGCTACGCAGTCCAGCTGCCGCTGCCTTCTCCAGCAACTCGGTATCTCGCAAAATGCTGTCGACAGTAGCGGCGCCCTGAAACAGACGATTCATACCGCGCATCCCCTCAAACAAACTGCTGGCAAATCGCTGATGGCCTAGCAAATGGTCGTCAAGGAAGTAAAGATGGCGGCCCGGCAGCCGCTCAATCTCGGCTAGAGCGTCGTCAACAGGCTGAGTATAGAACGTATTACCGCCTTCAAAAAAAGCGTCTTTATAGCAAAAGTCGCAGTGGTGCGGGCAGCCGCGCGTCACGACGATGGAGTTAGGTACCAGATACAGCTCGCGGCGAATAAGGTCGCGGCGAATTGGGGGCGTACCAACCAATGAGCGACGAGCTGGCGCCACATAGCGAGGCCGGGCTCGGCGTTGGTGCCAGTCGCGCAAGAATTCCGGAAACGTGTCTTCTCCTGGGCCCAGGAAGATACTGTCGGCGTGGACACTAGCCTCTTCGGGCATACTCGTAACGTGTAGGCCACCCAAGCATACATAGCAGCCGCGGGCCCGGTATAAATCGGCCAGATCGTAGGCCCGATAAGCATTCGTGATGTATACCTGGATTACAACCAGGTCGGGGACATCATCGGTGTGCAATGTCTCTACGTGCTCATCCTGCAACTCAGCCTCCCAATGCGCCGGCAGCAGTGCCGCTAAAGTCGCCAGGCCTAACGGCGGGAACAAAGAATACTTGATGGGCCTCCAGTAAGGATTTGTGGCCTCGGTGAGAGCGGGAAGAATGAATTTTACGCGCATAGCTGGTCTGAAGTGAAGTACGACCCGAATGAGCACTATTTACTTTGTAATTCAAAGTTCTTTACAAAAAGACACTAATCATTTCTATTCGACTCTCTGACTTTCCCTTCTATAGTTTTCTATGTTTACCGCTGTTTGCCAGCAACTGATGGCTTTCTGATTTACCTCTCCCCTACCCGGCTTATGCGCACCACTCACCTTCTGGCCGATTTGCAGGCGCGGGGCCTGCTGCCGCCCGCCCAAGCCCAGGCCATTGCCGACGATGAACGCACCCGGCCCATGTCGCTGCACCAGGAGCTGCGGGCGGCGCTGTACTTGGGCATTATGCTGCTTACCGGCGGGCTGGGCACGCTGCTCTATCAGCACCTCGACAATATCGGGCATGGCGCGGTTATCGGGGCAATGGCGCTGCTGATGCTGGCCAGCTTTGGCTATGCCTGGTGGCACCGGCAGCCGTTTACGTGGGGCCAGGCCAATGCCCCCAGCTTCGTACCCGACTACGCGCTGCTGCTGGGCTGCCTGCTGTTTCTGGCCCTGGAAACCTACGTGCAGGCAGTATTCAACGTGTTTGGCAGCCGCTACGGGCTGGCCACGCTGCTGCCCGCCGTGCTGTTTCTGGCCCTGGCCTACCGCCTCGACCACCGGGGCGTGCTGGCCATGGGTGTCACGGCGCTGGGCGCGTGGGTGGGCGTGAGCGTGGCGCCGCTGTCGGTGTTCACGGCCAACGCCTTGTTCACTTCGCGGCTGGGCATAGCGGGCGTGCTTCTTGGACTGGCCCTGACGGGAGCGGGCCTGCACGCCGAGTTTACCCGGCGCAAGCCGCACTTCGCCTTCACGTATATCTCGCTGGGGGCCAACGTGGCGCTGCTGGCGGCCACTGCCGTGCTCTTCGACTACTACCCGCAGCCCTGGCTGCCCAAGTGGGTGGCGGTGCTGCTGGTGCTGCTGATGAGCGCCGGCCTGGTCTGGTATGCCCGGCATGCGCAGTCGTATCTGTTTCTGCTGATGGGGACAGTGTACGGCTACATCGCCCTGACTTACTCGTTTATCCGGCTGCTTGATTTCAGCAACGGCGACGAGGGCGGGCTGCTGGTTTCGTTTTACTTCATGCTGTCGACAGCAGGCGTTATCCTGCTGTTTGTGCGCAGCAAAGAATTTCTCCGTCGGGTATGAAGATGAAAGCCTATCCGCTGTTGTGGGCTACGCAGGAAGCCATGGAGGCCGCCGCCCCCCGCTGGTTTCGGCGCCAGCTGCTCACCGACGCCCAGTACCAAGCCATCAAAGTTGCTTACCAGCCCGATTTCTACCGGCCGGGGCTGCTGCTGCGCATCGGGCTGGTGCTATTTACGTGTGTGGGCGTGGCCGGCGCAGCGGCGTTTCTGGCCCTATTCGGGGCAGCAGCGCGGCTCGAAGATTTCCGGCTGCTGGGCTGGGCGTTGGCACTGGGCTGCCTGGGCACGCAGGAAGTAATCATCCGGGAGTTTCGGCACTACCGTTCCGGCACCGACAGCGCGCTGCTGTACATCGGGCTGTTCGTGCTGGCGCTGCTGCTGGCCGAGGCGGCCGACCACCTGCTGCCTCCAGGCACCACCTACGCGTCGGGTTTCGGTAGCCCTCACTACGCGCTGCTGCTATTACCGATGCTAGGGTTGCTGCTGCTGGCTACCCTGCGCTACGCCGACCGGCTCGTAGCAGCAGCCACTTACCTAGTGTTGCTGGCGCTACTGGCTAACTGGCTGCTGCAACTGCCCATTGGGCGTCTGCTGCTGCCCTTTGCGCTCATGCTGATGGCGGTTGCCGTCTACCAGATCTTGCAGCGCTGGCGTCAGCGGCCCGATTATCTGTATTACCGCGCTTGCCTGATTGTGCTGGAAGTGCTTGCGCTGGCTACTTTCTACTTGGCCGGCAACTACTACATGGTGCGCGAAGGCAATGCCGAAATCAGTGGCCTCTATCAGTCGGTGCAGGTGCCGCTGGCGCCGCTGTTTTACCTGTTCACAGCCATCATTCCGCTGGTGTATATAGCTGTGGGCTTGCGCAAACGCAGCCGCCTCTGGCTGCTGATGGGGCTGGCCGCCGTGGCTTTTTCTCTGTTCACGCTCCGCTACTACCGCTCGGTGCTGCCCCCCGAAATGGCGGCCGTGCTGGCGGGCACCTTCCTGCTGGCACTGGCCGTATGGGCCGCCCGCTACCTGCGCCCCGCCCGCCACGGCCTCACTTCCCTGGCCGACGCCGAACAGCCTACGCCGTTCAACCTGGAGTCGTTGGTAGTGGCCCAGACGGCCCAAGCCCCAACCGCGCCCACGCCCGGCTTCGAGTTTGGCGGGGGCCACTCCGGCGGCGGCGGCGCCGACGGCTCGTATTGAGCTAGTGCCGCCCGCCAAGCGCAAAAAAGCCGCCGTTGCATCTGCAGCGGCGGCGTTTTTTTATACGTCAGACACTTCTTGCTGCTACACTTTCAGCGGCTCCCGGCGATACATTTTGGCCAGCTGCTCCACGGCATAGTCCACCTCGGCTTCGGTGTTGTACTTGCTCATGGAGAAGCGGATGGTGCCGCGGTCCGGGTCGCAATTCAGGGCGTTGAGCACGTGCGAGCCGGCGTTGGCCCCGCTGGTACAGGCCGAGCCCCCGGACACCGAAATACGGTTGATATCGAGGTTGAACAGCAGCATCTCGTTCATTGCCGACGGCGGCAAGCTCACGCTCAGCACCGTGTACAGGCTCTGGTCGGCTTCGGCGGAGGTGCCGTTGAACGCCACGCCCTCGATTTCGGCCTGCAGCTTCTCAATGAACCGGTCTTTCAGGCCCTGAATGTGGCGCTGGTGGTCGGCCATGCCGCGGTAGGCTATTTCCAGAGCCTTGGCCAGCCCCACGATGCCGTACACGTTTTCGGTGCCGGCGCGCTGGTTGCGCTCCTGCGAGCCGCCATGAATCAAAGCGTCCATGGTCTGGCCCGAGCGGCGGTACAGAAAGCCCACGCCTTTCGGCCCATGGAATTTGTGCGCCGAGCCCACCAAAAAGTGGGTTTTCAGCTGCTGCACGTCGTGCTTGTAGTGGCCCATGGTCTGCACCGTGTCCGTGTGGAACACGGCGTCGTGGCGGGCGCAGATGTCGCCGATGGCCACAATGTCGTTGAGGTTGCCGATTTCGTTGTTGGCGTGCATCAAGCTCACAAACGAGCGGGGATTGGTGGCCAGCAGCTCTTCCAGCTGCGCCAGATCAAAGCGGCCCTGGGCATCGTGCTGCAGGTAGCTCAGAGTGGCGTCGCCGGCCTTTTCCAGGGCCTGCGTGGTGTGCAGCACCGCGTGGTGCTCCAGCCGCGACGTAATCATGTGCTTCAAACCCAGCGTCCGCACGCTCCCGAAGGCGGCGTAGTTGTCGGCTTCCGTCCCGCACGAGGTAAACACGATTTCGGCGGGCGCGGCATTAATCAGGTGGGCCACCGTTTTGCGCGCATTCTCAATCGCCGCCCGCACCTGCCGCCCGTGCCCATGAATGCTGCTGGGGTTTCCGAAATGGTCCCGCAAAAACGGCAGCATGGCGTCCAGCACTTCCGGGTCCAGAGGCGTAGTAGCGGCGTTATCGAAGTAAACAGTCATGGGCGGCAACGAAATAAATGAAAGCAACGGCCACAAAAATAAGGGATTCCGCCGGGCTGGCTTTTCTACCCCGCCGGATACCGCAGCAAAGAGGGGTGACTTTTGCCCCGGCAGCAGCCCGCCCGGCAAAAATCACCCCTCTCCTATCGGGTAGCTCCCTTCCGAAAATTACTTGCTGATAATCTCCCGAATGTCGCCGATGATCTTGTTGGCCAGATGGTCGGCCGTGGCGTTGGACTCCGACTCAGCGTAGATCCGGATGATGGGCTCAGTGTTGGACTTGCGCAGGTGCACCCACTCCTTGTCGAACTCAATCTTCACGCCGTCAATCGTGTTTACGGGCTGCTTGGCGTAGCGCGCGGCCATCTGCTTCAGCACCTCGTCGGTGTTGATTTCCGGCGTCAGCTCAATCTTGTTTTTCGAGATGAAGTAGTTTGGGTACGAGTTGCGCAGGCGGGTCATGGTGAGGCCGGTTTTGGCCAGATGGCTCAAAAACAGCGCAATGCCCACCAGCGAGTCGCGGCCGTAGTGCAGCTCGGGGTAGATGATGCCCCCGTTGCCCTCGCCCCCGATAACGGCGTTGGTTTCCTTCATTTTGGTTACCACGTTCACCTCGCCCACGGCGGCAGCGGCGTACTGGCCGCCCTGCTTCTCGGTCACGTCGCGCAGGGCGCGGGTGCTGCTCAGGTTGCTCACGGTGTTGCCGCCGCCGTTCTGCTGCAGCACGTAGTCGGCCACGGCCACCAGCGTATACTCCTCGCCGAACATGCTGCCATCTTCGTTCACCAGCGCCAGGCGGTCCACGTCGGGGTCCACTACAATGCCCAGGTCGAAGGATCCTTTCTCCATCGTCTTGGCGATTTCGCGCAGGTTTTCGGGCAGCGGCTCGGGGTTGTGGGCGAAGTCGCCAGTAGGCTCGCAGAACAGCTTTTCAATGATTTCCACGCCCAGCTGCTCCAGCAGCATCGGCACCGCGAAGCCCCCGGTCGAGTTCACGGCATCTACCACCACCCGGAAGTTTTTGGCCTTGATGGCCGCCTTATCCACCAGCGGCAGCGCCAGAATGGCGTCGATGTGGGTCTGCAGGAATGTATCGTCGGTGCTGTACTGGCCCAGCTTGGTCACGGGCGCAAAGTCAAACGACTCGGAGTCGCCGAGCGCCAGCACCTGCTGCCCTTCCTGGTCAGAGATAAATTCGCCCTTGTTGTTGAGCAATTTCAGCGCGTTCCACTGCTTGGGGTTGTGCGACGCCGTGAGGATGATGCCGCCGCCCGCGTTTTTGACCGGCACCGCCATTTCCACCGTGGGCGTGGTGCTCAGCCCCAGGTCGATGACGTTGATGCCCAAGCCCTGTAGCGTGGCCGCCACCAGCTTGCTTACCATTTCGCCCGAAATGCGGGCGTCGCGGCCAATGATGATGGTATTGTTTTGCGTATTGGCCAGTACCCACGTGCCAAAGGCCGCGGCGTACTTCACAATATCGATAGGTGTCAGGCCGTCGCCGGCAGCGCCGCCGATGGTACCCCGGATGCCCGAAATGGATTTAATTAGTGCCACAAGCCAAGTCTGTTTTTTTGAACAGGCAAAAGTAGCTAAACGCCCCTGCTTTCGCTACGCTACCGCCCGTGGCTGCGGCTACAGTTGAGTTTGCCGGCTTAGCCGGTCCGGTTGGCAATAGCGCCTTGTGTGCAACAGTGCGGGCGAGCGGTGTATCTTTGGAATAATGGATACCACCACTACTGACCGCCGCCCGGCCCAACTGGCCGCCTTCGGCCGCCTGCTCGACGTACTGGAGCGCCTGCGCGCCGAATGCCCCTGGGACCGGAAACAGACGCTGGAAAGCCTGCGCCACCTGACCATTGAGGAAACCTACGAGCTCAGCGACGCCATCATCCGCAACGACTTGCCCGACCTGAAAAAAGAGCTGGGCGACGTGTTTCTGCACCTCATCTTCTACGCCAAAATAGCCTCCGAAACCGGCCATTTCGATATTGCCGACGTGCTGAATGCCCAGTGTGAAAAGCTGATTTTTCGGCACCCGCACATCTATGGCAATGCCCAGGCCGACACGGAAGAAGAGGTTAAAAAGAACTGGGAGCAGCTCAAACTCCAGGAAAAAGGCAACACGTCGGTGCTTGGCGGCGTACCTACCTCACTGCCGGCGCTGGTAAAGGCAATGCGTATCCAGGAAAAAGCGCGCGGAGCAGGATTCGATTGGGAGAAGCCCGAGCAGGTGTGGGAGAAAGTGCAGGAGGAGCTGGGCGAGTTCAAAGATGAATTTGCGCACGCCGATCCGGCTGCCATTAACCCTGAACGGGCCGCCGCCGAATTTGGTGACTTGCTGTTTTCGCTTATCAACTTTGCCCGCCACGCTGGTATCAATCCAGAAGAAGCTCTCGAACGCACCAACCGCAAATTCATTCACCGCTTTCAACACCTGGAAACCCAGGCGGCCCGCAACGGCCAGCGCCTCGCCGATCTGAATCTTGCCCAAATGGACGTGTATTGGGAAGAAGCCAAACAACAGGCGCTTCCTCCTAGCCAGAACTCGCCCACGAAATAGCCTTTTTTCGGGTTTTGACCTGCTTTAAAGCGTTTAAACCCCGATTTCATTTGGCGACACTCCGATTTTTTAATTAGGTTTGCCAAGGATAGACCGAATTTCGGATGGGCCCCGCACACGAGCAGACCCACGTTTTTTGCCCCGGCAAAGCGTGCGGGTGAGCGGGGCACCGCTGTATTTAGGCCTGTTCATCGTTCATTTACCCAGTTTACCCAGTTTACCTTTCACCACCAACACCCCTAATTCTCCGGAACAATGGAACAAAAGAATGCCCTGAACAAGAACGTGCGGCCTGCCGCTCCTGCCGCGCCCAAGGGTGAGGCGAAAGGCGGATCCGCGTTTGCCGCCATCGTGATTCCGCTGGCCTTCGTTGTAAGCATTATCATCTTCAACTTCGTGTTGGGTAACCCCGGCAACTTTGTGGGTAATGACAACGCCAATGCAGCCCTGCCCGGCAACTACCTCGGCACGGTATACAAAGGCGGTGTGATCGTACCGATCCTGATGACGCTTTTCCTGCTCGTACTGACCTTCTCGATCGAGCGTTTCCTGACCATCAGCAAAGCCAAAGGCTCGAAAGGTGTTGAGTCGTTCGTACGGACCGTACGTCAGAAACTGAACGTGAACGACATCACCGGTGCCATCGCCGCCTGCGACCAACAGAAAGGTTCGGTAGCCGCCGTAGTGAAGTCGGGCCTGCTGAAGTACCAGGAGATGGCCCGCGAGCGTGGCCTCGACAAAGACCAGAAGATCTTGGCTATCCAGAAGGAAATCGAAGAGTCGACGACTCTGGAGCTGCCCATGCTGGAGAAAAACCTCGTTATCCTCTCCACCATTGCTTCGGTATCGACGCTGGTAGGTCTGCTGGGTACGGTATTCGGTATGATCAAGGCCTTCTCGGCTCTGGCACAAGCTGGTAACCCCGATGCAGTAGCCCTGGCTGAAGGTATCTCGGAAGCTCTGATCAACACGGCTATTGGTATCGCCGGCTCGGCCATCGCCATTATCGCCTACAACTACTTCACCAGCAAGATTGACGAGCTGACCTACAGCATCGACGAAGCTGGTTTCAGCATCATTCAGACCTTCGCCGCTCAGCACGGTGAGAAGCCAACGGAAACTTACTCGGCCTAAGTTGCGGTTAACGCAATAGCAGCAAGTACTTTTCGTTTCTCTGAATATTCTCAACCACGCACGAAATGGGTAAAGTAAAGCCTCATAGAACCGGCCCTTCGCTGGATATGACCCCGATGGTGGATCTGGCCTTCCTGCTGGTGACATTCTTCATGCTGACCACCAAGTTCTCCCCGGAGGAAGTGGTGGTGGTTGATACGCCTTCTTCTACTTCTGACTTCAAACTGCCGGAGAGCAACGTAATCCGCCTCCTGATCGACAAAGACAAGCGCGTCTTCTTCGGTCTGGAAAGCGACAAAGCCCGCCCGGTACTGCTCGACAAGATGGCTGCCAAATACGGCGTCACCTTCACCGACAAGCAGAAGAAAGCCTTTGGTGGCCTCAACAGCTTCGGCGTGCCGATTCAGCAGCTTGGCTCACTCCTGAGCATGTCTACTGAAGCGCGCAAAGAAGTGAAGCAGCCCGGCCTGCTGTCTGTTACCGATACGGTGCAGCTGATGGACTGGGTGATGGAAGCCCGTAAGGCCAACCAGGAAGCTGTGGGCAAACCCACGTTCATCGCCATCAAAGGCGACAACAACGCGGACGTTGCTACAGTGAAGCGTGTCATCCAGCTGATGCAAAACAAGAACATCAACCGTTTCAACCTCGTTACCGATTTGGAGAACAAGCCGGTAGTGAGCCGTTAAACCAGCAGCGACATGGCAGAAATACAACAACAAGCCGACTCCGGTAAAGGAGGAAAGAAGCGGGCTAAAAAAATGTCGACCAAAATCGACATGACACCGATGGTGGACTTGGCCTTCCTGCTTCTGACCTTCTTTATGCTGACCACGACGTTCAATAAGCCGAACGTGATGCAGCTGACGATGCCGGTTAAGGAGAAAAATCCTGAAGAACAATCCCAGATCAAGGCATCCAATGCCTTCACGATTCTGATGGGTGAGGCCAACAAGGTGTACTTCTACGACGGCCTGCTGGCCGACGACGTGAAGCCCGAGCTGAAACTCACCAACTACTCGGCCGACGGCATCCGTAAGGAGCTGCTGGCCCGTCGTCGGAATCCGGATCTGGTGGTACTCATCAAGCCGGACGATAAGTCCAACTACCAGAACATGGTAGACATCTTGGATGAGATGAACATAACCGACCAGAAGAAATATGCGTTGGTAGACATTTCGCAGGCTGACTTAGACCTCATTAAAACCTCCGGGCTATGATGGATAACGCTCAAATAGCGCGGGCGAGCCTCAACGACATCGTATTCGAAGGCCGCAACAAGGCCTACGGAGCGTATGTGCTGCGGCGCTTGTACAGCAAGCACGTCACGCGCGCCCTTCTCATCGCAGTTGCCTTCTTTGCCCTGCTCGTAAGCTTCCCGCTGATTGCGCGGATCTTCAGCGACAACACGGTAGTGGAAGAAGACAAGATGCTGAAGGAAAACGTCCTGATGGATGCCCCTCCATTGGACCAGACCAAACCACCGCCACCGCCGCCGCCACCGGAGGCGCCACCACCGCCACCGCCGAAGCTTTCCACCATCAAGTTCACGCCTCCGGTCGTGAAAAAAGATGAGGAAGTGGTGAAGCAGGAGGAAATTCCAGATCAGAAGGAACTGGAAGACAAGGTAGTCTCGACCGTCACGGTAAAAGGCAACACCGACAACCCAATCGACCTGAACGGGCTGGAAGGTGAAGGCAACAAAGTGGTGGAAGAGGTAGTGGAGCAGAAAGTTTACCAGTACGTGGAGCAAATGCCCGTATTCCCAGGTGGACAGGAAGCTTTGCTGCAATACATTGGCAAGAACATTAAGTATCCAGCGCTGGCTCTGCGCAACCAGGTAGAAGGCAAAGTATTCATTGCTTTCGTGGTTGGTCCGGATGGTCAGGTATCGGATGTGAAGGTTCAGAAGGGTATTGGCGCCGGCTGCGACGAAGAAGCTAGCCGCGTAATCAAAACCCTGCCGAAGTTTGCACCAGGTAAGCAGAACGGCCGTGCCGTGAGTGTATCCTACACCGTACCGGTGACCTTCGCTATCAAGTAAGCATACCGAGTCTGACTTCGGTCAGGCTCGCTTAAGAGTCCCGCATCTGGCTAAGGCTGGGTGCGGGACTTTTTTTGCAAAAAATATATACGGCTTGCATACTATATGAAATTAGGCATGCGTTATACCCCTGAAAGCCAGGCGGAATAAGTGGATATGGGAAGTGGGAAGCCGGGTTTGGGAGTGCGCTGCGTGTATCCGTTTCACCTTTAGCCCTTATGCCCCATGACCAACAGCACCCTCGATCTGCGAACCGCTACTCTCGATGACATGGTCTTCGAGGGGCGCAACAAGGCGTACGGCGCCTTCCTGCTCCGGCGCCTCTACAACCAACACTTGGCCCGGGCTTCCGCCACGGCCATTGTGCTGAGCTTGCTCTTCATCAGCTCACCGCTGGCATTCCGCTACCTGTTTCCGCCGATCCTAATCAACCCTATCGTTGAGCTTCCACCTACAATTGTCGCGCCTATAGATCCGCCTGTATTTGAACAGCGCGAGGTGGAACCTGTCAAACAAATAGCCGTAACGGTCAGGCCTCCGCAGGCTACTACGCCTACCAAGGTGGTGAAGGACGAGCTGGCAAAGCCGGAAATCGCCAAGCCCGAGATTAAGGAAGTTGGCCCGGTGGTGGATGAGGTAGGCCCGACTGGTCCGGTAGCCATTGCTGGATCCGAAACCGGCAGCCTCATTGGCAGCCCTACCGGCACCAAGGACTCCGGCTCGACCAAGACGACGGGCCCGCCCAAGCCATTTATCACGGCGGAGGTGATGCCGCAGTTTGTAGGCGGCCAGGAAGCCCTGATGCGCTACATGCAGAAAAACCTGCGCTACCCGCCCCAGGCCCTGCGCAACAACGTGGATGGCCGGGTCTTCATCTCCTTCACAGTGCTGGCCAGCGGCGACATTGCCGACGTGCAGGTGCTGAAAGGCCTGGGCTACGGCACCGACGAGGAGGCCACCCGCGTGGTGAAGAATATGCCGGCCTGGGTGCCGGGCCAGCAGAACAACCGCTCGGTAGCGGTGCGCTACACGCTACCGATTACCTTCCGCTACGAATAGCAGCAGGCAATATTCGCGGGCGCTAATTATCAATCAGTTACGCTGAATTGATTTTTAGAAAGTCAAAAATCAGCCGGTTTACGTTAAACCGGCTGATTTTTGACTTTTTTTGTGGCAATAACCCGGCGCGTCTTTCGTTTAGGCGAACCAGTGCCGGAAAAAAAAATGTTATAGAAGCGTCCGGCATTTCCACCGGGCTGGCAAGCATGACCAACCGACCCACCACCGAAGAACGACTCAACCAGACGGCGCCCAAGCTGCTGCTGCGGTACTTCCTGCTGCTGATGACCATCATCTACATCGGGCTGGGCATTTGCCTCTGGGTGGCACCTATTGCGCTCAATCTGACGCCCACCGTTCGGCGGATTCTGGGCGGCGTATTCGTGCTGTATGGAATCATTAGATTTGTCCGCATCTACCGGGAACATTTTCAGCCTTCCAAGCATGACCGTACCATTCGTTAATCTGCAGCGCCTGGGCCTGCCGCTGGCTGTAGGAGCCTTGCTGCTGACCGGCTGCAACCAGAATCCCAACGCCAACACGGGCCCGAACGACGATACGGCCACCAGCGGCCGCATCCAGATCAGCGTGGACGAGACCTTCGCCCCCATCGTGAAGTCGCAGGTTGATACCTTTCAGAAGCTCTACACCTACGCCCACATCGACGCGGCCTATAAGGCCGAGGACTACGTAGCCAACGACCTGCTCACAGGCAAAGTGCGGGCGGTGGTACTTTCGCGGCCCCTGACCACCAAGGAGCAGGCAGATCTGGAGAAGCAGAAGCTTTTTCCGCGCACCACTAAGATTGCCACCGATGGCTTGGCTATCATTCTGCACCCGTCTAACCCTGATTCTTTGCTGACGATGGCCCAGCTTAAGGCTATCTTCACGGGGCAGACCAGCAGCTGGAAGCAGATCAGCGGCAAGAGCAAGCTCGACCAGATCAACGTGGTGTTTGATGCCAACCGCTCCAGCACCACCCGCTACGTGCAGGACTCCATTACGCAGGGTGCGGCCCTCACTAAGCAGGTATTCGCCGCAAAATCGAACCCAGCGCTGCTTGATTACGTTGCTACTCATCCAAACGCTATTGGCATTGTAGGTGCCAACTGGATCAGTGACCGGGACGACGCGGCGGTGCAGCGGTTTTTGAAGCAGGTACGGGTAGCAGGCATCAGCCGCTCAGCCAGCCCTAAATCTGAAGAAGACTACCTGCAGCCGTATCAGGCATATCTGGCCCTGAAAACCTACCCGCTCCGGCGTGAAGTATATATCATCAGCCGCGAAGGCAGGGCCGGACTTGGCACCGGTTTTGCATCCTTTGCAGCAGGTACCAAAGGGCAGTTGATCGTGCTCAAGTCAGGCATGATGCCGGCCACCGGACAGACCCGCATTGTCACGATCAAGAAGTAATCTGCCTCTTCCTTCCACAGAAACACACCTTTTTTCACCAACCCTATGCTCATGAACTTCAAGCCCTGGAATCTTTCGTTCCTCGTTGCCTTGTCAGTTTCCGGCTCTGCCGCCTTTGCTCAGACTCCTCAGAAATCCATCGAACTGGAGCGTTATAGCGAAGCCCGGGCCTCCTTGTTGCGTCAGGGCCAATCGGCCGAATCTTCGTTCGAGCTGGGCCGCCTGTATCAGATGCGCGACATGCCTGACTCGGCTGCTTATTATTTCAACCGCATCAGCCTCGACCCCAAGAACCCCATGACCATGGTGGCTGCTGGCCGTGCCGCACTGGCGCAGGGTAAAGCCGCTGAAGCACAGGTGCAGTTTGACAATGCGGTGAAAGCCAGCAAAGGCAAAGATGCCAAGGTGTACACGATGATTGCGCAGGCTTACGGCGAGTCGGATCTAAATGACGCGTCGAAAGGCCTGACCTATGTTGATGCAGCGCACAAGCTTAACAAAAACAAAGACGACGCGGCCCTGATGATTGCCCGTGGCGACATCTACGCCAAGTCGGAAAGCGGTGGCGGCGAAGCCATGAACAGCTACGAGCGTGCCCTGCTGGCCGACCCGAAAAGCGCTCAGGCCAGCTACCGCAAAGGCGAGCTGAACGTACGTTCGCGCAACTACAACGATGCCCGGACGGCTTTCGAACAGGCCATCAGCATCGATGCTAACTATGCTCCTGCCTACAACGCGCTGGCTGAAACCTATTTCTACGCCGGTAAGTACGACGACGCTCTTTCGACCTTCCAGAAGTATCAGGGAGTAGCCGAGAAGTCGCCGGGCACCGACGCGAAGTATGCTTCGTTCCTGTTCCTGACCAAGAAGTACCCTGAGGCGCTGGTGGAAGTGGACAAGGTATTGGCCCGCGACCCGCAGAACGTGACCATGAACCGTCTGAAGGCTTACTCGCTGTTTGAAACCGGCAAGAACGCCGAGGCGCTGACGGCTATGGAAACCTACATGAAGGTACAGCCTGCCGACAAGCTCATCACCGAAGACTACGTGTACTACGGCAAGATGCTCTCGAAAGCCGGCCGTTCCGACGAAGGCACGGCGGCCATTCAGAAAGCCATTGCCGCTGACCCCAAGAAGGCTGCTGAGTTGCAGAATGAGCTGGCTGCCAGCTACATGCTCGCCAAAAACTACCCTGCTGCCATCAAGGCTTACCAGGCCAAGATGAAAGCAGACGGCACGCCTGAGCTGACCGACCAGATCCGTCTGGCCGTGGCCTACGGTGGCAACAAGCAGTACGACAAGGCCGACAGCCTCTACAACGCTGTACTGGTGGCTCGCCCAACCTACGTGCCCGGCTACCTGATGCGCGCCAAAGCCAACTACTATATGGACCCCGAGTCCAAGCAGGGTTTGGCCAAGCCGCACTACGAGAAGTACATTGAAATGGCCAAGACCGACCCGACCAAGTACAAGGACGGTCTGGTAGAAGCCAACAGCTACCTCGGCTACTACTACTATCAGAAAGGCGACAAAGCGGCTGCCGCTCCTTACTATAAGGAAGTGCTGGTGCTCGACCCTGCCAACGAGAATGCCAATTCGGTAATCAAGTCTATGCAGGCTCCCGCCAAGGCTCCGGCCAAGGCGGCTCCTAAGAAGAAGTAGTACTTCGCTCCGCATAGAAAAGGCCCGCTACGTAGGTAGCGGGCCTTTTTTTATTGCCTGACATGAGCTGACAAGCGCTATTTCTCGAAGCCGGCCCAATGCTCCAGCAACGCCGTGAAATCGGCTGGCAGCTCGGCCTCGAACTGCATCTGCTCGCCCGTAACCGGGTGCACGAAGCCCAGGGACTTGGCGTGCAATGCCTGGCGCGGCATTAGCTCAAACGCCTTTTCCACGAAGGCCTTGTAGGCCCCGGTGCGCTGCCCGTAGAGCACTTTGGTGCCGCCGTACGTGGCATCCGAGAACAGCGAGTGGCCAATGTGCTTCATGTGCACCCGAATCTGGTGGGTGCGGCCGGTTTCGAGGTTGCACTGCACCAGGGCCACGTGGCCGAAGGTCTGGAGCACCTTGTAGTGCGTTACGGCGTGCTTGCCGTGCTCATCGCCGAGCGGAAATACGGTCTGCACCTTGCGGTCTTTCAGGCTGCGCCCGATGTTGGTGCTGATGGTACCTTCCGTTTCTTTCGGAATACCCCACACCAAAGCCAGATAAGTGCGCTCGATGGTGTGGTGGAAGAACTGCTGCGAAAGGTGCGTCATGGCCCACTCCGTCTTGCCGATGACCAGCAGGCCCGACGTGTCCTTGTCGATGCGGTGGATCAGGCCGGGGCGGATGTCGCCGTTGCGGCCGGTGGGCAGGTTATTGAGGTGATACGACAGCCCGTTTACCAACGTACCGCACCAGTGCCCAAACGCCGGGTGCACCACCATGCCCGCCGGCTTGTTCACCATCAGCAACGACTCGTCTTCGTAACGGATGTCCAGATCCATTTCCTCGGGCTGCACGCCCACTTCGCGCGGGGGCTCGGGTAGCGTGATGGTAATCACGTCGCCGGGCTTCACGCGGTAGTTGGACTTCACGGCCCGCTCGTTCACCTGCACCGCCTCGGCCTTGATGGCGTTCTGGATTTTGGTGCGGGAAGCATTCTGCAGGCGGTTGAGCAGAAACTTGTCCAGCCGGATCAGCTCCTGCCGCTTATCGGCGTGGATGCGGTGGTGCTCGTACAATTCGTCTTCGCCCTCTTCGGCTACGTCGTCCTCCCCTTCTTCTTCGGGAGCGGACAGCAGCGGCAAGGGAGTTACGAAATCGTCGTCGGTTGCGTCGGGGGTAGTCATAAGGTGCGGGAAGGGCCTGTAGCCCCTCTATAAACAACGAAGCCGGAGCACAGCGGCTCCGGCTTCGTTGCTAGACAGATAAGGCAGTAACGGCCTTATTTCTTCGTTTTGGTTTTCGTCTTGGAAGCAGCCGGCGTGGCCGGAGCGGCGGCCGGGGCCGCAGCTTTAGGAGCAGCCGGGGCAGCGCCGGGCGTTACGCCCATTTTCTTCAGCACCAGATCCGAAATATCGCCTTCCTTCGGGCCGTGCAGCAGCACCGGGCTGGCACCGTCCGAGTTCAGCACGTAAGTGTAGCCGTTTTCTTCGGCCACTACGTCAATGGTCTTCTGGAGCTTGTCGAGGGCGGGCTTCAGCAGGGTCTGCTGCTTCTGCTGCAGGCTCTGGTCGGCGCTGCGCTGAAACTCCTGGATGGACTGCTGCAGGTTGGTCAGCTCCTTCTCCTTGTCGGCGCGCACGGCTTCGGCCATAGCCGCGCCACCTTTCTGGTAGGCTTCGGCTTTGGTCTGGTACTCCTGGTATTTGCTTTTCAGCTGGTTTTCGAGCTGGGTGCTGAAGGCTTTCAGGTCCGACTCGATCTGGCGGCTCTCGGGCATCTGGCTCAGCACGTACTCCACGCTGGTATAACCGATTTTCAGCGGGCCGCTGGTGGCTGCCGTGGTGGCAGGCGCCTGCGCCAGGGCAGCGCTGGCCGAAGTGAAAGTAAGGGCGGCCGCAGCCAACGCAACGCGGAATAGGTTCATGGTGGTCATCAAAAGAGAAACGTCTGAGGTTGTTTGAAGTACAAAGTTAGTTTTTTCGGCCGGCCGGACGCGCCGGGCGGGTAGCGGGCTTGGCGGCCGGCTTCTCGGTGTCGGCTTCGGCCTCGTCGCCGGCAGGCGTCTGCGGCGTGGCTACCGTTTTCACGGCGCCCCGCTGCGGCGTCTGGTTCCGGTCTTCACTAGCCAAACCCAATTCCTCCAGTACAAATTCCGTGTAGTCGTGCACGGGGTTGGTGTAGAGCATGGTCAGGTCGCCGGACTTGTCGAACACAATGGCCAGCTGCTTTTTCTTGGCCACTTTCTCAATGGCCTCAAACACCTGGTCCTGCACCGGCTTGGTCAATTCCTGCCGCTTCTTGAACAGCTGGCCTTCATAGCCGAAGATGCGGTTCTGGTAGGTTTTGATGTCCTGCTCTTTCTTCAGAATCTCGTCCTGCCGCTTTTTCTTCATCGGCTCGGTCAGCAGCACTTCCTCGGCCTGGTAGGTGCGGTAGAGCTTGTCGAGGTCTTTCTTCTGGGCCTCGATTTCCTTCTGCCAGTTGCCCGACAGCGTGTTGATTTCAGTCTGAGCCTGCGCGTAGGCCGGCATCTTGCCCATAATAAACTCGGAATCGACGTAGCCGAATTTCTGAGCGGAAACCGTGGTGCCGGTGGCACACAGCAGCACCAGCGTAGCAGCCAGCGCGGAGAGCAGCTTTTTCATACCTAACGAATCGAATGACTGGCCAGCTCCCGCCCGTATTAGCGGATCTGCTGGCCGATGATGAAGTGGAATTGGTTGCGGTCCTGCGCCGCCTGCGTCCCGCTCGTACGCGGAATCAGGTCGAACGCCCGGCCGTAGTCGAAGCCCAGCAAACCAAATGCCGACATGAAGATTCGGGCGCCAAAACCAGCCGAACGATACAATTTATAAGGATTGTAATCCGTGTAGCTGTTGAAGGAGTTACCGGCTTCCGCGAAACTCAGGATGTATACCGTGGCCGCGGGGTTCAGGGACACCGGATAACGCATCTCCATCACAAACTTATTGTACACCACGCCGCCGTTATCGTTCTGGCGGGCCGTTGGAATGGCGTTGGGGTCCTGTGGGTCGGCGTATCCACGCAGACCAATGTATTCGGTACCCACCAAGAAGTTGCTGCTGCCACCGGCCGCCAGACCCGAACCGCCCAGTTTGAAGCGCTCAAACGGCCCAATTGCCCGGGAGCTGTTGTAGGTGCCAATGAAGCCGAAGTGGGCGCGGGTGTTGAGTACCAGCTTGCCTACGATGGGCGTAAACCACGAAGCATCCAGCATCCATTTGTGGAATTCCACCCACTCGTTCACGTTCGGGTGCGAGCCTTTGAACACCGAATACGGTGGCGTCAGGTTCACACTCAGCGCTAAGGACGAGCCCCGACGCGTATAGGTTGGGTTGTCGATGCTGTTGCGCGACAGGGTGGTATTGAGCGTGATGTTGTTCGCCGTGCCATTACCATCAGCGAAAGCCTGAATAAACGGATAGTTTTTCAGCTTGTACTGGCTCACCGACAGCGAATTGCTGAGCGTGAAGTAGTCATCAGGCCAGCGCAGGCGGCGGCCCAGGCTCAGCGAGGCGCTGTTCACCTTAATCGACTGCTCTGAGTTGGCATCGAATGCTTGGCCTACCCGCTGAATGCTCTTGTTGAGGCTAAATGACAGCGAGTTGGGCTTGCGGCCACCCAGCCATGGCTCCGTGAACGAGAACGAATACGCTTGGTACTGCGTGCCGTTGGCCTGCACGTTCAGAGCTAGCCGCTGGCCGTCGCCGGCCGGCACAGGCGTCCAGTTGCGGAAATCGTTGGCTTTTCGCAGCGAGAAGTTGTTGAACACCAGGCCTACTGTGCCGATAAAGCCTGCATAGCCGCCCCAGCCGCCCGACAGCGTAATCTGGTCCGAGGGCTTTTCTACCACCGTGTAGTTGATGTCTACGGTGCCATCGGCCGGGTTAGGCACTGGGTTGATGCCTACTTTTTCGGGGTCGAAATAACCCAGCGTGGCTATTTCGCGCTGCGAGCGAATCAGCAGCTCCCGGTTGAACTTGTCACCGGGCAGCGTACGCAGCTCGCGGCGCAGCACGTGGTCCGACGTTTTGGTGTTGCCGGCAATGTTGATGTCCTTGATACGGGCCTGTACCCCCTCCGTGATGCGCATCTCGATATCAATCGAGTCGCCTTCCACTTTGGTTTCCACCGGGTCGATGGAGAAGAACAGGTAGCCATCGTTCATATAGAGCGACGTGATATCCTGGCCTGTAGGGTTATAGTTAAGGCGCTTATCCAGCGTTTCCTTGCTGTACACACTACCCTCCTTAATGCCGAGCACCGAGGCCAGTGTCTTGTCATCGTAGAGGTAGTTGCCGGCCCAGCTGATGTTGCGGAAGTAATACTTCGGGCCTTCATCCAGCTTGATGCGTAGCGCCAAGCCATCTTCCGTCCGGATTAGGGTATCCGACACCACAATGGCGTCGCGGTAGCCTTCCGCGTTGTAGAACTCGATCAGCTTCTTCTTATCCTCTTCAAATTCCAGCTTTTGAAACTTACCGGAGTTGAGAATTTTAGGAAACTTCTTCTCTTTGGTTTTCTTGAGCTTGCCTTTCAGCTTGCTGTCCTTGAACGCCTCATTGCCTTCGAAAGCAATGTCGCGCACCTTGATCTTGCCGCCTTTGTCTACATTAATCTTCAGCACCACGCTGTTCGACAGGCTCGAGTCCGGCTGCTGCGTTATATTGACTTTGGCGTCGAGGAAGCCTTTGTTGGTATAAAACTTCCGTACCTGGGTGCGTGTGTTACTCAGCAGAGCATCCGTAACCACCTTGCCCCGGATCAGCTTGATCTTCTTGCCCAGGTCATCTGCTTGGCTCTTGCTGATACCAACAAACTCGAACTTCGACAGCCGCGGCCGTTCTTTCAGATTAAAATCCAGGAAGATGCGGTTGCCTTCCGTGCGTGCAATCGACACACTGACGTCGCCCAGAATGCCTTGGTCCCAAAGCTTACGGATGGCTTTGCCGATTTCTTCGCCCGGCACCGAAATAGGGTCGCCAACGCGCAAACCAGTAAGGCCAATCAACGTATTAGCATCCAGGTAGCGAGCACCGCTAATGGTAATGCCGCCTAACTCATACCGTTTCGGCTCCTCTCCGGCAGCCGCAGGCGCAACCTGCGCCATACCGGCTATCGGAAACCCGACGCCCAGAGTCAGTACTACGGCCGCAACCCGGCCCACTGTGTGCAAAGAAAAATTCATTCTGTCGTCGAAACCTTACGAAACGGTGAGCTGCTCACTTGTCTTCCCAAAACGCCGTTCCCGACGCTGATACGCCCGGACCGCCTCTTCAAAGTGCGTCCGGCGAAAATCCGGCCACAGCAGATCAGTAATATATAACTCGGTATAGGCCAGCTGCCACAGCAAAAAATTACTAATCCGCTGCTCCCCGCTGGTTCTGATCAGCAATTCAGGGTCTGGAATGCCGGCAGTAGCCAAGTATTGGGTAATGGTGTTTTCCTGTACGTCTTCCGCCCGGAGTTTCCCGGCTGCTACGTCGGTGGCCATACGCTTGGCGGCCTGCGTTAGGTCCCACCGGCCACTATAGCTCAAGGCCAGAACCAGTGTCATACGGGTGCCCGCCTTGGTGATTTCAATGGCTTCGGCCAGTTCCCGCTGACAGGAAGCCGGCAGGTTTTCAATCTGCCCTATGGCCTGCAGGCGGATACTGTTCTTCAGCAGGGTAGGTGTTTCCTGTCGAATAGTGTGCACCAGCAACTGCATCAGCGCTGTCACCTCGTACGCTGGCCGGGACCAGTTTTCTGTGGAAAAGGCATAGAGCGTCAGAAAGCGCACGCCCATTTCGGCGGCGCCTTCTACCGTGTCGCGCACGGCCGTAATGGCACTCTGGTGCCCGAAGATGCGGAGGCCGCCCTTCTGCTTGGCCCATCGGCCGTTACCGTCCATGATCACGGCAACGTGGGCGGGAATATTCTGGGGGTCAATTTCGGACCGGACGGCCATTGCTGCTTTTTGCGTAAAGAGGCTGCAAGGTACGTAAATGGTTGCATTCGTCTCTTTTCCGCCCGCAATCTGCTAGCGTAGCAGCTTCGGATTGTCTTTGTAGTGCGGTGGGCAGTTGATCTTGTAGAAGGTATAGGAAATGCTCAGCCCGTTGTAAAAGTACCAATCCTGGTCATTGGGATTCCCTACCCGGTCGTTCTGGCCACCCGTCTTACCATCTATGTGGTCTATCTGGTCAGTAAAGGCTTTACGCGCCCCTACTTCTAAACCCAGGTTCCAATGGGTGGAAACGGCGTATTTCAGGCCAAAGCCAGCCGGCACGGCCAGTCCCAGCATAGCGCCTTTCTTATCAAGGGCAGGCAGCCCGGCATTGGCAGTGGCGGTGGTAGTGTTGGCCACAAATCCGGCTACCCCAATGAAAACATAAGGCGTGAAATGCACCTTGGCCTTGCGGTAGTGATAGTCGAAGAAGTTGTATTCCACTATCGCCGAGGCCTCGTACAGACTGCCCTTCATGTTGGCTTGCCGATAGGCAGCGAGTGGAGGCACAGCTCCATTGAAACCTTTCACGTTGCCATCATCAGCCCGCAGCAAACCAGCAGTCAGACCACCACGAAGTGTGATAGGCGCCGAAATATCCTTCCGATAAAAGGCCGTTAGAGCAGGCCTATTATTCTTAAACTGATATCCGGGAGAAAGCTCTCCGCGGTAGTTCAGGCCCCCGAGGCCGATGCCTACTTCACTAGTATATTGAGCTGTGGCCGTTTGGGCAAAAAAAACACTCCCTACCTGCACAGAGCAGATAAGGAGTGTTTTGATGAGATTCGCTTTGGTCATTATGACTGGCTGTGGATGAAACTAGCCAGTAAATACTGACTAGCGGAATTTCGGGCTCTTCACTTTCGGAGCCAAGATGTAGTTTACAGTGATACCGGTCGTAACGTACCAGTCATCCTCGTCAGATTTGCCACGCTGGTAGCCACTCTGGTTGTCCCGGTTCCAAGTACCTGGCTCGTTTCGGGTAATATCCCAGCCAAAGTACTTGGCAGCGTCCGAACCAAGGTCATTACGGCTTGCTACGTAGTTTGTGCTAACGTCGTCAAGATAGTCATTAAACGTTTTGCGGAAACCAACTTCCAGACCGATGTCGAAGCTCTTGTTCACTTTGTAGCGAACACCACCACCAAACGGAATGGCGATACCAGCTTTGTTGTAGTCTACACCTTCGGTTTTCAAAGATTGCAGTGCCACATACGAGCCTTCTGACAGACCGTTGGAATTGGCGCCTACAAGGCCTTTAGGATTACCGGTGTAAGCAGCAATACCGCCGAATACGTAAGGAACGAGGTCCGGACGCTTGATGTATGTGTTGCGGTTCGGAATCAGGTCGAAGATACCTACAACGGAGAGTTCAGCAATATCATTGCGGAAGCTCATGTTACGATTGTAGCGGTATTTTGCTTCCGAATCGTTTTTGTCTGCTGCTTTTGAGTCGTCGCCGGTGATACGGCCATAGGCCAAGGCAGCACGAGCCGAAATGCGGGGCGTAAAGCGGTGCGTGAAATTCACTCCAATGTTAGGGCGGGTCGCTCCGAAACGCAGGCTGGGGATGCTGGGTTTCGGCGTGATGTCGCCGAAGTAGTTCATTGCGTTGACGCTAACGCCCACCGAATTGTACTGCTTTCGCTTGCTGAACTGCTGTGCGCTAGCCTCGGAGGCTACCAGCGACAGGACAGAAGCCAGCGCCAGAGTGTAGGTGAAGATCTGCTTCATATGGAGCAATGGTTTAGGGATATCAACGGGTTTGATGAGCGAATGTACTGAAAACGAGACAGGCGCACTCAGCGACAAAATTAAGAGAGGAAGGGAACTTAAAAAACTTATGGCAAAAAAAGCACTTCCTCTATACTGGGATTCCGGACGGATTGCGCCGGTCAAGGCCCCAATTCAATTTACTCCGCAAGGTACTCAGGAAGTTAACATGATTGAGTTTTACTAGGCGAACTGTAAAATTTTCCCGACGAACCGCAATCTGAATTCCTGCATCCACAGCCACTGAGCGCGAATCGAGAGAAAGCAGGAATTGGTTGCTCCGGCCTTCTATTTCAAAAGAAATCACGCTGCGGTCTGAGACGATGAGGGGCCTCACATTGAGGTTGTGCGGACATACGGGAGCAATGATAAAATTGTTTGTCTGGGGCAGCATTACTGGCCCGCCACAGCTGAGCGAGTAGCCGGTAGAGCCGGTAGGCGTGGCCACGATCAGCCCATCGGCCCAGTAGGAATTCAGGTATTCTCCATCGATATAGGTGTGCACCACAATCATGGAGGAAGTGTCGCGCTTCAGGATGCTGAACTCGTTGAGGCCAAAATTGATGCCGCCAAAGGCCTCCGGATCGGTATCCACCCGAATCAGGCTGCGCTCCTCAATCACAAAGTGCCCTTTGAAGAGCGCATCCAGGGCCTGCGTAATCTGATCGGGGGTGATGGTGGCCAGAAACCCGAGGCGGCCGGTATGAATGCCTAAAATTGGAATCTGCGCACTCCCTACGTAGGTTACCGTGTCCAGCAGCGTGCCGTCGCCCCCAATGCTGAGCACGAACTGCACGCCAAGCAGCGCATCGCCACGCTGAAAGGTCTGGGTGCCTTCGGGCAGCTGCAGGCGGGGATGGAGGTACTCGTAGAACGGCTCGGCAATGATGATTTCAGTTTGCCGGTTGGTCAGGTTATCAAGCAGGCCCTGCACAAAAGACAGATTATCGTCTTGGAAAGGCTTTCCGAGAATGGCGATTTTCATAGGGGGGGTGGCAGCATCCGCCGAAGCGGAGAATAAGGTCAGATGGGAAATTCGGAGCGGAAAAAGAACCCGCCCTGCCCGCGTAGGGTACGCGTGTATTCCAGGGTGAATACCCGGTCGTAGTAGGTAACAAGGTGCAGGCCCACCCCGGCGGCGGCCAGCAGACGCCCGGGCAGCTCATTGGCCAGGCCCCTGGTGTTCGCGCCTACGTAACCGGCATCGGCAAAGGTATTTAAATAGAGTACCAACGGAATGGTATTAATTTTTGGGTTGTCCAGCGGCTGCAGTTGCAGCCTGCCCGCATCAAAGAGCCGGTAGCTTACGCCTTGTTTCAGCAGGGCATAATGGCGGCCATCGACTACGTAGGGGTCGTAGCCCCGCACGAGCGACTCGTAGCCCAGGGCGCGGTTGTCGGCGTAGCTGAGGCGGCGGCTGAACCGCATCTGCCCCTGCGCTGCGGCACTGTAGTAGAAGGGCCCGCCAAGCGCCACGTACCGGGCGTAGCGCCCCCGCACCAGTAGCTGAGGAGGGGCGCCGGGCGTCAGAAAGTGGCGGTAGATGATGCTGGCCCGGGCGTAGCGCCCGGTGAGCGGATAGGCAAACGTGTTGCGCTGGTTGAGCACAGCGGATAAGCCGGCATCCAGAAACTGACGCCGGGTTCGGCCCAGAAAATAGTCTGGGTTCAGCAGGTTGACGGAATCGGAAATCTGCTCCTGATGAAAGCTTATGTCGAAAGCGGCTAATGCCTGCACCGTGCGCCGCCAGCGCAGGCCTACGGTAGCATAAGTACGGCTGATAGGGTCGCCGTTGATCGGTCGGAACGTAACCAGCCGATCCTGCAGCGTAGCGTAATCCAGGGCCCGGGCCCGGTAAAACGACAGCCCGGCCCCTACCCCGATGCGGCGCCGGGGGCCGTAGCCGGGCGCCTCGTAAAACAGCTCGTATTTGCGGTTGAAGCCCAGCTGCAGATTGCCGAGCAGCTCCTCGTTGCGGCCCCGGAAATTGTGCCGGGTGATATGCAGGCCGTAGTCGACGCGGCGCCACTTGTCGGGACGGTCGGCCCAGGCGCGCAGGTTGCGGTCGGCCAGTGAGAAGATGGGAACCGGAAAGGTATACCAGCGTTCCTGCACGCTGAAAAGCACGGTGAGGTCGCCGTCGCGGCACACCAGCTGCACCAGCACCTGGTGAAACAGCTGCAGGTTGAACAGCCGCCGGCGGTTGGCCTCCAGGCGGCGGCTCAGGCCGTCCGCGCTGAGCGTGTCGCCCTCGCGGAAATCCAGCTCGGCCCGCAGCACCTGCTCCTTCGTGACATCGTTGCCGACAAACAGCAGGGAAGCCACGCGAAGTACCGGATAGTTGGGGCACTGTGCCCGCAACAAGGTGTCCGGCGCGCTACGGCGCGCAGAATCCGGCGCGAATTGCCCGGCGACCAAAGCCAGCTGGGAATACGACAGAACCGGCCGCACTACGCACAGCACCAGAAGCATCAGCCACCAGAAGCACTTTTTTTTCACCCGCTCGGCCCTTACAGACTCAGGTACTTGAGCAGCGCGTCGTAGCGCTCCTGCTCGTTTTCCCCCAGCTCGCCCACTCCACTGAACTGGGCCGTGATGGCATAGCCAAAACGCTCCAGCGTGGCGACGATTCTCGTCAGGCTGGGCGTATTTACTTTGATGGTGAGGCGGATACGGTACGGGTCATGCTCATCCTGTGCGACGTGCGCACTCAGCACCTTGGAGCCGTTTTCCTCGATATAGCGGCTGATGGTAGCCAGGGAATAGTCCCGCTCTTCCATCGACAGCACCAGCACGGCGCCCTGGCCGGCCGCGATAGGCAGCTGGCCAAAGGCAGCCAGCGTGTCACTTATCGTTACCACGCCCACGTACTCGCGCTCCTTGTTCAGCACCGGCACCAGCTGCACCTTGTTCTGGATGGCTACTTCCATGATGCTGTAGAAGTGCTGATCGGACTGCACATGCACGTCGGCATAGCCCAAGGGCAGGCCGGCCAGCAGCTGCCCGCTGTTGTCGGCAAGCTCGTAGTCGAGCAGGTCGGCTTCCGTGACCAGGCCCCGGTACTGGCGGTCGTCGAGGACGGGCAATTGGCCGACGTGGAATTCCTCCAGCCACTTGGCCGCTTTGCCCACAGTATCCGACACCTTGAGGGGCGGAATCATCTGGTTGAGCAGTTCTTCAGCAATCATGGAATGCATCGGCGGAGGTGAGGAAAAGTGAGGAGCAGCGGCCGGATCTGCGCGGCTGGCAGCCTCACAAAGCCCGAGTTGGCAAATAAGGTACGAAAAGCGGGCCGCGTTGGCCTGTAGGAAGCGCCTTGTACGACAAAAAGTTTTACGCAGCCCGCAGCCCGGCTATCCGGCCAGGGCCGCAGGGCCCGCAACAACTGTGCTAACCGCTACCGGCGGGCCGCTACGAAACGGCTACCAGCGCAGTCCGTTGCAGGAACTGGCGGAGCAGCACGTTGAACTCTCGCGGGCGCTCCATCATTGGGGCGTGGCCGCAGTGGTCGAGGAAGCGCAGCTCGGAATTGCGGATGAGGCGGTTGAAATCATGCGCCACCAGCGGCGGCGTGATGGTATCGTTGAGGCCCCAGACCAGCAGCGTGGGCACGGCAATCTTGCTTAGCTCCTTGCCGATATTGTGGCGCTGCGCCGAGCGCGCAATGCTGATGATGCGCAGGCACTTGGCGTTGGAATTGGTGACGTTGAACACCTCGTCCACCAGCTCGCGGGTGGCCACGGCGGGGTCGTAGAAGGTGTAGGCCACCCGCTCCTGCACGTAGCCGTAGTTGCCGCGCTTCGGAAACGAGCCGCCCATGCCATCCTCGAACAGGCCGCTGCTGCCCGTGAGCACCAGCCGCGCCACGCGGCCGGGGTTGCGCAGCGTGTATTCCAGCCCTACGTGGCCGCCCAGTGAGTTGCCCAGCACGGTGCAGGCCTCAGAGAGGCCCATGGTGTGCACGAAGGTTTCCACGTATTTCACCAGGCCGGGCACGCCGGCCTGGGTCAGGGGCATTTCGTAGATGGGCAGCAGCGGAATAATCACCCGGTAATCCTGGCGGAACTCCGAAACGACGTCGTGCCAGTTGCTGAGGGCGCCGAAAAGGCCGTGCAGCAACAGCAGCACCGGGCCGGTGCCTTCATCCACGTACTGAAACTCTCCGCGTTGTTTGATCTGCAATTCCATGTGCTCAGGCGACAGGCGGCCCGGCAACAGCCGGCCGGCCCTCTTCTACAATGATACAATACCGAACCCAATTGCGCAGCATGGCCAGCCCGTGCGGGGTCAGCAGCGCTTCGGGGTGAAACTGAACGCCTACCAGCGGCAGCGTGGTATGGCGCAGGGCCATGATTTCGTGGTGCTCGTCGGCGGTGTGGGCCAGCGGGCGGAGCGTGGCGGGCAGGTCCTTCACTATCAGCGAGTGGTAGCGCGTGACGGGCAGCCGGGCTGGCAGCTCCCGAAACAGCGGATCGGTGGTGTCCACGTTCAGCTCCGTGACTTTGCCGTGCATGGGCCGCACGGCGCGGCCGAGCGTGGCCCCAAAAAATTCGCCCAACGCCTGATGCCCCAGGCACACGCCCAGGATGGGCACGCGCTGGTGCCAGTGCGCCAGCACGGCCGGCATGTTGCCGGCCGCCGCCGGCGTGCCCGGCCCCGGCGACAACACCAGCGCATCAAACTGCCGCTCCTGCAGAGCGGCCGCCGGCACGTCGTTGCGCACCACCTCCACCTCGCACCCCAACTGCCGGAAGTAGTCCAGCAGGTTGTAGGTGAACGAGTCGAAGTTGTCGAGCAGCAGCAGGCGCATACGGGAATGATTGACTGGTTTGATGGCTGAATTGTTGGAAGGCTGAGCGGCTGTGTCAGAAACATCCCGCTACGGGCCTGCTCAGCACTGCATCCACTCAGCCATTCAACAATGCAGCCATACAACCATTTAAAACACCGTTTTCAGCTTATCGAGCAGCGTGCTGGCGAAGGGCATTACGAACCCCACGATTTCCAGCGCAAACGGCGTGGCCTGGCGCACCACCGGCAGCACCTGCGAGTCGGCCACGAGCGTGGGCGAAATCAGCTGCAAACCGGCCATGCCGATGCCGTGCAGCAGCAAACTCAGGGCCAGTACCCACTTCAGTACGCCGGCCAAGCCGCCGCCCAGGTTGTCGAGCACGCCCAGCGGCGTGAGGTGCACGGCTTTCTTGACGAAGCCGCCCAGCAGGTGCACGCCCCACACAATGGCCACGAACACCAGCAGAAACGACACCAGCGGCAGCAGCCCGAAGGCCTCTCCCACATAGTGCCGCACCAGCGGAATGGCGTCGTTGAGCAGCACCAGCCCGCCGATGGCCCCCAGCACAAAGGCCAGCAACGACGCCACTTCCAGCACCAGCCCTCGCCGGAAGCCCTTCACGGCTCCCACCGCCAGCGGAATCAGCAGCAGAATATCGAAAGCAGACATTGTGGAAGGAGGCTTAGAGGAAATACTGTCATCCTGAGCTTGCGAAGGACCTTATTACGGCAGCACGACAATGTCAGCATCAACCGTGGCAAGGTCCTTCGCAAGCTCAGGATGACAGTATTTTCCGATTGCGCTACTACAAGTTCGTGTTATTCAGCAGGTTGCTGACCACCTGCGAAATCACGCGGCCGTCGGCCTGGCCGGCCAGCTCGCGGGCGGCTACGCCCATCACCTTGCCCAGGTCGGAAGGGCCGGTGGCGCCTACGCGCTGGATGATGCCCACGATGCGCTCCACGATATCAGCTTCGGTGAGCTGCTGGGGCAGGTATTCCTCGATGATGGCCAGCTCGTTGAGCTCCACTTCTTCGAGGTCGGAGCGGAACTGCTTGTTGTACGTTTCGGCGGCCTCGCGGCGCTGCTTGGCCTGCTTGGTCAGGAGCTTGATTTCGGCGTCGGGCGTGAGCGCCGCGCCGTGCTGGCCTTCGGCGGTTTCGGCCAGCAGAATCTGCGACTTGATGCTGCGCAGCGTGGTCAGACGGACTTTATCTTTGGCCAACATGGCCTTTTTGATGTCGGCGTCGATGGTTTCTTTGAGAGCCATAGTTCAGGGGAAATGAGGTGCAAGATTACGGTTTTTGGCGCTAGCCGGAGCGTATACGGCTAATCGGGGCGGGTGGCAGCCTGCAGCTGCCGCGCAAACGCCGCCCGGTCATCTACATACAGCGCCACCTGCCACACGGTGCGCCGCAGCCCATACAGGCCCGCCACTGCTACGGGCTGGCTGAAGGTGAGCAGCACGTTGGGCGCGGTCAGCAGCGGCTTGGCGAGGTTGAGCAGATGCCGCCGTGGCGCGGGCGTATCCGAGAGCAACTGCAGCCGCAGCACGGCTTCGGCCGGCACCTCCAGCCGCCACATAAAGCCCGTCCGGACGATAAGGCGGCGGCCATCCAGCAGCACCGGGCGCAGCGGCACGGCCCGCAGGTGGGCCAGTAGAAACAGCAGCGTGTAGGCACTGAGCAGCAGCGCCACCAGCGCCGCCGTGGCATTCCAGCGGCTCAGCAGCAGGTGCGCCACCACCATTTCCACCACCGATACGCCCATTACCGTCAGGAGCAGCGCCCGAAACCCCGATTCGCGGCTGGTGCTGAACGCCTGCTGCCCCGGCCCTACTTCGGGCTGGGCGCGCCAGCTCAGCAGCGCGTACCGGAACATGGCCAGCTCGGACACCAGCGGCGCCCACGCCCGCCGAAACACCGCCGTGAAGGCCGCGTGCAGGTTTTCCAGGAAGTCGGCGCTGTGCTGGGCGGCGTGGGTGTAGGCGCGCAGGAGGCGGCGGATGTTGACGGCCATCATCACCACGGCCAGGCCTTCGGGCAGCACCAGCAGGTGGCGGCCCCACTGCAGGTACTGCTGCTGGCCCGCCGGCACCAGCCAGAAGCCCACGGCCAGCATGGCGCTGAACACGGCCCCGACCGTGGTGGCGGGCAGCCGGTAGCGGCGCACCACCAGCGCGTAAAACAGCAGCGGAATCCCCACCAGCAAATCCAGCGCCACGGCCGCCGGCAGCTCGGGCCGCAGCCGGAAGGCGGGCTGCCGGATAATGGTGTACTCTATCAGCAGCGCCAGCAGCAACAGGCCGCCAAACAGCAGCGCCGGTCGAAAACTCACTGCGGAAGAATGTGTCATGGCGGCAACAGAAAAAGGAGTACGTGGTTTGGGGGTGTATCTTTGACTTTCTGCCTTCCCACCCCCAAGCCAGCCGATCAGCATGACCAAGCTCAGCGTAAATATCAACAAAATAGCCACCCTGCGGAACGCCCGCGGCCACAACCGCCCCGACCTGTTGCAGGTGGCCCGCGACTGTGAGCGGTTCGGCGCGCAGGGCATTACGGTGCACCCCCGCCCCGATGAGCGCCACATCCGCTACCAGGACGTGCGCGACTTGAAGGCCATCGTCACGACGGAGCTGAACGTGGAAGGCAACCCCACCCCGGACTTCCTGGACCTCGTGCGCGAGGTGCGCCCCGAGCAGGTGACGCTGGTGCCCGACGCGCCCGACGCCATTACCTCCAACGCCGGCTGGGACACCGTGCAGCACCAGATTTTCCTGATTGGCGTGGTGCAGGAGCTGAAGGCTCTGGGCTGCCGGGTGAGCATTTTCCTCGACCCCAACCCCGAGATGGTGAAGGCCGCCGTGGCCACCGGCACCGACCGGATTGAGCTCTACACCGAAGATTACGCCCGCCAGTATCACCACGACCGGGAAGCCGCCCTGCAACCCTACCGCGCCGCCGCCGAAATGGCCCAGCAGCTCGGCCTGGGCCTCAACGCCGGCCACGACCTCGACCTCGACAACCTGGCCTACCTCAAGCAAAACCTGCCGGGCCTGGCTGAAGTAAGCATCGGGCACGCGCTGGTCTGCGACGCGCTGTACCTGGGGCTGGAAAACACGATTCAGCTGTACCGGCGGCAATTGGCGTAGTGTAGCATAGGCGTTAGCCTGTGCCGCCCGCCGCTTTCCTATTTTTCATTTCACGCTTCGCCCCCGCTGCCTCGTCTGGCTGGCGGCACAGGCGGAAGCCTATGCTACATGCCGCGTCTTTCTCTTCAGGATTTCCTGCACACCTCTCCCGATATTCCCTTGCTGGACGTGCGGGCCCCGCTGGAATATGCGCAGGGCCACATTCCGGGGGCCGTGAGCTTTCCGCTGTTTTCCGATGAGGAGCGGGCCCGCATCGGCACCACCTACAAGCAGGTAAACCCCGATAAGGCGGTACTGATGGGCCTGGACATGTTTGGGCCCAAGATGAGCCGCATGGTGCAGCTGGCCCAGAAGCTGGCCCCGGCCAAGCAGGTGCGGGTGCATTGCTGGCGCGGCGGCATGCGCAGCGGGGCCGTACAGTGGCTGCTGGAACTGGCCGGCTTCCAGGTGCAGCTGCTCAACAAAGGCTACAAAGACTACCGCCACTTCGCGCTAACCGAGTTTGCGCAGCCCCGGCCGCTGCTGGTGCTAGGCGGCCTCACCGGCTCCGGCAAAACCGACGTGCTGCACGAGCTGGCCCGCCGCCAGCAGCCCCTGCTCGACCTCGAAGGCTTGGCCCACCACAAAGGCTCGGCCTTCGGCAGCATCGGCCAGCCGGCCCAGCCCACGCAGGAGCAGTTCGAGAACGAGCTGGCCTGGCTGCTGGCGGATTTGCCCGTCAGCGCGCCGGTGTGGGTGGAAGACGAGAGCCGTACCATCGGCAGCGTGCACGTGCCGCCGCCCTTTTTTGCCCAGATGCAGGCTGCGCCGCTGGTGCTGCTGGAAATCCCAAGAGCCGTGCGGGTGCAGAAGCTGGCCGCCGAGTATGGCCGCGAAGACGCCGGCGCGCTGGCCACGTCCATTTTGCGCATCCGTAAGCGGCTGGGTGGCCTGGCCACCAAGGAGGCGCTGGCCGCCATTGCCGAAGACGACATGGAAAAGATGGTCAGCCTCGTGCTCGACTACTACGACAAGACGTACACCCACAGCCTCGGCGCCCGCCACCCTTTGCGCGTGCCTTCCGACACCTGCGACCCGGCCGTAAATGCCGAGTTGGTGCTGCGGGCCGCCAGGCAGCTGGTCACCGCATAGTCTTGCCCCTGCCCTATGTCGACGCCGATACTGCGGGTGGCACGCCCTACCGATAATCCAGCCGCGTTGCTGCCGTTTTATAAAGATGGGCTGGGCTTTCAGCTTCTCACGTCCTTTACGGCGCACAACGGCTTTGATGGTCTGATGCTCGGGCACGCGCAGGCACCTTATCATCTGGAGTTCACGCAGAAGCTGGGCCATGCCGTGGGACGCGCGCCCAGCCAGGACCACCTATTGGTATTTTACCTGCCTGACGCCGACGAGTGGCACGCTGCCGTAGGCCGGATGAAAACCGCCGGCTTTGCGCCTGTACCCGCTTATAACCCGTATTGGGACCAGCAGGGCCTTACTTTTGAAGACCCCGATGGCTACCGCGTAGTGTTGCAACACGCCGCCTGGACCTTGTAGCCTTTCTTTTCGCACCTACCGATTTTTTCCATGTCTGCTTCCGCCGAAACCACCGACCAGATTCGTCTCACCCAATACAGCCATGGCGCCGGCTGCGGCTGCAAAATCGCGCCCAAAGTCCTCGACCAGATTCTGCACACCAGCATCCCGCAGTCGCACGATGCGCAGCTGCTCGTCGGCAACTCCTCGCGCGACGACGCAGCCGTGTACGACATCGGCGGTGGGCAGGCCATCATCAGCACCACCGACTTCTTCATGCCCATCGTGGATGATGCCTACGATTTCGGGCGCATTGCCTCAGCCAACGCCATCAGCGACGTGTACGCCATGGGCGGGCGGCCCGTCATGGCCATTGCCGTGCTGGGCTGGCCCATTGATAAGCTGGCGCCCGAAGTGGCCCGCCGCGTGATTGAAGGCAGCCGCAGCATCTGCGCCGAAGCCGGCATCCCGCTGGCCGGCGGCCACAGCATTGACTCGCCGGAGCCCATTTTCGGGCTGGCCGTCACGGGTCTGCTCGACATCAAGAACCTCAAGCAAAACGACACCGCCACCGCCGGCTGCGAGCTGTACCTGACTAAGCCGCTGGGCGTCGGCATGCTCACCACGGCCCAGAAGCGCGGTATTCTGCGCCCCGAGCACGAGCAGATTGCGCCCCGCAGCATGATGCAGCTCAACAAAATCGGGCAGGAGCTGGGCCTGCTGGAAGCCGTGCGCGCCATGACCGACGTGACGGGCTTCGGGCTGCTGGGCCACCTGGCGGAAGTGTGCGAAGGCAGCGGCCTGACGGCCGAAATTGAGTTCAGCAAAGTGCCGCTGCTGCCGGAAGCGGCCGAGTACTACGCCCAGAAGGCCATTCCGGGCGGCACCGTGCGCAACTGGGACTCCTACGGCCACAAAATCGGCCCCGTCACCGACGAACAGCGCGCCTGGCTCTGCGACCCGCAAACTTCGGGCGGCCTGCTGGTGTGCGTTGACCCGGCCGGCCGCGCCGAGGTGGAAGCCGTGTTCGGGCAGCACGGGCTGGCGCTGCAGCCGTTTGGCACCCTGCGCGCCCACACGGCCGACGAGCCCTGGATTCAGGTTCGGTAGTCCTGTATGAAGACCATTTCGCTGCTGCGGCCCCTGCTGGAATTTGGCGGGGCCTTGCTGATGCTGCTCGTGGGGCTGCGCGTGGTTACCGGGCTGTTTGGCACCAAACGCACGACGTACCAGGTCACGTTTGGGCGGCAGCTGGCGCTGCTGTTCTGGCCACTGCTGTGTTTAAGCATGGGGCTGCCGTTTCTGGCTTCCTTTCTGTTCGCGGGCACTTTATCGGGCTTCGAGCTGGTGCTGCTGCTGGCCTTTTCGGCACTGGTGCTGGGCTTTGCCACGCCAGCGTTGGTGCTGCACCTGCACTACTACCTGCGCAACCACGCCACGGCCCTGGTTTTCGAGCCTAAGCACAACCAGCTGGAAGTATACGAGCACGGCCAGCGAATCCCGTTTGAGCGCGCAGACATACTGCAGGTGGAGTACGTGCGTTGTAGCTCCCAGCGGTTATTTTGGAGCAATTACGAATACATTCAACTGCATCTGCGTAGTGGGCAAGTGCTCACGCTCTCCTCGCTGATGCTAAAACTGGCACCGTTGGCGGCTTTTTTACGTAATACCAACTTCCATACCCGAGAGAAGTGGTTTTGTATAATCCAACGATGAGAAATTGCTTGCACCGGAAACGAAGCTTTATAATATCCGCCCTTAAAAAAGTCCTAAACAGGCATAATTAGCTTTTATTTAAGCCTATATCCAGTGTTTTATCCATCCACTCTGGAAACGCACTCGTGGCTATTGTTTTTCAATAGCTATATTTACTGACAGCATTTTTGTATTTCGTCGTGATTCGGCTTTTCATATTGTGTCTTCTGCTCCTCACCAGCCTTGGGGTGCCCACTGCAGGGTGGGCGGCCGAGGCACCGCCGAGTTCTGCTGAAGCCACTTTGTTGCGCCGTCTGGTAGTGCAGCCGCTCGATACCGGCCGGGTCCGGTTGCTGGCCGCGCTCTGCTACGAACTGCACGACTCCGACCCAACCCGCGCCCTGCGCTATGGCGAGCAGGCCGTAGCCCTGGCCACCACCCTCCGCGACCAGCCCGGCCAGTTGCACGCTCTGCTCAATTTGAGCAGCTGCTACGCCAACCTTTCCGACGGGCCGCACGCGCTACGCCTGCAACAGCAGGCCCTCACGCTGGCGCGGCGCCTGCGCGATACCGATGGGATTGTACGTGCCTACACCGGTATCGGCGGCATCCACCACGAGCGCAACGACACGGTAAATGCCCTGCGCAATTACCAGTGGGCGCTGGAAAAAGTATATAGCAAAGGCGTGAAAACGCGCACCCAGCTCATGCTTTTCGGCAATTTGGGCAACCTCTACTCCTACCTAGGCCGCTATGCCCAGGCGCTGCTGTATACGCGCCGTGCCTTGCAGCTTGCCCGCTCCACCGGCGACAAAGCCGGCGAGTCGTTGTATTTGGCGCATCTGGGCACTCATTACTACCAGCAAAACCGCCTTGACCTGGCCGAAGGGTTGTTGCGCGAAGCCATTACGCTGGTGGAACCCTTGCGCAGTTATCGTATCGAGGCGGGCCACTTGGAAATGCTGGCCATAGTATTGCTGCTCAAAGACCAGCTCGACGAAGCGGAAACCCTTACCCGGCGGGCTTTGCGCCTGGCCCGGCAGACTGCCTCGCAGGAACGGCTTCTGGATGGCTACAACCTAATGGCTGAAATCAATGCCAGCCGCCGCCAGTACGAGCAGGCCTTTGAATGGCAAAACCGCTTCCGAGACCTCAACGACTCACTCAACAGCCGCTCGCGCCTGCAGACGCTAGCCGCCCTGCAGACCCGTTACGAAACCCAAGGCAAGGAGCATCAGATCAAGCTACTCACGCAGCAGGGCGAGCTGCAGAACCTGCGCAACCAGAAGCTGTGGGCCGTGGTAGGCGCGCTGGTGCTGGGCCTGGGCGGGGTGTTTTTTCTGTACTTGAAGCTGCGCCAAAGCCGGGCGGCCCTGGCAGCCAACAACATGGCCCTGCACCAGGCCACCCGCGAGCTGCGCGAAGTAGCTGCCTCCAAAGACCGCCTTTACGCGGTGGTAGCGCACGACTTGCGCGGCCCGGTGACGTCGTTTGTAGGCGTGACCGAGCTGATTGAGTTTTATCTGCGCAAAGGCGACGAGAATGGACTGCGCCGCCTGCCGGTGCTGGTGCGGCAGTCGGCCAACAGCCTCAACAGCCTGCTCGACAACCTGCTGAGCTGGGCCGTCAGCCAGACCGGCGAGCTGGTCAGCCAGCCCGAGTGGCTGTCGGTGGATGAGCTATTCACCGAAATTGAGGAGCTGTACCGCACCACAGCCGAGGCCAAGCAGATTCGTCTGACGGCCTCGGAGGTACCTGGCCTGCAGGTGTGGTCTGATTTGAACATGACGCGCACCATCCTGCGCAATTTGGTGGGCAACGCCCTGAAATTCACGCCCAGCGGCGGCCACATCCAACTCGATGCGGCCACCACCCCCGACCATAGCGTGCTGCTTACCGTGGCCGACTCCGGCCGCGGAATGCCCGCCGAGCAGCTCGACGCCCTGCTGCGCGACAGCGCTAGTTCGCCCATGATGGTGTCGGCCTCCAACAACTCCCGCTCGGGCACGGGCCTCGGGCTGCCGCTGTGCCGGGCGTTTGTGGAGCGACTGCACGGCACGCTCACCGTGGAAAGCACCTTGGGCCAGGGCACTGTAGTACAGATTCGGTTTCCGGCCCGCCCGGCCGCCTAGCCGCCGCCGCGCACATGTGGCGCCCACTCCCGACCTTTGCGGACTCCTACCGTTTCCGCTATGCTGCTTCATTTCCGCGAACAAGGCCAGGGTACGCCGCTGGTAATTCTCCACGGCCTGTTTGGCACCCTCGACAACTGGCAGACGCTGGCCCGCCGCTGGGCCGACGCCGGCCACCGCGTCATCAGCGTGGACCTGCGCAACCACGGCCGCTCGTTTCATAGCCCCGAGCATAGCTACGACCTGATGAGCCAGGACGTGGCGGCGCTGTTCGACCACCTGGGCCTCGGCCCCGACACCACCCTGATGGGCCACAGCATGGGCGGCAAAGTGGCCATGCGCTTCGCCCTCGACCACCCCGACCGCCTGGCCCGGCTTATCGTGGTCGACATTGCCCCGCGCCTCTCCGACATGGCCCACCAGGACGACATCGTGGCGGGCCTGAACGCCGTGCCGCTGGCTAGCCTAGAAAACCGCCAGCAGGCCGACGAGGCCCTGGCCCAGCATATCCGCTGGCCCGATGTACGCCAGTTTCTGCTCAAAAACCTCTATCGGCAGGAAGACAACGCCTTTGCCTGGCGGCAGAACCTGCCGGCCCTCACGCAGCACATGTCCGCCATCGGGGCCGAAATCAGCGCGCCGCAGCCTTTCCTGAAACCCGCGCTATTCATCCGCGGCGGCAAGTCCGACTACATTTCCCCCGACGACAAGCTGCACGGCATTCCGGCCCTGTTTCCGAACTCGCAGGTGGAAACCGTGCTGGACGCCGGCCACTGGGTGCACGCCGAAAAGCCGGAAGAAGTATTCGGGCTGGTAGCCGCTTTCATCGGCGCCTGAATGGCTGAATGGTTGAATTGCTGAATGGGTACGAACAACCATTCAGCCATTTAGCCATTCAACCACCCAACAATTCAACCATTTAACTCCCACACGCCCTTGAAAACCGGCACGCTGTACCTTATTCCCACCATTCTGGCCGACGACACTGCTGCGCAGGTGCTGCCGCCGCAGGTGGCCACGCAGGTGGCGGCGCTGCGCTGCTTTCTGGTGGAAAACGCCCGGACGGCGCGGCGCTTTATCAAGAGCGTGGCCCCGCAGCACGTCATCGAGGAGCTGCAGGTGAGCGTCATCGACAAAGACAGCACCGAGGCCCAGATTCAGGCGGCGCTGCAGCCCGTGCGCGCCGGCCAGGATGCGGGCGTGATTTCGGAAGCCGGCTGCCCCGGCATTGCCGACCCCGGCGCCGAGCTGGCCCGCGCGGCGCATCAGCTCGGGATTCGGGTGGTGCCGCTGGTGGGCCCCAGCAGCCTGTTGCTGGCGCTTATGGCTTCAGGCATGAACGGGCAGAGCTTCACGTTTCACGGCTACCTGCCCATCGAGCGGGCCCGGCGGGCGGCGGCCATCAAGCAGCTGGAGCGCCTGGCGCAGGCCCAGCACCAAACCCAGCTGTTCATCGAAACCCCCTACCGCAACATGCAGCTGCTGGACGATCTGCTCAGCCAGCTCAGCGGCGGCACCCGCCTGTGCATCGCCGCCAGCCTCACCGCCCCCAACGAATACGTCCGCACCGATACCATTGCCGGCTGGCGCAAAGCCGGCCGGCCCGAAATCCACAAGCAGCCCGCCGTATTCCTGATCGGGACGTAACGCCGCTGAGATGTAACGCGAAGTTCCACTTCGCGTACGCGTTTGGACTACGTAGCTGGAAAAGCCCAGCTGCCTCCACGCGTCGCGAAGTGGAACTTCGCGTTACATCCCATGAGCGGGAGCTTCGTGCTGCTACTTCAGCACCTGGTATATCAGCAGCGAGGCGGCGTAGGCCAGGCCGGTCATGTAGAACAGCTGCAGCAGCGGCCACATCCAGCCTTTGGTTTCGCGGTAGGTGGCGGCCAGCGTGCTCATGCACTGCATGGCAAACACGTAGAACACCAGCAGCGAGGCCGAGCGTGCCGGCGTGAAGAACGGCTGCCCGTTCAGGTCTTTTTCGGCGGCCAGCTTCTGCTGCACGGTCAGCTCGTTGGCGTCCTGTCCCACGCTGTAGATGGTGCTCATGGTGCCCACAAACACTTCCCGGGCGGCAAAGGATGTGAGCAGCGAAATACCGATTTTCCAGTCGAAGCCCAGCGGCCGAATGGCGGGCTCGATGAAGTGGCCGAAGTGGCCGGCGTAGGAGCTTTCCAGCTTCTGCGACGCCACCCGGCTTTCGGTTTCGGCGGGCGCTAGCCCCTGGGTTTGCGCGGCCGTGCGGGCCTGCGCTTCGGCCTGCTCCATGGACTTGCCCGGCCCGTAAGAGGCCAGCACCCACAGAATAACTGAAATGGCCATAATCACCTTGCCGGCCTGAAACACAAAGGCTTTCACCTTCTCTACTATGGTCAGGCCCACGTTTTTCCAGCGCGGCCAGCGGTACACCGGAAACTCCATGATGAAGTAGCTGCGCTCAGTGGTGCGCATAAACAGCTTCATCAGCCACGCCGAGCCCACTGCCGACACGAAGCCCAGCAGGTACAGACTCATCAGCGCCACGCCGCGCAGGTTGAAGATGCCCAGCACCGGCTGGTCGGGCACCACCAGCCCAATCAGCACCGTGTACACCGGAATGCGGGCCGAGCAGCTCATGAGCGGCGTCACGAAGATGGTGATCAGCCGGTCTTTGCGGTTTTCGATGGTGCGCGCGCTCATGATGGCCGGCACCGCGCAGGCCATGCCCGAAATCAGGGGCACCACGCTTTTGCCGTTGAGCCCAAACTTGCGCATGATGCGGTCCATCATGAACGTAACGCGGGCCATGTAGCCGGTTTCTTCCAGCACCGCAATGAAGGCAAACAGCAGCGCAATCTGCGGAATGAAGATCAGCACGCCGCCCAGCCCGGCCAGCACGCCCTCCGTAAGCAGGCTGATGAGCGGGCCGTCGAAGTTGGATTGGATGAGGCCATTGATCCAGGCCACGCCCTCGTCAATCAGCTCCATAGGGTAGCTGGCCCAGGCAAACACCGCCTGAAACAGCAGAAACAGCACCAGCATGAAGATCAGGTAGCCCCACACGCGGTGCGTGAGCACCCGGTCGATGCGGTTGCTGTAAGGCTCGGCCCGCTCCGTGCGCGTCACCGACACAGCATTCAGCAGCAGCTCGTTGATGCGGGCGTAGCGGGCAATGGTTTCCTGCGCCTGCCGCGCCGTGGGCTCAAACTCATATTTCGCCACCAGCTCGGCCACGTAGGCGCGCTGGTCGGGCGTGAGGAAGCTGATGTGGCGCCCCTGGTGGGCGTAGTGCAGCGCCAGGTAATCGTTGTGCAGGTTGAAGTAGTAGCGGATCTGCCGGATCATGGGCAGCAGCTCCGGCTCGGGCTCGTAGAACGACACGGCCGGGGCGTCCAGTTGCTGGGCCACCACAATCTTGAGGGCCGCCACTCCAATGCCCTTGCGGGCATTCATCGGAATGATGGGCACACCCAACTCCCGCTGCAGCTCGTCGAGGTCGATGCTGATGCCGTGCTGCTCTGCCACGTCCATCATGTTCAGGGCCAGCACGGCCGGCAGGCCCAGGTCAGCGAGCTGTGTGAACAGCAGCAGGTTGCGGCGCAGGTTGCTGGCGTCGGCCGTCACAATCACGAAATCCGGGTACTGCCCCGACGTCTGATCGTAAAGCAGATCGGTAATCACCTTCTCGTCGAGGCTCTTGGGGTAGAGCGAGTAGGTGCCGGGCAAGTCGATGATTTCGGCGCGGTGCTGCGGTGTCAACTGGCTGATGCCGGTCTTGCGGTCCACGGTCACGCCGGGGAAGTTGCCTACCTTCTGGTTGAGCCCGGTCAGCTGGTTGAACAGCGACGTTTTGCCGGAATTGGGGTTGCCGATGAGGGCAATGCGGGTCAGGCGGGTTTGGCCGGGCAGGTGCGCGGCAGCCGTTTCCAGCGCAGCCGCCGAGGCAGCCTGCCCGTTGGGGGCGGTTCGGATTCCGGCACTACGCATACGCTGGGCTATTCTTTGAGCAGAATGGTCGCCGCCTCACTCACGCGCAGCGACAAAGTATAATCTGCCGCCTCGCCTACTACCAGCGTGATGGGGCAGCCCAGCGGGGCCCGGCTGTTGAGGCGCACCTGCGTGCCCGGAATGCAGCCCATTTCCAGCAGCTTGAGCGCCATTTCGGGGTCCTGGAGGCAGCAGATGGTGCCGCTTTCACCCAGCCGCAAGTCTTTCACGCTCCGGCGAGGCGGGGCGGAAACAGTAGAAACAGGCGCGTGGGAAGCAGACATAGGAGCGGAGTTATTTAGACTTGCTTTAAACAAAGGTACTACCCATTTATGTTTCGGCCAACAACGGCTTATATCCCCTCTGTTTGGGGCTTTCGTCTGGGCCGGCACTATGCCCCTGAAATAAAGCAGCTTGTATCTGGCTAGCACTATTCCTTCTCACAATTGCATCTTTAGGAATATTTAAAGACGGCATGATGGGAATTGGTATTATCATTTTAATTTTGGCATACAACACTATTCTGCCTAACCATGCTGCAACGCTTACTCGCATTTTTTACCCTTTTGCTGTTGTTCCCGGCGCTGGGCATGGCCCAGGAGAACCGTTTATCGGGTCGCATCGTCGACTCTAAAACCAAGGAGCCCATCCCGTTTGCTTCTATCGGCCTGAAGGAAGAACAAACCGGCGCGCTCACCAACGAGTATGGCTTTTTTCAGATGGCAACGCCTGAAAAAAGTGCGCAGGACTCTATCATCGTGCTGGCCCTGGGCTACAAGCGTATGGCTGTAGCCGTGAAGCGCGGCGTATCGCAGACCGACCTGATTATTGAGGTGCCTAAGCGCGTTATCGAGCTGAGCAACGTAACGGTAAAGGGCGGCAAGGTGAAAGACCTGGCCCTGGGCTCGAAGTCGAGCACGCCGGGCGAGGGCATGATCCAGGGTATGCCTGGCAGCCAGTACGCCTTCTTCGTGAAAAACGACAAGGGCAAGACCCTCGGCAACGTGCGCTCGGTGTCGTTCTACATCGGCGAAAACGGCTTCCCCCGCGAGCCGTTCCGCGTGCGCCTCTACAAGGCCGACGGCAACTACAACTCGCCCAACACCGACCTGCTCACCGAAAACGTAGTGGTTTCAGCCCCGAAAGGCGGCGCTTGGTATACCGTTGACCTGAATCAGTACAACATCGAGGCGCCGAAAGAGGGCTTCTTCGTGGCTATGGAGTGGATTGTGAGCGGCGACAAGTTCTACACCACCAACTTCATGGACACCTACACGCCCTACGGCCAGATCATGCGCCCCACCTTCGAGTTTAAGGAGAGCCGCACCTGGAGCTACACCATGGGCAAGGGCTGGAGCCTGCTCACGCTCTCCAGCAACGGCCAGCGCTACAACGCTATGATCAAAGCCGAAGTAGACCAGATCAAAGACTAATCACGGATTTCGTCGGATTGCCCGGATTTCACGGATTTTGTGAACGGCGCTAACTGAACTTCTTTGGCTATCTACACAAAGAGCTACACCACAAAGAAAGGAGGCTTGCCAATCGGCAAGCCTCTTTTCTTTGTAATCGACTACAAAATCCGTGAAATCCGGATAATTCGACGAAATCCGTGATTTACTTGATGACGGCAATTTCTACACGGCGGTTTTCCTGGCGGCCTTCGGCGGTGGCGTTGGAGGCTACCGGAGCGGCTTCGCCCATGGGCTCGATGCTGACGCGGGCGTCGCCCATGCCGCCGTTCATGGCCAGCCACTTCTTCACGGCTTCGGCGCGCTTGGCGCTCAGCTCCTTGTTGTAGCTCTTGTCGCCACGCGAGTCAGCGAAGCCCATCACGCGCACCTGGCTTTTGCCATAGCGGCGGCCGATAGACGCCGCAATTTCCGACAGAGCACGCGTAGCGCTAGGCTTGATGTCGGCCTTGTCGGTGTCGAACAGCACTTTCTCTTCGAGGCCGTACACGCTGTACTTCTCGTTGCCGCGCACCGATACTTCGGGCAGGTCGATTTCCTCGTAGGTTTCGTTGGCCAGCTGGGCCTTGGTCATGTCCCAGGCCGAGTCCACGGCGTTGGCGGCCCCAGCGGCGGCATCCGCTACGGTAGTGCCATTGCTGGCTACCACGGCCGTATCGGCCGTAGCTTCCGAAAGCTGGTCTTTCTCTTCCGGCTTCTTCAGGTCGTTGCAGGAAGAGGCCAGCAGGGCGGTAGCTGCCAGAGCAGACAGTAAGGTCTTTTTCATCAGAAAAGGGAGAGGAAGGGTAGTTGGTGAGTTTCGGGGCGGAAGGTACCAAACTTCCCGTTTTCCCTGGTGCTATTTGGCGGCCGTGTGCGCCACAATCCAGGCACGGATGGTTTCCTGTGCTACGGGCGAGAAGGTTTCGCGTGGCTGGCCGTTTACGATGGGCCACTCGGCCGGATCGGGCTGAAACAGGTGGTTTACGCCCGGCAGCTTCTTGGCGGTTACGTCGCGGTTGGCTTTCAGGGCTTTGGTTAGTGCCCCCATGTTGGCATCCGCCGCTACGTAGAGGTCGGCGGTACCATTGAGCAGCAGCACCGGGCACTTCACCTCCGCCAGACGCTCCAGCGGGTTGAAGCTCAGAAAATACCGGTACCGGAATGAAGTAAGCTCTGCTGCGCTGGCCTGGGCGGCCTCAGTATCGATGGCTGCGTTGTTTTGGCGCAGCATGTTGGCCACAATGGCTCGGGCTTGCGCCTCGTCGGGTGTCTGGCTGATGATTTCCAGCATGGCCTGCTGGCGTTTGGTGGCGGCTTCTACCTGGGCCGTTTCCGTGCCCAGGGAGCGAAGCAGCGCCGCCTGCTGCTGCAGGGCCAGCGTGGTGCCGGGCACCCCATAGCCTGCCAACGACACCACAAAGGCCGGCGGCAGCGGCTGCGTAGCGGACAGCAGGGCCACGTTAGCACCTTCGCCATGCCCAATCACCCCAATCTGCGACAGGTTCACTTCGGGGCGAGTACGCAGGTAGTTCAGGCCGGCCTGCACGTCGCTTACGAGAGCGGTAGTAGTAGCTTGGGCGAAGTCGCCGGTGGAGCTGCCCACGCCCCGGTCGTCGAAGCGCAGCACGGCAATACCGCGGCGCGTGAGGTAGTCGGCCAACGAGCCCAGCAGCTGATACTCTCCCACCGTGGCGTCGCGGTTGTGCGGGCCGGCATCCGACACCAGCACCACGGCCGGAAACGGGCCCGGCCCGGCCGGCACCGTGAGCATACCCCCCAGGCGCAGATCAACGGCCACGTTGGAATAGGCCACTTCCTCTTCGCGGTAGGGCGGCGTCAGGCGGGCTTTGGGGGCGGTGCTGATGGCGGGCGCGGCGTACGACAGCGTCAGGGGAACCTGAAGACCGGGCTGCTGCCACGTACCTTCAACCTGCTTGCCGCCCGAAGCCACCCGCCCGACGAACCGGCTGCCGGCTTCCTCGGCCGCGAAAATCACCGTGTCGCCGCGTACGTCCACTTTCACGGCCATGCGGCTTACTTTCTGCAGCGGCACGTCTAGGGTGGCGAAGTAGGAGCCGTCGGTGAGGCTAACCAGCCGGAAGATGACCTCCAGCTGGCCACCCGGCATCTTCAGCGGGCCCTTCCAGAGGCCATCGAGGCTGGGGGCTGCCGTGGCCGTGCCGGTTGCCACGCATAGCAGCAGGACCAGGCACGTGCGCAGGAATCGTAGGTAAACAGTAGTTTTCATAGGGGGAGCAGGGCGGGAGAAACGAAGCTGATGGTCAACCTCCTACTCTCCTTTGACGAAGACCGGCTGCTTTTTGCGTGCCGAGCCCGTGCCCCGGCGCTCGTCCTGAGCGGTGGCAGATTCAGTCAGCTTTATCGGCAGCTGGGTGGTTTGCCCGCCTTTCAGAAACATGTTGGTGAGCAGCTGGCTCTTGTAGCCGGGCTGTGTGATGTGAATGGTGTAAGGGCCGCCGGGCAGCAGGTCGGCCAACGCGAAGGCGCCCATGCCGTCCGATACGGCGGTGCGCCGCACCCCCGTGGGCACGTGCACCACTACGATGGTAGTACCGGCCACTGCCTCGTTCTTATCTGAGTCGCTGCTGCCAGCAAGTGTGGCACTGGTGCTCTGGGCAACCGAAGGCAGCCCAAGCAGCCATAGAGCAGCAATCAGCCAAAATACAGCGCGCGTGGAGATTTTATTCATCAGAATAAGGGAAGAAAGTAGGAACGAGAGAGAGCCAAAAGCAGGCGGCTGACCGATCTGGGGCGCCAGCCTGTATCAAAAGTAGAAAGCCGGGGAGCAGCGTTTGGGTATTTCAGTTCAACTGCCCCTTACAGGCGGTGAACCAACTTTCAGAGTAGACAAGCAGCTGATAGCAGGCAAGTATCCTTAAACAGGCCATTTGTGCCCTTTCGGCCGCCGTCAGTAACTAAAAAAAACAGAACTATTTAGTGAATTCATGGAACATCAACCCAATGAAGTTTATTCCCGAATCTGGACAAACAAATATATAAAATTTGGCTGAAGCCTTAACTAAATCAGTATAATATTTCACTAATATTATAAATACTCATAAAATTTTACATAATAATAACATTATGGATTGTGTGATTTTGTATCCGGCAGCAGTAGCACGGCCTGTTTCCTGCCGCCTAGTTACCGAGCCCTTGCCGCGCTGGGGAGGGCCGCCCCAGCGTCTGCAGCATGAGTTGCTTGTGTTTCGCTGCGCAAGACATGAAAAAGCCGCCTGTCGGTGACAGGCGGCTTGGGTAGTCAGGGATACGTGCTGAGTATTCAGGTAATCGTCAGAAAGATATCAATCAACTAGTTGCAAAAAAACCAACCCGCTGATTACCCATGGCTGACTACTTGCATTCAGCCGGTTGCGTAGTGGCGGCCGGTTGGCCACTACCCACGTACCGCTACCACGCGGTTTCTCCGCAACCTAAGCTGGCAAAATTCAGGGCCGGGCATTTATTTCGCGTGGCTTACTATCCAGCTGCGTACGGCCTCTAGTGCCACGGGCGAGAAGGTTTCCTGCCGCTGCCCGTTCACCAAGGCCCAGTTAGCCGGGTCGGCCTGAAACTGATGGTTGACCCCGAGCAGCTTTTTGCGGGTTACGCGCGTGTTTTTTTCCAGAGCCAGATTAAGCGCGTCCAGATTGGTATCGGCCTGCACCTCCAGGTCGGCTGTGCCGTTGAGCAGCAGTACCGGGCACTTCACCTTGCTGAGCAGAATGCCGGGGTTGAAGCGCAACAGGTTCCGGTAGCGGAAAGAGGTGAGGTCGATGGCTCGGTTTTTTGCGGTAAGCGTATCCAGGTTGGTGTCGTAAGCGCGCATCATCTTCACCAGCGTGGCTTGGGCCTGTTTTACGTCGGACGTGCGCAACACTACTTCTTGCAGCGCCTGCTGCTGCTTGCTGAACGCCATAACATCCGGCTCCTGCACGCCAATGGCCCGGAGCACCGTTTTCTGCTGCTCCAGCACCAACTGGTTGCCGGGCAGCCCATACGCGGCCAGAGTCACAACGAAAGCCGGAGGCGCGGGCTGGCTGGCCGTCAGCAAGGCCACGTTGCCGCCCTCACCGTGCCCAATAACACCGATATGGGTGGTATCTATCCGGGGGGTAGTGCGCAGATACTTCAGGCCCGCCTGCACATCGCCGACTAGTTCACTGGCAATGGTTGTGGAGAAATCCCCTCCCGATTTGCCCACGCCCCGGTCATCGAAGCGCAGCACGGCAATGCCGCGGCGCGTGAGGTAGTCGGCCAGAATCCCCATGGGGCGGTACTCGCCGGTGGTGGCATCCCGGTCGTGGGCACCCGCATCGGATACCAGCACCACGGCCGGAAACGGGCCTTCGCCGGCTGGTACCGTGAGCGTTCCGCCCAGCGGCAGATTCATCTGCTCATTGGTGTAGGAAACTTCTTCCTCGCGGTAGGGCGGCGTAAGGCGTGCCTTCGGGGCCGTGTTGATGGTGGCCGGGGAGAAATTCAGCGTCAGGGCCGATTCGTGGCCGGGCTGGTACCAAGTACCGGTTACCTGCTTGCCGCCTTCCGCCAGCCGGCCAATAAACCGGCTACCAGCTTCTTCGGCGGCCAGGATTATGGTGTCGCCGTGCACCTGCACCTGCACGGCCATGCGGGTCACACGCTGCTGGGGCACATCCAGGGTGGCAAAATATTCGCCGCCGGTGAGGCTCACCAGCCGGAACACCACCTCCAGTTCGCCGCCGGGCATCTTGATGGGGCCTTTCCAGAGGCCATCCAACGGCATTGCGCCGCCAGCCAGCGCCGGCCCGGCCAGAATCCAAAGTAGCCCGGCGCAAAGAACGGCTCGGGTCAGTTGGGCAAAAGTAGCAATCTTCATAGAAGGCAACCGGAAAATAATAACACAAAATCAGGTTTCAGTGAAACTTAATTCACTACTATATAGGACACTGTCGACCTAACTTGGTTGCAAGATACACAGGCCGCGCAATTGATTATATTATCATTATCCAAATTTTTCCCGGATAAGGTTACACCGGGCAGCAGCCGCTTATTCGGCCACAAATACGCGCTTCACCCGCTCGCTTACGTTGGTCAGCAGCTCATACGGAATGGTGCCAATGCGAGCCGCCAGCTCGGGCAGCGGCAGGCTGGGGCCGAAGATTTCGGCCGCGTCGCCGGCCTGGGCGCCGCTGATGTGCGTGACGTCGGCCATGCACATGTCCATGCACACGTTGCCGACGATGGGCGCGCGCTGGCCCCGGATAACCACCTCGCCCGCGCCGTTGCCGAAGCGCCGGTCGTAGCCGTCGGCGTAGCCGATGGCCAGCGTGGCAATGCGCCGCTCGAAGTCGGCGGCCTGGCCGCGGCGGCCGTAGCCGACGGTTTCGCCGGGCGGCAGCGCTTTCACCTGCGACACGGTGGTGCGCAGCGTGCTCACGGGCTGCAGGGCGTCGGGCTCCTGGCCGCTGGCTTCTACCCCATACAGCCCGATGCCGAGGCGCACCATATCGGCGTGGGCGGCCGGGAAGCGCAGGATGCCGGCCGAGTTGAGCGCGTGCTTGAGAATGGGGTAGCCGAGCACGGCTTCCAGCACCGGCGTCATGCGGTGGAAGGCGGCCAGCTGCTGCCGCGAGAAGTCGTTGTGCTGCTCTTCGTCGGCGCCGGCCAAGTGGGTGAGGGCGCTGGCCACGCGCAGATGGGCAGCGTTTTCGCGCAGCAGTCGGGTCAGCTCGGGCAAGTCGGTTTCGGCGAAGCCGAGGCGGCGCATGCCGGTATCGAGCTTGAGGTGGATGGGCGGCAACGGCTGCTCGCGGGCGGCGCGCAGGTAGTCGTGCAGACGCTCGAAGGAGTAGATTTCGGGCTCCAGCTGGTACTGGCGCAGCTTCTGGAAGGCATCCGGCGAGGGGTTCATCACCATGATGGGCAGGCTGATGCCGTGCTGGCGTAGGTCCACGCCTTCGTCGGTGTAGGCCACGGCCAGGTAGTCGGCGCGGTGGAACTGCAGCAGGTTGGCGACTTCGGAGGAGCCGCTGCCGTACGCGAAGGCCTTCACCATCACCATGAGGCGGGTGCCGGGCTGCAGGCGGCGGCGGTAGAAGTTGAGGTTGTGGGCCAGCGCATCGAGGTTGACTTCCAGCACCGTGCCGTGGATTTTCTGCTGAAACGCCGCCACAATCCGCTCGAAGCCAAAGCGGCGCGCCCCCTTCACCAAAATGGTTTCGCGGCGGAAGGTGTCGGGCTGGAAGTGGCGCAGAAAGTCCTCGGTGGTATCGTAAAACACAGCCTCTATCCCATCAAAAGCGCCTTGGTGCAGGCGGATTTCGGGGCCGATGCCAACGAGACGCGCCACGCCGTGGGTGCGCAGCAAGGCGGCCACGCGGGCGTAGAGGTCGGGGCCGGCGAGGCCGGATTCGAGCACGTCGGAGAGGATGAGGGTGCGGCGGCCGCGCTGCAGCTGGCGCGTGAGGGCGTCGAGGGCCAGGGCGAGGCCGGCGAGGTCGTTGTTGTAGGTGTCGTCGAGGACGTAGCAGTCGTTGAGGGCCTGCTTCATCTCCAGGCGCATGGCCACGGGCTGCAGCCTATCGAGGCGGTGCTGGATTTCGGCGGCGGGCACCTGCTGCCACAGCAGCACCGACAGCGCGTGCAGGGCATTTTCCACGCTGGGCTCGTCGGCGAAGGGCAGAGTGAAGGTGTGCTCCTGCGGCACGGGCCGGGCCAGCGTTACGCGCACCACGGTGCGGTCGGCGCTGGCCTCGGCCACCGTCACGGCCACGTGGGCCAGGTGCGGGTGCTGGCGGCTCCAGGTGAAGGTGCGGTGCGCGGGCAGCAGGCGTTGGGCAGCTTCGTGAATGATCTGGTGGTCGAGGCAGTAGAACAGCGTATCCACGTCGCGGAACAGCTGCATCTTCTCTTCCACTTTCTGCTGATGGGAGGCAAAGCCGGCGTCGTGGGCGGTGCCCAGGTTGGTGAACAAGCCCAGCGTGGGCTGGATTACGGCCGCCAGCCGCGCCATTTCGCCGGGCTCCGACACGCCGGCTTCGAAGACACCCAGCGTGTGGCGGGCGTTCAGCTCCCACACGCTCAGCGGCACACCCACCTGCGAGTTGTAGGAGCGTGGGCTTTTGCAGATGCGTTCCTCGGGAGCCAGCAGCTGCGCGAGCCACTCCTTCACGATGGTTTTGCCGTTGGAGCCGGTGATGCCCAGCACGGGCAGCCGAAACTGGCGGCGGTGGGCGGCAGCCACGGCCTGCAGCGCGTCCAGCACCTGCGGCACCAGCAGAAAGCCGCTGCCGGGGTAGGCCAGCAGCCCGCCGGGAATATCGACTTCGCTATCCACCACAAACAGGCGCACGCCCTGCTGGTAGAGCTCGGGCAGGTAGCGGTGGCCGTTGTGCTGGGGTCCGCGCAGCGCAAAGAACACGCTGCCGCCGGCCTGACCCACGCGGCGGCTGTCCAGCAGCAAGGTCTGGACGGGCGCGGGGGCGGGCGGAGTCAGCAGCAGGGTGCCACTGGTGAGGGCGGGCAGGTCGGCAGAGAAATCGAGCATGGTAGGACAAAGGTACAGGAGGTAACAGGTAACAGGAGAGAAGTGACAGGTTAGCGAGGGCACAGGACTTTTGAGGCCCGGACCGGCGCCTACTGCATGTTTGGCCGGCACAGTGTGGCCGGCCTGTTTCGGCCGTACCTTTGCGGCTTGTTTGGCTTTTCCGGTTCGCTTTGAAACTTTCCCGTCATCACCTGGCCGCGTTGGCCGCCTTTCTTATCTGGGGCTTCTTCCCGATTCCGCTGCGGTGGCTGCACGGCTATGCCAGCGGGCAGATTCTGTTTTTCCGCATCCTGATTTCTTTGCTGGTGCTGCTGCTCATTCATGGATTGGGGCGGCGGGCGGCGGTGCAAACGGTGTGGCAGCAGTGGCAGGCGGCTCCGGTGGTGGAGCGCCGCGCGGTGGCGGTCAGCACGGGGCTGGGCGGCGTGCTGCTGACTTCCAACTGGCTGCTGTTTATCTACGTGGTGAACCAGGTGAGCGTGCAGGCCGGCTCGTTTGCCTACCTCATCTGCCCGATTCTGACGGCGCTGCTGGGCTTTGTGCTGCTGCGCGAAAAGCTGCGGCCCAACCAGTGGGCCGCTATTGCGCTGAGCGCCCTGAGCTGCGCGCTGCTGGGCGCCGGCGACCTGCGCACGGTGGGCATGAGCCTGGTGGTGGCCTTCACCTACGCTTTCTACCTCATCACGCAGCGCCGCCTGCAGGGCTACGACCGACTGGTACTGCTGACGGTGCAGCTCGCGCTGGCCGCCGCCCTGATTCTGCCGCTGGCCCCGCTGCTGGGCGCCGAGCCCCTGGCCGGCCTGCACGATACGCACCTGCTGCTGGTGGCGGCCCTGCTGAGCGTGGTATTTACGGTGCTGCCGCTGTTTCTGAACCTGTACGCCCTCAACGTGCTGCCCTCGGGCACGGTGGGCATCCTGATGTACCTGAACCCAATTGTGAGCTTCGCGCTGGCGTTCTGGTATTTCGGGGAGGCCGCCACGGCGGTGCAGGGCGTGGCCTACGGCGTGATTCTGGCGTCGGTGGTGCTGTACAACTGGCCGGCGAAGCGGAGCGTTAGCGTCTAGTCTGAAATGCGGCATAGCTGTAGTTGCCTCACCCCTAGCCCCTCTCCCGTGGAGAGGGGGACTAGTCTGTAGTTTTCTAGCTCTGGGTGCCTCATCCTACCGGTCCCCTTCTCCCAAAGGCAAGGAGTAGTGTAGCGCTAGAACTAAGGTTAGTTCCCCATCTCTACAGGAGAGGGGGTTAGGGGGTGAGGCGACTACAGCTAGTCCCCCCTCTCTTTTGGAGAGGGGGCTAGGGGGTGAGGTTCCCGTCGGGTTTCCTTGTTACCTTCGGGCAGTTTTCGCCCCTACTTTCTTCCTGAATGACGACTGTTTTCTCTGCGCCGGCCGTGGCGCCTGTTGCGGTGCCGCTGTGGCGGCGGGTACTGCCCCACCTGGCGGCGGTGCTGGTGTTTCTGGCGTTGGCCGTGCTCTACTTCTCCCCCATCGTGTTCGATGGCAAGACGCTCAGCCAACACGACATCGTGCAGTTCAACGGCGGCGCCCACGAGGCGCAGCTCTACCGCGAAGCCACCGACAAGGAGGCCCTCTGGACCAACTCCATGTTCTCGGGGATGCCGACCTATCTCATCAGCACGCGCTTCCCCGGCGATTTGAGCATCTATCTGCAGAAGATTTTCACGCTGGGGCTGCCGGCGGTGGTGGCCAACCTGTTTCTGGCGCTGGTATGCGGCTACGTGCTGTTTGTGGCGCTGGGCCTCTCGCCGGTGGTGAGCGGCGTGGGTGCCATTGCCCTGGGCTTCACCAGCTACAACCTCGTGATTCTGGCTGCCGGCCACAACACCAAGAGCCTGGCTTTGGCCTACGCGCCGGTAGTGCTGGCGGGGCTGCTGGTGGCGTTCCGACGCAATAAGTGGCTGGGGACGGGCCTGTTTGCGGTGGGTTTGGCCATGAACATCCGCGCCAACCACTTGCAAATCACTTACTACCTGCTGCTGCTGGTGCTGGTGTTTGGGGTGGTGGAGCTGGTATATGCCGCCCGCGAAAAGCGCCTGCCCGACTTCCTGAGCCGCACGGCCCTGCTGGGTGTGGCGGCGCTACTGGCCGTGGGCGTGAGCTTCGGCCGCCTCTACACCACCATCGAATACGGCAAGTACAGCATCCGCGGCAAGTCGGAGCTGACGACGCCCCCGCCTACCGCGCCCGGCCAGCCCGCCGCCGCCCCAGCCGGCGACGACGGTGCCGGCGGCTCCGGCCTCGACCGGGACTACGCCTTTGGGTGGAGCTACGGCGTGGGCGAAACCATTACGCTGCTGGTGCCCAACTTCTACGGCGGCGCCTCCCAGACCAAGCTTTCTGATGATTCGGCCACTGGCCAGGCCCTGACCGGGCTGGGCGTGCCCACCGGGCAGCTGTCGGAGTACCTCAAGGCCATGCCCACTTACTGGGGCGACCAGCCCGTGACCAGCGGGCCGGTGTACGTGGGCGCCATCGTGTGCTTCCTGTTTGTGCTGGGCTTGTTCGTGGCCGACCGCCGCACGCGCCTGTGGTTGCTGGTGGGCACTATTCTGTCCATCGTGCTGGCCTGGGGCAAGAACTTCGAGACGTTCAACTACCTGATGTTCGATTACTTCCCGGGCTACAACAAGTTCCGCTCGGTGAGCATGGCGCTGGTGATTGCGCAGCTGGCCATGCCGCTGCTGGCCGTGCTGGCGCTGGCCCGCGTGCTGCGCAGCCGGGCCACTGGCCTGCCGGTAGCCGGCGCCAGCACCCACCCCAGCCTGGCCGCCCTGGCCGGCGCCATCACCGCCGATGCCCCCGAAACTGCCGACCTCAAGCGCAAGCTGCGGCTGGCAGCCGGCATCACGGTCGGCATCTGCGCCCTGGCGTTGTTTGTGGGCATGAGCGTGGATTTTTCGGCGCCGATTGATGCGCAACTGCAGCAGCAGGGCTTCCCGCTGGACGCACTGCGCCAGGACCGCGCCGCGCTGCTGCGCTCCGACGTGTTCCGCTCGATGATCTTCATTGCCCTGGCTTTCGGGGTGCTGTGGTTCTATCTGCAGCGCAAGGTATCGGCTGGGATGGCGGCGGCGCTGGTGGGCTTGCTGACGCTGGTAGACCTGTGGGGCGTGGATAAGCGCTACCTCAACGACAACAACTTCCAGCGCGAAACCGTGGCCCAGCAGTTCGTGCCCACGGCCGCCGACCAGCAGATTCTGCAGGACAAGGACAAGAGCTACCGGGTGCTGAACACGGCCAACCCGTTCAACGAGGCCAACACCTCGTACTTCCACAAGAGCATCGGGGGCTACCACGGCGCCAAGCTGCGCCGCTACCAGGATTTGATTGACCGGCAGATTTCGCAGAACAACACCCAGGTGCTGAGCATGCTGAACACGCGCTACGTGATTCTGCCGGCCCAACCCGGCCAGCAGGGCCAGCCTGGCCAGCCCGAGCAGGTGCAGCGCAACCCCGGCGCGCTGGGCAACGCGTGGTTCGTCAACGAAATCCAGAAGGTGCAGACGCCCGACCAGGAAATTGCGGCCCTCAGCAACCTGAGCGTGGCTACGGCCGCCGTGGTGGACGTGGCCAAGTTCCCGCTCGCCAAAACCAGCTTCAGCGCGCCCGGCTCCACCATCACCCTCACCGATTACTCGCCCGACGCCCTGAAATACCGCGCCACGGCCACCGCCGACGCCTTTGCGGTGTTCTCGGAAATCTACTACGCCGACGGCTGGAACGCCTACCTCGATGGCAAACTGGTGCCACACGTGCGGGCCAACTACGTGCTGCGCGCCATGCCCGTGCCGGCCGGCACCCACACCATCGAGTTCAAGTTTGAGCCCACCGAATACGCCATCGGCAACACCGTGTCGCTGGTGTCGTCGGTGCTGCTGATTGTGGTGCTGCTGGGCTTGGTGGTGTACACCGTGCGCCAGCCCGCCGACCAGAACGAAGCGGCTTTCGTGTAGACAGGTTCCCGCAGAGGACGCAGAAGAAGGCGCAGAAGTCGCAGAACGTTCTGCGGCCTCTGCGCCTTCTTCTGCGTCCTCTGCGGGCTAAAAACAGTATGGTTCTCCAGGAAATCCCCACCGGCTACAACGCCCGCCTGCTGCTCCTGCGCGACGACCTCGCGCACCCGGAGCTGCCCGGCAACAAGTGGCGCAAGTTGAAGTACAACCTGCAAGAGGCCCAACGCCAGGGCCACGATACGCTGCTGACTTTCGGCGGGGCGTTTTCCAACCACATTGCCGCCGTGGCCGCCGCCGGCCGCCTCACCGGCCTGCGCACCATCGGCCTGATTCGGGGCGAGGAAACCGCGCCTCTCAACCCCACCCTGGCCCGCGCCGCCGCCGATGGCATGACGCTGCGCTACCTCAGCCGGGAAGATTACCGCCGCAAAGCCGAGCCGGAATTTCTGGACGAAGTACTCCGGGAAACCGGCCCGGCCTACGTGGTGCCGGAAGGCGGCTCCAACGCGCTGGCCCTGCCCGGCTGCGCCGAGTTGGTGACGGAGTTGCAGGCACAAACTGACTTCGACTACCTGGCCGTGGCCTGCGGCACGGGCGGCACGCTGGCCGGGCTGCTCACGGGCCTGGCCCCGCACCAGCAGGCCGTGGGCGTCGCGGCCCTGAAAAACGGCGGCTTTCTGCGCGGTGAAATAGACGCCCTCACGCTGGCCGCCACCGGCCGCACCTTCCCCAACTACGACCTGCGTACCGACTACCACCTAGGCGGCTACGCCCGCTTCTCGCCGGAGCTGCTGCGCTTCATCCAGGAGTTTGAGGCCCGCCACGGCGTGCTTCTGGACCCCATCTACACCAGCAAGCTGCTGTTTGGCCTCTTCGATTTGCTGCGGCAGGACTATTTCCGGCCGGGCAGCACGGTGGTGGCGGTACATAGCGGTGGCCTGCAGGGCTGGGCCGGTTTCCGGCAGCGGTTCGGGCACCGCAACGTGTGGTGGCCGACCGGGATATAGGGGGCGGCGCAACTTGTTGGTTTCGCGTATACGGCGCTACTGTTCCTCTAATTCCTGCTTTGCATGTCGCTGCCCCTCTTAATCCGCCGTTTGCTGCCGCTGATGTTTCTGCTGGGGCTGGGCTGGTTTCTCTGGACGAAAATCGGCCCCGCCCTCAGCGAGCTGGAAAACCCGCTCAATCCTGCGCCGCGCGTCACGGTCACGCACAATACGGTGCTGCAGAAAGTGGAAAGCCTGGGCCGGCTGGAGCTGGTGCGCTACCAGTTCAAGGACGTGGTGGAATACAAGAAAAGCACCTACCGCTTCCTGCCCGACGCCAAAGTGGCCCTCATTGTGGCTGGCAACGCCATCGGCTGCTTGGATCTGCGCAAGGTGCGCGCCCAGGACGTGGTGTTTGAGGGCGACTCGGTGGTGCGGGTGGCGCTGCCCGCCGCCGAGCTGTGCACCTGGCAGGTCGACCACAGCCAGAGCCGCGTGTTCAGCGTCGAAAACGGCTTTTTCCAGGATGCCGAGTTGGTGGATGCCGGCTACAAATACGCCGAAGCCAACGTGCGTCGCGCCGCCCTGCAGTCGGGCATCCTGGCCCAGACCGAGCAAAACGCCCAGCAGATCCTGCGCCCCATGCTCGAAACCATGACCGGCCGCCGCGTGGTGCTCACCCGCCAGATGCAGAACCCGCTGCGCCCGGCGCAACGGTAGCTGTAGAACAGCCAAAAAAGAACGTCATGCAGAGCGGAGCGAAGCATCTCGCCAGTGTGGTGATTCTACCACACTAGCGAGATGCTTCGCTCCGCTCTGCATGACGTTCTTTTTTGGCTGTTCCTACTCGTCGTCGTCCTCTTCGGGGACTTTGCCTAGGTCATCCAAGGCCAGTTTTTATCAGGTCCTGCTCGAAGCCTTTGGCCGTGAGGAAGAGCTGGATTTTCTGGCGGCGCAGGCGCGGGTTGCGCTCCTTTTCCTGGCGGTCTTTTTTCTCCAGCACGTCCACCAGGTTTTGGTAGTACTCATCACCGTCGATTTCCTGGAGGCCGGCCTTGATGCAGTAGTCGGAAATGCCTTTCTGCTTCAGTTCCTGCACAATGCGGCGGCGGCCCCACTTCTTGGTGCGGTAGTGGCCGCGCACGTAGGCTTTGGCGAAGCGCTCCTCATCGAGCAGCTTTTCGCGGCTCAGGCGGATGATGATTTCGCCGGCTTCGTCTTCGTCGAGGCCGTATTCGCGCAGCTTGCTTTCCACCTCTTTCTGATTGCGCTCCTGGTAGGCGCAGAAGGCGGCAATCTTCTGCAGGGCTTCGGCGGGGGTGTAGAATTTCTTTTTCTTCTCGAAGGAGTTCATAGCAACTGGCAAAGGGCACAAACCCGCCCAACGGGCCGGCAACTTACGACACCCGCGCTGCCCGAATCGTTCGGGGCGGCGCGGGTTTGGGCGGGGCCGCCGCGCCGCCTGCAAACCCGCGCCGCCGCTCTGGGGTTTGCATCGGGTGGCCCGCCCGGCCGCGGCCTCTGTTTCCTACTGTCTCTTCTATGCTTTCGTCTGGTGCCCGCTACATGCTGCTCAGCACGCTGGCCTTTGCGCTGCTCAATGTGTGCGTGAAGCTGCTGGCCCACCTGCCGCCGCTGGAAATCATTTTTTTCCGCTCCACGCTTTCCCTGCTGTTCAGCTACGTGGCATTGCGGCAGGCCGCGGTGGCGCCCTGGGGCCAGCCCCGCAGCCGCTGGCACCTGGTGTCGAGGGGGACTACGGGGGCGCTGGCGCTGGTGCTGTACTTCTACACGCTCCAGACCATGCCGCTGGCCTCGGCCGTCACCATTCAGTACCTGGCGCCCATTTTCACGTCGGTACTGGGCATCTTTCTGGTGAAGGAAAAGGTGCGGCCCTGGCAGTGGGTGTTTTTCCTGCTCTCGTTTGGGGGCGTGCTGCTGGTGAAGGGTGTCGATACGCGCATCACGCCGCTGTATCTGGCCCTGGGCGTGGCGTCGGCCGTGTTTTCGGGCTTGTCTTACAACGCCATCCGGCGCATGGGCGGGCGCGAGCATCCGCTCGTGATTGTGCTGTACTCGCAGCTGGTGGTGGTGCCCTTCAGCGCTGCCTACTGCCTGCTGCACTGGACCACGCCGCTGGGCTGGCAAGATTGGGGCCTGCTGCTGCTGACGGGCATTTTCACCCAGCTTTCCCAGGTCTACAAAACCAAGGCCTACCAGGCCGCGCCGCTGGCCAGCATCAGCAGCCTCGACTACCTGGGCGTGCTGTACGCGCTAGGGCTGGGCTACACGTTTTTCGGCGAAACCTTCGGGCTGCCCTCCTACCTGGGCATGGCGCTGGTGCTGCTGGGCGTGGCCCTGAACGCGGCCTACACCTACCGGCAGGCCCGGCGGCCCGCCCCGGTAGTAGAAGAAGTAGCCGCGTAGTACTAGGCGGCTGGAATTTTGGTCGAAAATGCCCCTGCCTTGGTCGAAAACGCCCTTGTTTACGGCCTTGGACAACCTATTGCCTGCCTATTCTATCTATCTTGGAGCCATCCATTTCAATCTACTCCATGCCGCGTTTCTACCTGCTTCTATTCCTGTTATCGGTTGTCGGAATTGCTAACGGCGGCGTAGTCCGGGGCCGCGTGGCCGATGCCGCCGGCGCCGGCCTGGCCTTCGCCAACGTGGCCGTGCGCACCACCACTACCAGCACCGCCACCAACGAGCAGGGCAGCTACCAGCTGCGCCTACCCGCCGGCCAGTACGAGCTGGTGTTTCAGTACGTGGGCTACAAGCCGCGCATCGAAAGCGTGCGGGTGGCCGGCGGCGACACGGCCCTTACGCTCAACGTAACGCTAGAGCCCGAAAGCTACAAGCTACGCGAAGTGGTGGTACGCGCCTCCGACCGCGACCCCGCCTACGCCATCGTGCAACAGGCCCAGCAGTGGCGGCGCTACCACCGCCGCGAGGTGGCCGCCTTCAAGGCCCGCGCCTATATCAAAGCCCTGGCGCGCTTTGTAGAGGTGCCGGGCAAGATTCTGGGCCTCGTCAAGATCGGGCCCGATTTCAAGCCGGGCATTTTCTACCTGTCGGAGTCGGTGTCGGAGCTGAGCTTCCGGCAGCCCAACGTGGTGCAGGAGCGCATGATTTCCTCGCGCGTGAGCGGCGACGCCAAGGGCATCAGCTTCAACCGGGCCGGGCGCGGCGCGGGCCTCAACTTCTACGACAACGTGCTGAAAAGCGGGTTTTCGGAGCGCGGCTTCGTGTCGCCAGTGGCCGATGGAGCCATGCTGTTCTACAAGTACGAGCTGGAAGGCAGCAGCCAACAGGGTGGCGTACTGGTGCATAAAATCCGGGTGACGCCGCGCCGCCGCACCGACCCCGTGTTTTCCTCGGGCCACATCTACATCGTGGATGGCACCTGGCGCATCCATTCCGTGTCGCTGTACCTCGACAAAAACGCCCAGCTGGACTACGTCGACAGCTTTCACATCGAGCAGCTGTTTGCGCCCGCGCCCGGCCCATCGGATGTGTGGGTGATACAGTCGCAGAAGATTACGGTGGGTTTCACGGCCCTAGGCTTCAAGGGCAACGGTTACCTGACAGCCGTGCTCAGCAACTACCGGGTGCAGCCCACCTACCCCAACCGCCCGGTTGCCACGGCCCTGCCCGCCACGCACGAGCCCCCCGATGCCCCCGTCACGCGCGAAACCGCCGCCGATATCCGGCGCCAGAAGCCGCAGCTCAGCGGCCTGAGCCGCGAAGTGCGCCGCCAGGCCAAAATAGCGGAGCGCGACACCGCCAACCTGAGCATCGGGAAGTTGAAGCGCGGCGAGGTGATGCTGGTGGAAAAAGACGCGAACGAGCGGGATTCCAGCTATTGGGACAGCATCCGCCCGATTCCGCTCACTGAGGAAGAGCAGAAAGACTATACCGTGAAGGACAGCACCGAAGTGGTGCGCAACTCGCGCCCCTACCAGGACTCCCTGGACCGGGTGCGCAACGAGCTGAGCCCCGGCAATCTGCTCACGGGCTACTTCCACAACAACAGCTTCCGCAAAACCTCGTGGAGTGTGCCGCCGGCCTATAACCTCGTGCTCTACAACACGGTGGAAGGCACCGTGCTGAACCCGCAGGTTACGTTCCGGCAGCGCACCGACGACCGGCGGTTTCATTCTATCACGCCGGCCCTGCGCTACGGCTTCAGCAGCAAGCTGCTAAGCCCTAGCGTATCGGCCGTGTGGCAGCTGCATCCTGTGCGCGTGTCCCAGTTCAGCGGGCAGGTGGGCCGCACCATCGAGAACTTCGACCCCAACTCGCAGCTCACGCCGCTCATCAACTCCATTTATACGCTGCTCAACAACCGCAACTACGCCAAACTCTACCGCCGCGACGGAGCCCGCCTGGGCTACCAGACCGAGGTAGTGAACGGCCTGACGCTGGAAGGCACCCTGAGCTACTACGAGCGCCGCGAGCTGGAAAACTCCACCATCGACTTGTGGCGCGACCGAGCTGGCGTGGCCTTCACGCCCAACGATCCGGTGGCCGAGGAGCTGCCCGGCGGCACCAGCTTCGGCCGCAACCAGGCGCTGGGTTTTGAGCTGGAAGCGTCGTTCCGGCCCGGCCAGCGTTACATCACCCGCCCCGATGGCAAAATCAACCTAGGCTCGAAGTCGCCCACATTCACGGGCATCTGGCGGCAGGGCATTGGCGGGGTGCTGGGCTCCGATGTGCGTTATACGCTGCTGGAGGCCGGCATCCGGCAGAACATTGGGCTGGGGCTGCTGGGCACAAGCAGCTACAAATTAGCGGCCGGCGGCTTCGTGGGCCAGCCGCAGCTCTCGTTCATGGATTACCGCCACTTCAGCGGCAACCGTACCTACCTGGCCGCCGATTTCAGCCAGTTTCAGTTGCTCGACTACTACCGTTTCAGCACGCGGCGGGCGTTTCTGGAGGCGCACTACAATCACCATTTCAACGGTTTCTTCCTTAACAAAATCCCGCTGCTGCGCCAGTTGAAGTGGCAGGAAGTGGTTTCGCTCAACTACCTCACCACCGCGCAGGTGGGCCACTACGTGGAGCTGGGCGTGGGCCTGGAACACGTTTTCAAGGTCGTCCGCGTGGACTTCTACACCGGCCTGCAGTCGGGCCAGCGCGTGGGCACCGGCTTGCGGGTAGGTATCGGGTTCTGATTGTCATTGCGAGCGAAGCGACACAAGCTTTCCTCAACCAACCGCAAAAGTCCCTCACAAAGAAGCCCTCCGGCAGCAGGTTGATAACCTGACGCCGGAGGGCTTCTTTGTGAGGGACTTTTGCGGTTGGTGAGAGCAAGGAGTGACGCCGCTTGCTACGCAGAATGTTCTGCGGCCTTGCCAGGATAGTGCAGATCCGCCGACTACAGCTACTTCACTTCCTCGAAATCCACGTACTCGCCGCCCTTGAACTCGGTGGGCGTGTCTTTGGTGCGGCGGGGCGTGGGTGGTACGTAGTCGATGTGCACCTGGCCGGGAGCTTCGCGGCCGGGCGGCGGCGGCGGGGCGGCACCGCCGAAGGGCGCGCCCCCGAACTGCTGGCCGTGGCGGCGGGCCTGCTTCTGCAGGAAGCCGACCAGCAGATGCCGCACCAGCAGCGGCAGCACGTAGCGCAGCACCAGCGCCAGAACCAGAAAAATCAGCAGGATCTTGATGAACATGGAAAAAGCCCGAAATCAGGCGGGTTGAAAGTAGAAATCGGCCGTGACGGCGCTGTTGAGCTGGGTTTCGGTGCACGGCACCAACTCAGAACGCGCCGACAGCACAAAGGGTTTATAGCCCAGCTCGGCCAGAGTAGCCACCACGGCCCGGCGGTTGTCGAGGCCGTTGAGCTCGGTCTGGATGAGGGGCCGGAAGCGGCGCAACGTGGCCTGCATGTTAGCGAACACCACGTGCTCGAAGCCTTCCACATCGCACTTCACAAAGTCGAGGCGCGGCAGGTGGGCCAGCAGGTCGTCGGGCACGCGCATGGGCACCTCGTAGGTGCGGGCGTAGTGCTCATGGGGGTTGCTGGACGCTACTTTGGTCATGCCGTGGTGCAGCAGGCCGTTGCGCTCGGGCGTGCCCATCTGCACGGTGGTGTTCTCGCTGCCCAGCGCATAGGGCAGCAGCGTGAGGTTGTTGAGGCCGCTGAGCTTCACGTTATCCTGCCAGATGGCCTGGAAATCCGGAATCGGCTCCACGGCCAGCACCTGCCCTTCGGGCCCCACCAACCTCGACAGCGCCACCGAGTAGTAGCCCAGATTCGCGCCGATATCCAGGCACACAAAGCCGGGCTTGATGAGCTGCTGCAGGAAAAACAGCTCCGGATATTTCTGCCGGCCCCAGCCCGCGCCCACCAGCCGCAGGTACACGCCGCTCACGAAACGAATGTAGCGCTCGAAGCCAAGCGTGCGGACCAGAAGTTTGCGGAGTGCTTTCATAGGAACCACAAAGATGCCGGAAAGGTGGGAAATGCGGCGCGGCCTTCTCCGCCCTCCCCTACTAGGCCGGCGCGGCCGATGGCTGTCGCCAGCCGACCGCACAAAAAATGCGGCCAAGTGTTGCGTAGGTCTCCGCTGGCTTTCTATCTTTGCTGCCCCTGACGGATACGCCGCCTCGGAAATGCCTGTTTAGCTCAGTTGGTAGAGCAGCTCATTCGTAATGAGCAGGTCGTTGGTTCGAGTCCAATAACAGGCTCACACACAGAGAAAACCCGGAATTCACTTAGCTGATAACAGCAGTGAGGTTCCGGGTTTTCTGCTTTTTCAGCCAACATCAGTTTAGTTGGCGCGCAGTTGGCGCACAACTTTTCAGCAGTTGATACGGGCCGAGTTTTGAAGCCAGCTTAAGCCTCAGCGGTTTGTCGTGTAGGTTTTGTTCTGCCCGCCCACGCCGGTAATCTTCACCGATTGCCAGCCGGTGGGCAGCGTGGTTTTGCTTTGCGTGATGCCGGCGGGCGTGATATTCAGCCCGCCAAAGCCCATGAGCACTGCCTGCAGCACGCCGCCCGCGCCGGTGGCGAAGTAAGGATTGGTGCCGCCTTTAGTTTCGGCGATGACGCGGAACGGCGGCAGCAGGTTGGGCACGTAGGCATCCTGGAAGAACAGCCGGGCCTTGTCGGCGTTGCCGAGACGGGCGTGCAGCAGCGCGAAGATAGCCTGCGTCATGGCGGGCGTGCCTTCGTTCGGGACGCGGGTTTCGTAGTATTCCAGGTCCTTGCGCACCTGGACCGGGGCCGTAATGACGCCCAGCGGGTAAGCCAGCAGGTTCACGTCGCCCTGCTTGATGCCCTCACCGTTGTAGGTGGCGTGCTCCCGCGTGACGCCGTCGGGGAACTGCAGAATCGGGATGTTGCGGGCCACCAGCTGCCAGTCGGGGTTGGCGGGCAGGTTGAGCAGCTTGGCGGCGGCGGCGGCGTTTTGCAGATTTACGCGGGCGGCGGCGTTGGTGAAGGCGTTGTTGTCCACGTTTTCGGCCCACTCGTCGGCCGCCACCACGTTCTTGATATCGTAGTGACCGGGGCCGTTGCGCTCCACGCGGCTGGCCCAGAAGTCGGCGGTGGCTTGCAGGATGGGCCAGCCTTTTTCACGCAGCCACGCCTTATCCTGCGTCACGCAGTAGTATTGCCAGGCCGCCAGGGCCACATCAGCGGTAATGTGGTGCTCGAATGGGCCGCTTAGGGCCCAAACCGGGGTTTCCTCCACGCCCGTATCGGCGCTTTCCCAAGGGTACATGGCGCCCTGGTAGCCGTGGGCAAAGGCATTGCGCCGGGCCACCTCAAGGCGCCGGAAGCGGTATTCCACTAGTGATTTGGCAATGTCAGGGTGCAGCACCAGCAGTGCCGGGAACATCCACAGGTCAGAATCCCAGAACACGTGGCCGTTGTAGCCCAGCCCCGAAAGGCCCATCGGCGAGGGCGAGTAGTCGGTGCCGGCCCGCGAGAAGCTGTAGAGGTGGTACATCATGCTGTGCACATCCTGCTGGGCCTGGGCGTCGCCGGCAATCTGAATGTCGCTCTGCCATAGTTCGTCCCAGGCTTTGTTGTGGAAGGCCAGCAGCCGCTCGCGGCCTTCCAGGCGGGCGAAAATGGTGAGCCGCTCGGCCTCGTTGAGCGGGTCCTGGTGGTGGGCCGAGGTGATGCTGGAGCCCGCCACGGCGTAGGCGTATGTCTGGCCGGCCTTCAGCTGCTTGCTGAACTTCATCAGGTGCTGGTTGCTGTCCCACATTTCGTGGATGACGCGCGGCTCCTGCCCGTGTGGCTCGCCAAACAGAAAGCTGGTAGATGCGCACAGCTGCAGCCGCCCCGTGCTGCTCTTGGCCGACGACGTGAGCAAGCTCAGCGTGGCGTGCGGCCGGTCGATTTCATTGTAGTAGTTCTGCACGTCGCGTAGGGCGTCGGGCGCATCCATCACGCTGGCCGCCGCCATGCTCACGTCTTTTTTAGCTGTCACCGATACGTCGAGCAGCACGGTGTAGGGCAGCTGGCGCAGAGCATAGTAGGTGTACTTGATGGTGGCTTTGTCGGCGTAGTCGAAGGTGGTGGTAAGGGAGGCATGGCGCATGTCCAGCTCCTGCCGGAAGTTGGTGGCGTCGCGGCCCGAGAGGCGGCGGCCATCCACCTCCAGGTACATGTTCAGCAGGTTGAAGCTGTTAAGAAAGTTGCTCACCCGGCCCCGGCCGTACTGGTCGTAGGCACCGGCCAGCACCACGCTCTTCACCTGAAACGGCTCCGCCGACGACACAATGCCCAGCATGCCGTTGGCCACGGTGGCCCCATAGTAGCTACGCGGGTCGATGGCAGAGGCCGTAACGCGCCAAGGGTCGGCTGCGGGTGCCGCGGGTGTTTGGGCGACGGTTTGCGGCGGCTTTATCAGCAAGAGCGCCAGCAGCGCTGCCGGAAGTGTCAGGAGCGGATTTCGAAGCATAACGGGTGGGAAAGGATGGAAAGAGGAATAAGTAAACACCGGCCGGGCACCACGGCAGCTTCACGGCGGCCCGCCCCGCAAAACACGCAACGCAGATGCGTTCCGTGCCCCTGAAGGCAAGTTAGCCTGGCATCATCTGGGCGCCCGGGGGCGGGCCAAGCACCAGCGGGTGTGCCTCGCACGCAAACAGGCCGCTGGCGGCTGCCGAGTGGCAGCCACCAACGGCCTGATGCAATGCGTCCCGGCAGGTGCAGGAATGAATGGCCGGCGGCCCGAGCGGAGCAAGGAGCAGGTCAGCAGGCAGGAGCAGATACTGTTGCTGCAAGCGGCTTACTCAGCTGGAGCGGCCAGGCACAAACGCTAATAGCCCGGGTTCTGGGTGAGCAGCGGGTTAACGCTGACTTGGGTTGAAGGAATGGGATACAACAGACACTTATCCGGGCTCTGCGGCTTGTCTTTGCGGGGCAGCAGAAACTTGCCGAACCGAATCAGGTCCTGGCGGCGCCATTGCTCGTTGTAGAGTTCACGGCCGCGCTCATCCAGCAGCACGTCCAAGCTAAGGCTAGGCAAGGCGCTGGCTCCGCGCGACGGGTGCGTACGGATATAGTTCACCAGCGCCAGGGCCGTAGCCCCGTAAGGACCGGTGCTGGTGGCCGTACCGCCGCGCATGATAGCTTCGGCCTTCATCAGCAGCACATCGGCCAACCGAAAGCTTACATGGTCGTTTTCGGCTCCGTTACCACCTTTTTCCTCGCTGGCGTAGTCCACCGGATACTTCAGGGGCCGGATGCCTTTCACTTCCAGGTCACGGCCGGTTTCAAACAGGTTGATGTCCTTGGTGAAAATCAGATTGGCTCCGGCCCGGTCTTTCAGCACCGCGTCGTCGCGGAGGCTATATTGCTGGCCGGCCAGATAGCCTACATTGATGCGGTTGCCCGGATTGGCCGAGTTGGTCGTGGACGCTGTGGCATCCCGGTAGGCTACGCCTCTACGCTTGTCGGCTGCCTCATACCGGTCATAGGTTTCGGCCGTAGTGGCGGGACCATTGTAGCCGTTAACGGGTATCAGGTTGTAATGTGACACAAACTTCCAGTAGTCGCGCACGGGGCCGGCATTGCCGTAGGTATTTTCCTGTGTGAAGATGTTTTCCCGGCCAATGGCGCTATTGTTAGGCGCAAAATTGTCGAAATAATTGGCCGTGAAAGAGTACCGGTTGGTGGCAATGATTTCATCAGCCAGCCGGACTACCTGGTTCATATCAGCTACATCGAATGTGGGGGATTTGCGATTGGCATAAGCCCCCTTGTTGAGGTAGCACTTCATGAGCAAAGCCCGGGCAGCATCCTTGTTGGCCCGACCAGCTGGCCCGTCGGGCAGGTCGGCCCGAATGGCAGTTATCTCGCTGATGATGTAGGTCAACGCCTCCGTGCCTACCCGCACGCGAGCAGGCTTGGTGGCCTTTTCGCCAGGGTCGCGGTACAGGACTTGGTTGTAGAGGTCTAGTTCCCAGAACATGGCCCAGGCACGCAGCATCCGGGCCTCGGCGGCCTGCTGCACCGTGGGGTTGAACTGCAGAATGTCGGTGGAAGCATACACTGCCCGGTTCAGGGCCGTGAAGGTTTCGCGCACCCGCTCGTTGTTGGGGTCCCAGCTGTGCAAGTACAGCGCCCGCCACTTGCCGTTGTCGTCCCAGTCCGGCCCGCGGGTGGGCATAATCACCTCGTCGGTGGATACTTCCTCCAACGCGTACACGTTCACGCAGCCTTGAATGGGGTCGCGCAGCGAGTTGTACACCCCAGACAGCAGCGCAGAGGCCTCGCCCTGCGGAAGCTGATCAGGCCGGGGGTTGCCCTCAAATTCTTCGTCCAGCGAACAGCTGTTCGCGCCTTGCAGCAGGGCCAGAACGGCCATCGTGCCTACAATTCTGTTCTTGATCATGACAGACAAGTGCTACGTGGTTAGAGAGAAAAATTGATACCCAGCGTGAAGGTGCGGGCACTCGGGTAGCCGATGTAGTCGATGCCAGCCGATGGCACGCCGTTTACGGATTTGTTGGTGTTGATCTCCGGATCGGCCCCGGTATAATCCGTAATGACAAACAGGTTCTGACCTGTCAGGTACACGCTGCCGCCTTTAAATGTATTTCCCAGGTTACCAATGGCGTACGAGAGCGTAGCGTTGGACAGCTTCAGGAAATCGCCCTTTTCCAGGTAGCGCGTAGAGGCGGCAGAGGGGTTGCCGGTCGACTCCTTCACCGGGTTTTCAAACGTCACCAGCGCAATGTTTTTGCTGGCCCCGATCTGGCCAACATTGCCAACAGCGTTGAGCGTGTTGTTGTAGATCATCTGGCCGAATACGCCCGTCATGTTGGCCACGAAGGACAGCTTCTGAAACCGCGTGTTCAGGTTCAGGCCAAGCAACGTTTTGGGGTTAGGGCTGCCCGCATATGCCAGCGCCCCGTTGTTGGCATACACCGACTGGCCTTGCTCGTTGATTCCCTGAAACTCCTGCAGGTAGAACGTATTGATGGGGTAGCCGCTCTGAATTACCTGGGCCTGCACGCCGGACAGTCCCTGGCCGTTGATGGCGCCGGTAGGAATGACGCGCGGCAGATCCGTGACATTGTTGCGGATGAATGTGGCATTGACATTGAGGCCCACCTCTACTCGCTCGGTATTGATAATGCTGGAGCCCAAGGCTACTTCCACGCCTTTGTTGATGATCTTGCCGGGCAGGTTCACCCATTGCACTGCCGTACCGGGAGGAGCCGGGTCGAAGGGCGTTTGCGGAAACAGTAGGTCGGTAGTGGTTTTGTAGAAATAGTCGGCCGTAGCCGTGAACCGGTTGTCGAGGAAGCCCAGGTCTACGCCGCCGTTGAACTGCGTATCCGACTGCCACTTCAGCTCGTCGTTGCCGTCATTCACCTTGCTGATGCCACCGCTGCCGTTGTTGCTGAACTCAAACCGGTCCTGGGCTACTCCGGCCGGAAACTCCTGGTTGCCGGTGCGGCCGTAGCCGGCCCGGAGCTTGAACTGGTTGAGCTTGTCCGATTTGAAAAACTCTTCCTGGCTCACATCCCAGGCTACCGAGAACGAAGGAAAGTAGCCGTAGCGCTGGTTTTTGCCAAACTTGCTGCTGCCGTCGGCTCGCAGCGTGGCCGTCACGAGGTAGCGCTCCTTGTAGTTGAGGATGGCCCGGCCAAACACCGACTGCAGCGCCGTGGACGGGTCAATGAATGAGGACACACGGCGCGTGAGCGGGTTGGTGAACTGAAGATAGTTGGTGTAGTCCAGCCCGTAAGCGCCGAAGCCGCCCGGGATGCCCTGCTGGCCGTAGCCCGTGACGCTGGAGCCAGAATTAGCGAACGTCGTGTACTCGTAGCCCACCACGCCATTCAGATTCAGGCTCGCCAGCAGGCTCCGATTATAGGACAGAGTATTCACTACTTGACGTGTAATCAGCTCATTGTTGCCAATAGTAGCTAGGCCTTTGTTGGCTATATCCTCGAAGTTGATGAAGTCTCTGCCGATGGAGGTGCGCCGCTCGCCGGTGCTGTAGTTAATGCTGTAGAGCAAGCGGTACTCCAGCCAATCGGTGAATTTGTAGTAAGGCGAGGCGCTGGCCAGAATTGTGGATACACGCGAGTTGTCGTCGTATAGCTCCTGCGCGGCCAAGGGGTTCACCACGTCGCCCGCCTTGATGAACAACGAGCCATCGGGGTTGCGTAGCGCCTCGGTGGGGTTCCACTGCAGGGCCTGCCCGATAAGGCTACCGCGGTAACCGGCATCGTTGGTAATGGGTGCCAACTGCTCGCGAAACTGGCTGGTCGAGATATTCACGTCGACGCCCAGCTTTTTGCTTTCCAGAAACTGTAAGTTGGTGGAGAGGTTGGCGCTGTACTTCTTGAAGCCGGTTTTGCGAATGATGCCGTCCTGGTCGAGGTAGCCCAGCGACAGGCGGTAGCGGCCCGTTTCGCCGCCGCCGCTCATAGCTACGCTGTAGTTCTGCACTTGCCCCAGCTTCCGCTCCCGCAGTATGGCATCCAAGGCATCTACATCCGCTCCTTTGTCGCCGGTAGCTCTGGAAATGCCGTAGTAATCGAGAGCCTGCCGGTACTGGCCGGCATCTAGGAAATCCATGCGGCGCATAATTGACGAAACACCGGTGGAGAGTGACACATCCAGCTTGGGGGCACCGGTCTTGCCACGCTTGGTATTGATCAGAACTACACCATAAGCAGCCCGCGAGCCATAAATGGCCGTGGCCGAGGCATCTTTGAGCACTGTCAACGATTCGATATCGTTAGGGTTGAGAAAGTTCAACGGGTTGCTATCAGTACCGGCCCCGAAGTCGTTGGCAGCAACCAGCCCAGGGCGAGCCGAGCGGCCGTCGAGCGGCACGCCATCCACTACGTACAGCGGCTGGCCAGTACCCGTCACGGCCGAGCTACCCCGAATCTTGACGGTAGCCGCCCCACCCGGTTGGCCGCTGGCATTAGTGATCTGCACACCCGAAGTGCGGCCCTGGATCAACTGCTCTGGCGAGGTATAGGTCCCTTTGTTGAATTCCTTTTCGCCTACCACCGACACGGCACCCGTTAGGTCCTGCTTGCGAGCCGTACCATAGCCCACTACCACTACGTCACCAAGGGCCTGAGCATCCTCACGGAGAGTTACCAACACTGCCGTTTTATCGGTGATGCTGATCTGCTGGGCAGAGTAGCCCACGTAGGAAATATTGAGCGTAGTAGCCGTTGGGGGCGCCTGCAGCTCAAACCGGCCATCGGCGCCGGTGCTGGTGCCGATGGTGGTACCGGTTACCACCACCGTCACGCCCGGCAGCGGGTTGGACTGCGCATCCAGCACCCGGCCCGAAATGGCGCGGTTCTGGGCCTGGCTCAGCAGCGGCAGCAGCACCAGCAGAATACTGAGCAGCAGCAGCCGAAAGCCCGCAGGATGCCGTAGCCCCGCCAAGGCGGCCGGCTGCGCTTCCGAGTTGTACTGTTTGTACCAGTTATGGCTCATAAGTGAAAAGATGAAAAGTGGGAATGGGTAAGCTTGCCGGAGTTGAGTCCGGTTTCCATCGGAGGCCTCCGGCCCGGAGCCTGTGGTACAGGGCTCCGGAAGCAGAAGCAGCAGACCAGGCAGCAGCCCGGAAGAGCAGGCCCGCCGCGTGCTTACCACGGCGGCAGGGCGGGTGGCAGCGGCCACGCTGTGGTAGGCCGCTGGCTTAGTGTGGGGGAGTAAAGTGCAGCATCATGGAAAGGAGAAAGGTGAGTGAAGTGAAAAAAGAAGTGGCAGAGAGTGGCTGGCGCCCGCTAAGGCACAAGGGGCTGGCGGAGGTCGGTGAGGCGCAGGGCGGTTATCTGAGCCGGGCCACCGTCGGTGCTGAGCGTGATGCGGCCGGCGTGCTGGCGCGGAAACACCAGGTCGGTGAGCGTGACTTCGCCATCCTGGGCAAATACCTCCACCACCGACCTGTCCACCAGCAGCCGCAGTTGCAGCTGCCCGTCGCGCAGGGGCACGCGCGCCGATTCAAGGCTGCTGGCGAACAAGGGGTGAAAGGCAACATTGCCCGATTGGGTGCGGTCCAGCGTCAGTTCCTGGCGCGCTACGTCGTAGCGAAGCGTAGTGCGCTCGGTTTCACTTTGCAGTACATTTAGGGTCAGCACCTTGGCCGCACCGGGCTTCAGCGTCAGCTCCAGGTCGTAGGACTCGCCCTTGAACGGCAGCTCGTAGGCGGCCGCGCCGGGCTTGAGGGCCTGGTTTTTCAGGGCCAGGGCTTCCTTGCCGATTTTGCGCAGCTCCGGCACCGGCTGCTGCACCAGCGCCAGGCCCTGGGCGGTACGGCGCAAGCTCAGCTCACGGGGCACCGCAAAGTTGCCGCGCCACTCGGTGCCGGTAGGCACGTCGCGGGCGTAGGCCCAGTCGTTGGTCCAGCCCACCAGAATGCGGCGGTTGCCGGGCGCGTCGTTGAAGGTCACGCCGGCAAAGAAATCCTTGCCGAAATCGAGGTAGCTAGGCTCCTCGTAGGGCTGGTCGGGCGTGAATTTCCGGCCATCGAAGCTGCCCAGGAAATACTGCTGGCCCCGGAACTGCTCGGTGGGGTTGCCGGCCGAAATCAGCAGCACCCACTTGGTGCCGCCACCGGGCACGGGCAGCTCAAACAGGTCGGGGCACTCCCACTCGCGCACCGTATTGCCGGCCCGGCCCCAGCGGCTCAGGAAGGTCCAGTTCTTCAGGTTTTTCGACTCGTAGAGGTACACCTCCTGGCGGTCGGCCTTCACGGTGGCCATCACCCATTTCTGCTGCGGCGCATACCAGAACACCTTGGGGTCGCGGAACTCCTTGCTGTCGATATCGAGCACGGGGTTCTGGGCGTAGCGCTGCCAGGTCTGGCCGTGGTCGAGGCTGTAGGCTATGTTCTGGTGCTGGCGTAGCACCACGCCCGGCCGCTCCACGTGGCCGGTGTAGAAGGCCACCAAGCCGTCGGTCTGGCCTTTCGGGAACAGGCCGGAGGTGTTGTCCTTGTCGGCTACGGCGCTGCCCGAGAAAATCATGGTGTTGCTGCCGTCGGGGTTCTTATACTCGGTGAGGGCCACGGGCTGGGGCGTCCAGCGCAGCAGGTCGGGGCTGGTGGCGTGACCCCAGCTGAGGTGGCCGGGGTCGGCGCTGTAGGGGTTGTACTGGTAGAATAGCTGGTACTGCCCGTTGCTGTAGATCAGGCCATTGGCATCATTGATCCAGTTTTTTGGGGCCGTGAAGTGGTACACCGGCCGGTAAGGGTCGGGCGCAGGGGTTTGGGCCGCACACGGAAGCGTGCCGAGCAGAACCAGAGCGCAGGAGAGAATGGATTTCATAGAAAGGAAAAGAGACAAGGCAAATCAGACGGCCGGCGCGGCATTCAGCAGGCTGCGCACCTGGCTTTCGGAAATGGCGGGCGTGGCGCCGCGGCAGCTGGCCACCAGCGAGCCGGCCGCGCAGGCAAAGGCCAGGTATTCGGCCGGGGCCTGCCGGCCGCGCCAGCCCCGGATGAGAGCCGCCAGAAAGGCGTCGCCGCTCCCGATGGTATCCTGCACCTGCACCGCAATGCCGGGGCTGCGGTAGAGCTGGCCGCCGGTCCAGAGCACGGCGCCGTCGGCGCCTTTGGTCACGCACACGGCTTCCAGCTGAAAGCGGGCTGCCAGCCATTCCAGGGCGGTTTCTTCGGCGGCGCTGGCCCCAAACCAGCCCATAATTTCGGCCAGCTCGTGGTGGTTGAGCTTCACCAGATCGGCCTGGCGCAGCAGGTAGGTCACCACATCGCGGGAGTAGTGCGGGGCGCGCAGGTTCACGTCGAACACCTTCAGGCGGGCCTGCTGCAGCAGCCGGTACAGCGTTTCGCGGGTGCCGGAGCTGCGAGCGGCCAGGCTGCCGTACACGAACACCTCCGAGGCCTCCACCAGCGCGCTCAGGTCGGGCGCGTACTGGATGTAGTCCCAGGCCACGGGCTGCACAATCTTGTAGGTCACTTCCTGGTTGTTGCTCACGTTGGCCTTCACCACGCCCGTCAGGTGGGTTTCACCCTGCTGCACGTAGCGGGTGCTCAGGCCCTTGCCTTCCACAAACTCGCGCAGCTCCGCCCCCAGCTCGTCGTGGCCCAACCGGCTGATGAGCTGGGCCTCCAGGCCGAAGTTGTGCAGGTGCACCGCCACGTTCAGCGGGGCCCCGCCCGGCTGTTTTCCCGTAGGCAGAATGTCCCACAGCATCTCTCCAAAGCAGGTAATAGCCATGTGTGGTAGGTTGAGAGGTTGACGGATTGGTGAATGGGCGGGGTGGTGGGTTGGTGGCGGGCTGGCAGACCCGAAAGCCACCAACCCACCACTTCCCCACCCAATTAGTGCATCACCAGCACCCGTTCGGCGCTTTCGAGGCTGGTGCCTTTGGTTTCGGGCATGAAGCGCCACACAAACACCAGCTGCAGCACCATCATGGCGCAGAAGAAGGCGAAGGTGTTGCCGCCGCCCAGCTTTTCGGCGAAGTAGGGGAAGGTGAAGGCAATGGCCGTGGCCATCACCCAGTGCGTGGAAGAGCCCAGCGCCTGGCCTTTGGCCCGCACGGCGTTGGGGAAGATTTCGGAGATGAACACCCAGATGACAGCGCCCTGCGAGAAGGCGAAAAAGGCGATGTACACGAACAGCAGCACCGGCACCAGCACGCCCCCAAACTGCTCGGTGTAGAAGGCCCGCGCCACCAGCCCCAGCGTGGCAATCAGCCCCACCGAGCCTACCAGCATGAGCGTGCGCCGCCCAAACCGGTCAATCAGGTTCACGCCCAGCAGCGTAAAAATGAAGTTCACGAGCCCGATACCGGCCGACGACAGCAAGGCCGCGCCCTGGCCCAGCCCCGTCATTTCGAAGATGCGCGGGGCGTAGTAGATGATGGCGTTGATGCCCGACACCTGGTTGAAGAAGGCAAACGCCACGGCCAGCAGCACCGGCGTGCGGTATTGCCCGGCCCACAACGACTCGCTGTGGTGGGCCGTGTCGGCCTGGCTGGTAAGGATGGCGGCAGCGTCGGCATCGACGGTGGCGGGGCTGATGCGGGCCAGCACCTGCCGGCCTTCTTTCAGGCGGCCATGCAGTAGCAGCCAGCGGGGGCTTTCGGGCACCCGGAACAGCAGCAGCAGGAAAATCAGGGCGGGAACGGCCTGCACGCCCAGCATCAGGCGCCACGAATGCTCGCCGAGGCCCGCCAGCAAATAGTTGGAGAGGTAGGCGACCAGAATGCCCGTAACGATGTTGAACTGGAACAGCCCCACCAGCTTACCCCGCGAGGCCGCCGGCGAAATCTCGGAGATATAGAGCGGCGCCGTGACCGACGAAGCACCCACGCCCAGCCCGCCCAGAAAGCGGCACACCATAAACAGCCCCCAGCCCGGCGCCAGCGCCGTTCCCACCGCCGACACCAGATACAGCGCCGCAATGCCGCGCAGCGTCTGGCGGCGGCCCAGCTTATCAGAAGGAATACCGCCGAAGATGGCCCCGATAACTGTCCCGATCAGGGCAATGGAAATGGTGAAGCCGTGCTCGAAGGCGCTCAGGTGCCAGAGCTGCTGAATGGCTTTCTCGGCGCCCGAAATCACAGCCGTATCGAAGCCGAACAGGAAGCCGCCGAGCGCCGTGACGATGGACCAGAAGAGTACGTTGCGTGGAAGCATAGCCGAAGAAGTTTTCGTAAACCTCCGGCTATTCTCAGCCCGCCACGTGCCCAATCATGCCAAATGCTTTAAGAATTGGTGCAGATCCGCACCCAAGGTCAAATAATTGCTTATCAGCACTATACATCAAACAATCATTTCAACGTAACCAGCCTGACCTTCACTTTTGATGCGCCACTTGCAAAATTGGGTCAGGTGCGCATGGGCGTGTGCATGGCCTTGAATTCGGTGGGCGACACCTCGTACTTGCCCCTGAAGGCGGTGGAGAAATACGAGGGCGACGAGAAGCCGGTCTGGTAGGCCACTTCGGCCACCGTGCTGCCTTCCTGCAGCAGCAGCTGCCGGGCCTTAGTGAGGCGCAGCCCCTGGATGTACTCGTTCACCCCGATGCCCAGCAGCGCCTTCACCTTGCGGTAGAGCTGCGTGCGCGACACTCCGAGGCTGTGAGCAATGCCGTCTACGCTCAGGTCGGGCTGGTCGAGGCGGCCTTCGATGATGGCCGTGAGGTCGGCCAGAAACTTCTGGTCGACGCGCTGCGGGGCCACGGTGGGCGTGGCGCCCGAGAGCTGCCGCCGGAAATGCTCGCGCTGCTGGTCGCGGTTGCGCAGCAGCGTGCGCAGGCTTTCCAGCAAAAACGTGGGGTTGAACGGCTTGATGAGGTAGAGGTCGGCACCGGCCTGCACGCCTTCCACCTGCTGCTCGGGCGCGCTGCGGGCCGTAAGCAGCACCAGCGGAATGTGGCTGGTGCGCCAGTCGCCTTTCAGGGCGGTGGCCACCTCCAGGCCGCTGAGCTCGGGCAGGTTCACGTCGCACACTATCACGTCGGGGATGGTTTCGGCGGCCAGGCGCAGGCCGGTGGCCCCGTCGGCGGCGGTGCTGACCCGGAAGTGGGGCTGTAGCTTCTGCACCAGAAAGCCGCGCAGCTCGTCGTGGTCTTCGATGATGAGCGCCGTGGGCTCGGGCACGGTGGGAGCGGCGGAGTCGGCGGTCGAGGCAACGGCGGCCAGCGGCACTTCCTCCTCGGCGTCGAGGGTGAGGGGCGTGAGCATGTGGCCGGCCGGGGCATCCAGGAAAGTAGCCGGCTTGGTGAGCGGCAGCGTCACGTCGAAGGTGGTGCCGTGGCCGGGCTGGCTCCGGAACGAGAGCGTGCCCTGGTGCAGGCGCGTGAGCCCCTCAGCCAGCGCCAGCCCCAGCCCCGAGCTGTTGGCCGACTGCTGCCGGCCCTGGTAAAACCACTCCAGAATGTGGGGCTGGTCGGCCTCGGCAATGCCCTGGCCGTTGTCTTCTACGCTGATGCGCACGGTGTCGGCGGCCACGTCCTGCTGCATGCTCACCACAATCCGGCCGCCATCGGGGGTGTACTTGAAGGCGTTGGAGAGCAGGTTGAAGAAGACTTTATCGAGGATGTCGCCATCAAACCACAGGAAGATGACAGGCTGGGCGGGCAGAAACCGGAAGGTGATGTTGCGCTTCTGGGCGGTTTTCTCGAATACGTCCATGATTTCGCGCACAAACTCCACTAGGTTGCCTTCCACGGCCCGCACGGCCATCTTGCCCACGTCGATTTTGCGGAACGCCAGCAGCTGATTCACCAGCTGCATCAGGCGCTGGGTGTTGCGGCGCACCAAAGCCAGGTCGTGGCGCTGGGCCGGCGAGAGGTCGGTGGGGCTGGCCAGCATGTCTTCCACGGGCCCCAGAATGAGGGTGAGCGGCGTGCGCAGCTCGTGTGAGAAGTTGGTGAAGAAGCGCAGCTTGGCTTCCGAGGAGCGGCGGGCCTCCTCGGCCAGCTCGGCAATCTGGTTGCGCTGGGCGCTGATTTCGGCGTTCTGGCCTTCCACCATGCGCCGGATGCGGCGGTTGAGGCGCGACGAGCGCCAAGCCAGCGCCCCCAGCACCACGGCGCCCAGCAAACTAGCTAGCAGCAGATACACGGTCAGCTCCTGGTTGGCGTAGCGGCGCTGCTGCTCGCGCAGGTGGCGCTGCTGCCCTTCCAGATCCTGCTGCTGATCTACCAGCTGCTCGGTCTGGGTGCGCATGGTGGTCACGTTCGACGAGTCGATGACCATGGTGCCCAGCACGTTGTCTTTCAGGAAGGGCTCGTGCCGCAGGATGCGCAGGGCCGTACGGATGGCTTCCTCGCCCCCAGTCTGGTAGAGCAGCGTGGCCTGAATGATGCCCTCTTCCACCAGCTGCAGGCCGTTGCCGGGGCCGGCCAGCCCATCCACCCCAATGATGCGGAGGCGCCGCTCGATGCCGAGGCGGCGCGCCACCTGATAGGCAGCCCGCGCCATGGGGTCGTTGTGGGCGAAGATGAGGTTGGTTTCGGGGTGGGCGCGCAGCACGGCGGGCAGTTGCTCCAGCACCGAGCCGGGCAGCCAGTTGCCTTCCACCTGCGCCGCCAGCTGCACGCCCGGGTGCGCCGCCAGCGCCTGCCGGAAGCCTTTGTCGCGGTCGGTGGCGGGCGACGAGCCGGGCGTGCCGGTGATTTCGAGCACCTGCCCGCGGCCCTGCAGCAGCTGGGCGGCGTAGTGGCCGGCCGTGCGGCCCACCTCTAGGTTGTTGCCGCCCACATAGGCCGTGTACAGGCGCGAGGTGGTGCGGCGGTCCAGAATCACGACCGGAATGCCCTGGTTGTAGGCGGCCTCGGCCAGCTCCGTCAGGGGGCCCGACTGGTTGGGCGAAATCAGCAGCAGATCTACGCGCTGCCGGATCAGCTCCCGCACCTGCCGGCGCTGCAGGTCGCTGTTGTTGTGCGCGTCCAGCATCTGAAACTGCACGTTCGGGTGGAAGCTCAGTTCCTTCTGCATCCCGGCCAGCATAGCCTTGCGCCAGGCATCGTTGGTGGTGCACTGCGAAAAGCCAATGCGGTACACCGGCTCCTTCGCGACCGGCTGGCAGCTAACTGCCAGCAGCGCCAGCAGCAGCCAGCGGCGCCGGGCTCTTGCTACCATCAGCCTCAGAACTCCGGCAACCTGAATTGGCCCAATAACCATTTCGAATTCAACCATACAGTAGAAATGAATCTGGTAATGAGGTTCAACTACTGCCCGCCGCCAATGCGGCGCAGGCAGAAACTCCCTGGCTAATTCGTTAATGTAAAGCGTTTTTCGCGAATACGGCTGCCTGACTGGGCCGGACCTGTCTCGGCAAGAAGAGCCTGTTGGCTGGCGCGGTGCCCGAGAGGCTGCTTTTACCGCCCTTCCCGGGCACTCCTGAGTTGAAGCGCCGTGGCGGCCGGGCTGGTGTCGGGATGCAGCGCGGCAGAAATTACAGCTATGACGTAAACATACGTCATAATATGTCGTATGTTTACGTCACAAAACCTCCGGCGCTGTGCTGCGCTGTCTGCTGCAACATGGGACCGGGGCTCGTTTTCTCTTCTCTTTCCTGCTGAACAGCCTTCTATATGACGCACGCCAAAACCGCCGCTTTCACCGAGGAGCAGCAGCAGTTGGCCCGAGTGGCCAAGGCGCTGGCGCACCCGGCCCGGGTGGCCATTGTGCAGCTGCTGGCCTCCAAAACCACGTGCATCTCCGGCGACATTGCCGCCGAGCTGCCCTTGAGCCGCACCACCGTGTCGCAGCACCTGCAGGAGCTGAAGGCGCTGGACCTTATCCGCGGCGAGATTGACGGACTGACGGTGTGCTACTGCCTCAACACGGAGCTGCTGCGCGAGGTGCAGCAGCAGTTCACCGCCTTCTTCCTTGAGGCAACCAGCAACCCTGCCTGCGGCCCCGCCGATGCTTGCGCTTGCTAGCACCGCCCGATTCCCAACAGACTTTTCCACCTTCTTACCCCTGGAAATCATGAAAATATCTGAAATGAAGCACGCGCTGGCGGGCCTGGAGGCCGTCAGCTTCCGCCTGCCCGATGGCACCCAACTACCCGCGCACTTTCACGTCACGGAAGTCGGGCTGGTCAGCAAGCACTTCATCGACTGCGGCGGGGTGGAGCGGCGCGAAACCGTGGCCAACTTCCAGCTCTGGGAGGCCGGCGACTACGACCACCGCCTCGCGCCGCAGAAATTCCTGCACATCCTGCAGCTGTCGGAGAAGATTCTGGGGCCTGATGATCTCGACATCGAAGTGGAATATCAGCAAGCCACCATCGGCAAGTTCGGCCTGCACTTCGACGGTACCGACTTCCAGCTGACCACCAAGCAAACCGCCTGCCTGGCCCAGGACGCCTGCGGCATTCCGGCGGCCGAGCCGTTTGCGTTGCCGCAGCTGCAAATGGCCGGCGCCGCCTGCACGCCGGGCGGCGGGTGCTGCTAGATTTTGCGCACGGCGCTGCCCACGTTTGGGTGGTGCCGTTTTGCTGCCTTTCTGTACCGTTTTTCGTCTGCGTTTTCTCTTTCCGATGACAATTGCCTTTTTCTCTGACGTGCACGGCAACCTGCCGGCCCTAGAGGCAGTGCTGGCCGATATGGAGCAGCGCCGGCCCGACATGATTTTCTGCCTCGGCGACCTGGTAGGCTACGCGCCCTGGCCCAACGAAGTGGTGAACGAGGTGCGCCGCCGCGGCATCCCCACGCTGGCCGGCAACTACGACCAGGGCATCGGGCTGGCCAGCAGCAACTGCGGCTGCGCCTACAAAACCGACACCGAGAAGGACCTGGGCGCGCAAAGCATTGCCTACACCAACCACGTGGTGGGCGACGACGAGCGCTGCTACCTGCGCCTGCTGCCCAAGCACATGCGGCTGGAGTTTCAGGAAGAGCCCTGCACGCTCAGCCTGCTGATGGTGCACGGCTCGCCCCGCAAAATCAACGAGTACCTGTTTGAGGACCGGCCCGAAGCCAGCTTCCTGCGCGTATTGGCCGAGGCCAACGCCGATATTCTGCTCTTCGGCCACACCCACAAGCCCTACCACCGCACCTTCGCCTACGAGGTGGAAGGCGAAACCCGCTACCGCCACGCTCTGAACATCGGCTCCGTCGGCAAGCCCAAGGACGGCGACCCGCGCGCTGCCTACCAGCTGCTGCACCTCGACGAGCACACCACGCTCACCGACCCCAACAGCGTGCGTTCCGAGCTGATTCGGGTGGAATACGACGTGGAAAAAGCCGCCCAAGCCGTGGAAGCCTCGCCCCTGCCCAACGAGTACGCCGACATGCTGCGCAAGGCCTATTAGCGCGAGCTGATTTCCCAGCACGTCATTCCGAGCCTGCGAGGAATCTCGCGTGCTGATGTTGCAATGCTATTCAGCACGCGAGATTCCTCGCAGGCTCGGAATGACGTGCTATTTCCTGCTCCTTCCTACCTCCCCGTCCCCGCCTGAACTAGCGGGACGGCACCGTACGGCCTTTTTTCTCTGATTTCTATGCAGCCTACTCCCGTTCCTGCCACCGCCCCGGCTCCGGCGGCGCTGGCCGAAAAGAAACTCTCCGGCCTCGACCGGGGCCTCACGCTCTGGATATTTCTGGCCATGGCTTTGGGCGTGGGCCTGGGCTACTTCGTGCCCGGCATCAACGACGCGGTCAACTACTTTTCGGTGGGCACCGTGAACGTACCGCTGGCGTTGGGCCTGATTCTGATGATGTACCCGCCGCTGGCCAAGGTCAAGTACGAGGAGCTGCCCAAAGTCTTCAGAAACACCCGCATAATCGGCCTCTCACTGGTGCTGAACTGGCTAGTGGGGCCGCTGCTGATGTTTCTGCTGGCCATCTGGCTGCTGCCCGACAAGCCCGAGTACATGATGGGCCTGATTCTCATCGGCATTGCCCGCTGCATTGCCATGGTGCTGGTCTGGAACGATTTGGCCGACGGCTCCCGCGAGTACGCGGCCGGCCTCGTGGCCCTGAATTCCATTTTTCAGGTGCTGTTCTACTCGGTGCTGGCCTGGCTGTTTATCACGGTACTGCCGCCCTACTTCGGGCTGCAAGGCTACGCCGTGAACATCGGCATCCGGGACATTGCCCAGAGCGTGCTCGTCTACCTGGGCATTCCCTTTGCGGCCGGCTTCCTCTCGCGCACCATCCTGCGCCGGCTGAAGGGCAACGCTTGGTACGAAGCGGTGTTCATTCCGGCCATCAGCCCCATTACGCTCATTGCCCTGCTGCTCACCATCGTGTTGATGTTCAGCCTCAAGGGCGAAACCATTGTGCAGGTGCCGCTGGACGTGCTGCGCATTGCGTTGCCGCTGGCCATCTATTTCGGGGTGATGTTCGTGCTCAGCTTTGCGGCCGGCAAGTGGCTGGGGGCCGATTACGCCGAGAATGCCAGCATTGCCTTCACCGCCACCGGCAACAACTTCGAGCTGGCCATTGCCGTGGCCATCGGCGTGTTCGGCCTGAACTCGGGCCAGGCCTTTGCCGGCGTCATCGGCCCGCTGATTGAGGTGCCGGCTCTGATTGCGCTGGTCAACCTAGCCTTCTGGTTTCGCCGCCGCTGGTACGGCGGAGACGGGCGGGCTGCGTAGTAAACAAGTAGCGCGAACTTTGCAGTTCGCGTCCCCGCGCCGTTGGAATCGTTCGAACGGCACGGGGACGCGAACTACAAAGTTCGCGCTACTGCTACCCCACATATTCCCGCTCCCTTTTCCCTGACTTCCTATGACTGATTTCACGACGGATGTGCTGGTAATCGGGGCCGGGCAGAGCGGGCTGGCGGTGGGCTACTACCTGCGGCGGGCCGGCGTGTCGTTTGTGCTGCTCGATGAGCAGCCGGCGGCGGGTGGGGCCTGGCGCCACGGCTGGGACTCGCTGCGCCTGTTCTCGCCGGCCGATGCCAGCTCGCTGCCCGGCTGGCTCATGCCCCGCCCGCCCGACAACAGTTTCCCGGCCCGCGACGCCGTCATCGATTACCTCACGCAGTACGAAGCGCGCTACGCCCTGCCGGTGCAACGGCCCGTGCGCGTGCAGGACGTAGCCCGCACGGCCACCTGCTATGCCGTGCGCACCAGCCACGGCACCTGGGCGGCGCGGGCCGTGGTGTGCGCCACCGGCACCTGGAGCCAGCCCTACATTCCGCCCTATCCCGGCCTGGAGCTGTTTGCCGGCGTGCAGCTGCACTCGGCCCAGTACCGCCACGCCGCGCCCTTTGCCGGCCAACGGGTGCTGGTGGTGGGCGGCGCCAACTCCGGGGCCCAGATTCTGGCTGAAGTGTCGGAGGTGGCGAGCGCCACCTGGGTAACTGAGCACGCGCCCCGCTTCCTGCCCGACGACGTGGACGGGCGCGTGCTATTCCAACAAGCCACCCAGCGCTACCACGTCGGCCAGACCGCCCCGCCCCCCACCCTCGGCGACGTGGTGATGGTGGAGCCGGTGCGCGCGGCCCGGGCGCGCGGGGTGCTGCACAGCGTGCCACCCTTCCGCCAGCTCACGGCCACTGGCGTGCTGTGGCCTGATGGCCGCTCGGAAACCATTGACGCCATCATCTGGTGCACGGGTTTCCGGCCGGCGCTGGCGCTCCTGGGCGGCCTGGGCGTGCTGCAGCCGGATGGGCGAGTGGTCACGGCAGGCACCCGGGCCACCGCCGCCGCAGGCTTGTGGCTGGTCGGCTACGGTTCTTGGACTGGCTTCGCCTCGGCCACTCTTATTGGTGTGGGGCGCTCGGCCCGGGCTACTGTCGAGGAAATCAGGGAGCATCTGGCGGCTTCGGGGGTCAGATAGTGCAGCAGTAGCGCCAACTTGTGGATGCAACGGAGCGCAGCCTTTAGGGTCGTTAAGCTTAAGTGGATCTGACAAGGATTTGCCGGGCTCCTTTCGTCAGGTTGCCGTATACCTCCTACCTGCCTGCCGTAGCCTGCTCTCTATGCCCGACGATTACGCTCCCGATTTACCTGCCTTCCTGCCCGTCTTCAACCTGCTGCCCGATCCGTATCTGCTGCTTTCGCCCGAACTGGTGATTGAGGCCGTAAATGAAGCGTACCTGCTGGCGACCCTGTCCCGGCGCGAAGACTTGTTAGGTCGATTGCTGTTCGACGTATTTCCGGACAACCCGGCAGCACCTCAAACCCACGCCGCCGCCAACCTGCGCGCCTCTCTCAACCAGGTACTGGCAACGCGGCAGCCACACACCATACCGCGCCAGCGCTACGATGTGCCGGAGCCCGGCCAGCCCGGCCGCTTTGTGGGGCGCTACTGGCTGACACGCAACGTGCCGGTACTGGACGCCGGGGGGCAGGTACGCCACATTATCCATGGTGTGCTCGACGAAACGGAGCAGGTGCGCACCGAAGAAACCCTGCAGGTCAGCCATACCCGGGAGCAACTGGTGCACGACGCCGTTGCGCTGCAGCGCCAGCAGTTGTACGACACGTTTCAGGAAGCTCCGGCCATGATCTGCGTGTTCGACGGGCCCCGGCATGTCTTCCAGTTCGTGAACCCACCTTATCAGGCCCTGGTGGGCAACCGGCAGCTGGTGGGCCGGCCCATTGCCGAGGCCATGCCCGAGCTGGCCGGCCAACCCATTTTTGATCTGCTCGACGGAGTGTACCGCACCGGCGAAACCTTCCGGGCCTCTGAAATGCTGGTGCAGCTCGACCACAGCGGCACCCGGCCACGGGACCTGGAAAAACGGTACTACAATTTCATCTATAAGGCCCGCCGCACGGTGGCAGGCGACATAAACGGTATTTTCGTCTTTGCCTACGAGGTAACGGCGCAGGTGATGGCCCGCCAACAGGTGCAGGCCCTGAACGAGGAGCTGGCGGCCATCAACGAAGAGCTACGCGCCAGCAACGAAGAGTTTTTGCACGCCAACACAGAGCTGTCGAAAACGCAGCTGCAGCTGCAGCTGCTAAACCAGCAGCTGGAAACCCGGGTGACGGAACGCACCCACGATATGCAGCAGGCCCTGCACGAAGCGGAGCAGCAACGGGAACTATTGCGCCGGCAGCAAGCCATGCTCCAGCAGATTCTGGAGCAGGTGCCGGCCGCCGTAGCCACGCTCGGTGGCCCGGAACACCGGTATGTTTTTTTCAATGAGCAATACCAGCGCCTGGCAACCGGCCGCGCGCGCCGCGGCCAGGCTGTTGCCGAGTCTTTGCCCGAAGTAGCCGAACAGGGCTTCACCACCCTGCTCGACGGCGTATTTACTACCGGCGAGGCGTTTATCGGTACTGAAGTGCCGCTGCTCCTGCAAGATTCCACCACCGGCTTTTCCGAGCAACGGTACGTGGATTTTAGCTACCAGCCGCTGGTTGACGAGAGTACGCAGACGCAGGGTATTCTGGCCTTCATCATCGACGTAACCGACAAGGTGGTGGCGCATCAGCAGGTGACCACCATGCAGGCTGAACTGCTGGCTGCCGCGCAACGGCGGCTGCTGGAGCGCGAAAACCTGTACCAGGTATTTGAGCAGACGCCGGCGGCCGTGCTGCTGCTGCGCGAGCCCAGCCACATCATCGAGTACTTCAACCCGGCGTATGGCCGCCTGTTTCCGGGGCGCCAGCTTCGTGGCCTCACCATTGCTGAGGCCCAGCCGGAAGCCGTTGAACAGGGATTTGTGGCGCTGCTCGATCAGGTCTTTCAAACCGGCAAAACGTACGTCGGCAACGAGTTGCCCCTCACCGTGGTGCAGCCGGACGGGCAGTTATCGGCTCCCCGGTATTTCAACTTCACCTACCAGGCCTACCGGGAACAGGGGCAGGTGGCCGGCGTATCGGTGTTTGCGTTTGACGCCACCGAGCAGGTGCTGGCCCGCCAGCAGCGCGAAGCCCAGCAGGCCGAGCTACAGCGGATCTTCGAGCAGGCGCCGGTGGCCATTGCCATCATGCGCGGCCCACGTTTGGTGCTAGAGCTGGCCAACCAGGAAATGACCCGGCTGTGGGGCCGGACGCTGCCGCAGGTGCTGGGCCGGCCTTACTTCGAAGCGCTGCCCGACACGGCCGGCCAGGGCCTGGAGCAGGTGCTGGCCGATGTGGTGGCCAACGGCACGGCCCACTCCATCACGGATATGCCGGTGACACTGGCACGCGCCCATACCGGCCAGCCAACCCTCGGGTATTTCAACTTCGTCTTCCAGCCGCTGTATGATGGCGACAATCGCCCCACAGGGCTGATTGCGCTAGGCAACGAGGTAACGGCGCAGGTGTTGGCGCGGCAGGCCTCCGAAATGTCGGCCCAACAGCTCAAGCAGCTGACCGAAGCCCTGCAAGCCACCAACGACCAGCTCACCCGCACCAACACCGACCTCGACACCTTTGTATACACGGCGTCGCACGACCTGAAAGCTCCCATTGCCAATATCGAGGGGCTGCTGCTGGCCCTGCGCGAACAGCTACCCGCCGAAGCGCTGGCCGCCGCCCAGGTTACGCAGCTACTGGCCCTGATGCAGGACTCGGTAGCGCGCTTCCAGCAAACCCTGGGCTACCTCTCCGACGTGGCCATGCTGCAATTGGCCCAGACTGAGCCTACCGAGCCCCTGGACCTGGCCGCCCACATTGAAGCTGTACGCCTCGACCTGGTTCCGGTGCTGCTGGCCTCGGGCGGGCAGCTTCTGATGCAGGTAGCCGAATGCCCCACGGTGTATTTTTCGCCTAAAAACCTGCGCAGCATCCTCTACAATCTGCTTAGCAACGGCCTTAAGTATGCCCACCCCGACCGTCCACCGGTGGTGCAGGTGCGCAGCAGCTGTTTGCCCGGCTTTGCGCTGCTAGAAGTGCAGGACAACGGGCTGGGGCTAACGCAGGAGCAACAGAGCAAGCTGTTTGTGATGTTTCAGCGCCTGCATACGCACGTAGAAGGCTCGGGCGTGGGGCTGTATATGGTGAAGCGCATCGTGGAAAACGCCGGGGGCAGCATCGGGGTACAGAGCCAGCCCGGCGTAGGTACTCGGTTCACGATTACGCTACCCAGACCCGCCCACTGAACACCCGGCAAAGTCTGTCGTGAATAGAGGATTCACCCTACCACGAGAGCAAAAAAGCGCCATCTGCTTAGGGCAGATGACGCTTTTCCACTTAGCAGCCGTCTTATCGGCACCGGACTGAACCTGTGCGAATCAGCTATTTAGAACTAGAATCGGTCGTTGTCGAAGTCAGTGTCGCGCTCCGAAGTAGTGCTGCCGCGATATACTGACTCGCTGCTGGGCTTCCACTTCGATTCGGCTTTGGGCGTGTAGCGGGTACCCGCTACCGACGACGAGTTGCTGCTCTTGCTGCGCAATGCCAGCCAGCTCAGGCCGCTTACCAGCAGAGCACCGCCAACCACTTTCTGGGTAGGCGTCAGCGAATTCACCTGATCCAGTGCCTTGCTGCCAAGGTCCTTGAGCGACTTGGGCAGCTCGTTGATGCTTTTCGACCATTGCTCCTGATCAAGCCAGGACTTACGACCGGCGTTTTTGTCGGCTCCGGCAATTACGCGGCTGATACCTTCGGAACGGCTGTCGGTGCTAGTCGAGGGGGTAGAAGCGGCTGCAGGGGCAGTAGTAGCCGATGCGGGCTGGCTGCTGCGCGCCGTATCTGGCGTGGCAGGGCTGGCCGAAGTGGATGCAGCCGAAGGAGTGGCCGAAGTTGAAGCAGGTTTATTGGCGGCGTTGGCGGCAGAGTTCTGGCCGGCATTCGGCTGGTTTTGCTTGTTATCCATGATAGTAGAAGGTTAGAAAGTAAATGTCTGAGTGAAGCCTGCCGGTTGGCAGCTCCTGGGTTGTATTCGAAAAAACCGGACGCCGGGTTGCCGATTTTATTGATCGGGTCAAGTTCATCGCCGCCATAATCCCTGTTTGCAGAGGCCCTTACGCCTCCACGGCTGCACGCCTATGCCAATGGCCGCAGCGGGCGGCGAGGACGTTTGAGGCGGCCCGGTAAACTTCTGAGCCGACTGGCCGTTTTTGCGGGAGCAGCCGGCTACCGGCAGTGGTTTTTCTTCTTTCAGACTCTCGTATGGAGCAGCGGTTCAAGAATAAAGTGTGCTTCGTGACGGGCGCAACGTCAGGCATAGGGCAGGCAGTAGCACTACAGATGGGCCGCGAGGGAGGCCGGGTGGCCGTGCTGGGCCGCGACGCCCAGGACGGTCGTGCCATAGTGCGCGAAATAAAAGAGGCAGGCGGCGAAGCCATTTTCATTCGCACCGACGTAGGCCGCGACGCCCAGTTGGTGGCCGCCGTGGATAAAACGCTGGCCGCCTGGGGCAAGATTGATGTGCTGGTCAGCAACGCGGCCATGATGACGTTTGAGCCTATTCTCAAGCTCGACCCCAAAGACTGGGACACGCTCATGCACGTAAACCTGCGCAGCTTGTTCCGGCTCACGCAGCTGTGTTTGCCCCACATGAAGCACGGCAGCATTGTGGCCGTCAGCTCGGTGCATGCCCACCAGACCACGCCTCATGTGGTACCCTATGCTGCCAGCAAAGGCGCTATGGAAGCCTTCGTGCGCGGCCTCAGCCAGGAAATTCCCCACACCCACGCCCGCATTAATGCCGTGGCGCCCGGCGCCGTTGACACGCCCATGCTGTGGAGCAACCCCAATGTGAAAAGCGGCAAAGAAAAGATTACCGGCCAAGTGGGCACGCCCGCTGAGCTGGCCGCGGCCATCTGCTTTCTGGCCTCCGCCGAAGCCAGCTTCATCAACGGCACCACCCTGATAGCCGACGGCGGCCGCCTGGCCGCGCTGTAAGTATCATTATTATAATTAGGTAACCTAGGCTGCGGATATGGCACCATCTTTAGTTCCCCTCCTTGGAAAGGAGGGGTTAGGGTGTTGATGCTCGTTAGACGGTTTTAGAACTAGCTCTAACCATTGTTCTGACGGTATCAACCACCCTAACCCCTCCTTTCCAAGGAGGGGAACTAGCCTTTTAGCTCTAGCTCTTCTTGTTCTCCGCAGCTTGTGGCAAGTATGCCTGTGGCTCCGGGCATCGGGCTACTCACCAGGCAGCAGGGTTTAAGACACAACCGCCCGGCTTCTCTCCAATGAGAGGGGCCGGGCGGTTGTGCGTAGCAGCAGCACCTTGCTTACGCAGCTACTCCGTTGCTCAGCTACTCTTTGGGCCCTGGTGCATGGTAGCCGGATCGGGAAGCGGCTGGCCGCGGGCGTACAGAGCCGCGTTGCGGCGGCCAGCCTCCCGGGCCTGGGCCTCAAATGGAATGTTGTAGTAGCCGTGCCGCGCCCAGCCCAGCAGGTAGCGCCACAGAAACCCCAGCCGGCCATACTGCTCAAACTGCCGGATGTGCTCCATTTCGTGGGCCACCCAGTAGGGGTCGTTGAGAAACTCTTCTTTGGTAGCGCCGCTCAGGTGTATCTGCCGGCCCAGCACCATGGCCACGCTGCGCGTCCCGAGCTTCAGGCGGGCCAGGCGGGCCAGGGGCGAATTCTCGATGATGCGGGGTGTTGCCATGGGATGAAAAACCGGGCGCGTTATACGCTGTGGATCAGAGGCAAGGTTGCAATGCCCATCAAAATAATTCAAATAAAAAATATAACTCCCAAAAGAATATTTACCTTTCCCCCGGCGCAAGCTAAGCAGTTTCCAAACTTTAGCCTTAGCTTTAACCATCAGGGGAAAATAGAATCCATCTATTTCTTCGGTTTCAAACGGTTTTTTCGACCTCTTTTTCATCCCGCTTCTATCGACGAAAGAAGTACTTCCTGGTTTCTCCGGCCCTAGCCGAAAACCACTTTTGCCACCCCACGACGGACAATGAAGAACCCACTCCTGTATTGCCTCGCCGCGGCCTCCATGGCCCTGTCTTTCTTCTTCGAACAAACGCCTACTGCTCCCACCGCTTCCGCTCCTGTTGCCGCCGAAGCGTCTTTATTCTCTGGTTTCTCCCTCGACGAGGAAGAGAAGCCCGCCGCTGCCGCCAGCGACTCGGCCGCTTACGAGTACTACGGGCAGGCCCTGGGCCTGCGCCTCGCCCGCACCGAAAACACCACCCTGCTGCGCACCGTCCTCGACTGGATCGGCACGCCCTACCGCTACGGCGCCGACTCCAAAAAGGGCACTGACTGCTCCGGCTTTGTAACCCGCGTTTTCAAGGAAGTGTACGGCATCACGCTGCAGCGCAGCTCCCGCTCCATGTTCAGCAGCGTGAAGCACGTAGCCAAAACCGAAATGGAAACCGGTGACCTGGTATTCTTCCGTCGCGGCCCGGGCCAGCCCATCTACCACGTGGGCATCTACCTGAAGGATGGCAAATTCGCCCACTCGGCCTGCAACGGCGGCGTGATGGTCAGCTCCCTCAACCAGGCCTACTACAGCCGCAATTTCTACGCGGCCGGCCGGGTTGCCACCAACTAGACTGCCTCCCAATGCATCAGACAACGCCCGGCTCCTGACAGAGCCGGGCGTTTTTTCTGGGGGCTTGCGACGCCGGAAAACCATTTTGCGCTGAAACAGTATAGGCAGGCAGTGGCCAGACTGTGCCGAGGCCAGCTACCATCTACCCAGCCCTTTCTACTTCTCACTCTTCCCTCCTGATGGATAACTCCACTCCCAAAGGCGAGCATATTGCCTCCTCCGCCCTATTCAAGAAGTTTCTTGGCAAGGCCGAAGAATATATCAAGAAGCCAACCCGCGTTAAGCAACTGCTGAACGACGCGTACACCAAGGCCAGCGAGAAAAACGACCTTGGTACCATTGCTCACGAAGCCTGGGAAACGCTCCAGACTTTGCTGCGCCTGATTCGCGCTTCCATCTCGGGTGAGTACACGGGGCTGCCTACCAGCACCGTAGTAGCGGCCGTAGCTGTTACCATTTACTTCCTGAGCCCCATCGACCTGATTCCGGACTTTATCCCGGTACTGGGCCTGCTCGACGACGTAGCGCTGGTAGCTTGGTTCAGCACGACCATCAAAGAAGAAATGGACCGGTTTGCCGAGTGGGAGAAAACCCGCCCGATGGTGGTGGAAGAATCACGGCCGTTTGAGGACAAAGCATCGGCTGGCGCCCCCAAAACTGCCCCGGTGGAAGCCCCGGCCCTACAGCCCATCAAGCCCAATACCGACAGCAGCCCAGCAACGGCCAGCATTGCCCACTCCGACGTAGCGGCCAACACTACTGACAGCAGCCGTGAGCCCACCACATCGGCCGATGCCCGGCCAGCCGGTGGCGACGCCGGCGGCAACGTCCGCTAGATAAGCTCTGCCCCAAAAACACAAAAAAGCCCTGCATCAATTGATGCAGGGCTTTTTTGTGGCCATTCAGCCGCAGCCAAACTTGTGGTATAATGGTCCTTTATCGCGCAACCTGGTGAGGTGAAGCTATGCGGCTTTGGCGTGAGAAGCCACGTAGCTCACAAAGTCGCCGACGGTGGCCAGGGGCACTTCGTCGGGAATGGTGATCTGGAAGTTGCGCTCCAGCTCCAGAATGATGTCGACAACATCGACGGTATCGAAGCCCAGCTCGCGGCTGAGGTTGCTACCGATACGCAGGCGCCGGGCCTTGATGGCCTTACGCTTGCTGATGATGCGCAGCACCTGCTGCTGAATGGACTTGGCGGCGGAGGTCGTTGAGGTGATCATAGGAACGACGGAAACGTAGGGTACTGAAAAAAATTGCGGCAGCTTGGCCAGCCAACTCCTGCGGGCGCCCGTGCGGGCGGAGGAGCCTGCAGCACCGGTGAATGGTTGCACCGGGCCGGCAAAAAATTTGGCAAACGAAAAAACAATGGCCGAACCACCGCGCTTCGGCGGCCCGGCTATTGCGCGGCCGCTTAGTGCGTGAGCACCGGCGGCGTGGCAGCCTCCACCTCTTCGGCATCGGCTACGGGTTCGGGGGTGCCTTTCAGGCGCAGCTTCAGGCTTTCGCTCAGCAGGTACATCACGGGCACTACTACCAGCGTAATGCCGGTGGCAAACACCAGCCCGTAGATGATGGTCCAGGCTAGCGGACCCCAGAACACCACCGACTCGCCGCCGATGAAGAAGTGGGCGTCGCCGCTGGCAAACAGCTCGTAGAAGTCGATGTTGAGGCCAATGGCCAACGGAATCAGGCCCAGCGTGGCGGCCGTGGCCGTCAGGATTACCGGGTTGAGGCGGGTGCGGCCGGCCAGCACAATGGCTTCGCGCAACGGCATACCCTGCGCCCGCAGGATGTCCATGAACTCGACCAGCAAAATCCCGTTTTTCACCACGATACCGGCCAGGGCGATGATACCCACGCCCGTCATCACAATGGAGATGTTCTGGCCCGTGATGGCCAGGCCCCAGAACACGCCGGCAATAGAGAACAGCACTTCCGACAGAATAATAAGCGGCTTGCTGAACGAGTTGAACTGCGTGACGAGAATCAGGAAGATGAGGCCCAGGGCCCCGAGGCCGGCCATGGGCAGGAAGTCGGTGGTTTCCTTCTGGTCTTCCTCGGCCCCGCCCATCTTGATGGTGTAGCCGGCCGGTGTGGGGAAGGATTGCAGCGCCGTGCGGATGTTGGCTACCACATCAGGACCGGTGTAGCCGTTGAGCACGTTGGAGCTGATGGTGATGACACGCTTGGTGTCTTTGCGCCGGATGCCGCCGTAGGTGCTGCCGTAGGTTACCTGAGCAATGGACGAAATGGGCACCTGCCGCACGGCGCCGGTGGCGTCGCGGAACGTGAGCGGGGCGTTGATGATGGCGTCCACGTCGTTGCGGTAGGGCTTGGCGTAGCGCACCTGCACGGGGTACTCGTCGTCGGAGGTCTTGAATTTGCTGGCTTCCGAGCCGTAGATGGCCGTACGCACTTCCAGGCCGATCTGGCCGGTGCTGATGCCTTCCCGGTTGGCGCGGGTCCGGTCGATGTTCACGGCAATTTCGGGGTTGCGGTCCTCCAGGTTGGAGCGCAGGGCTTCCACGCCGCCAATGTTGAGCGAATCAACGTAGCGCGTTACCTTCTTGCTGAGCTTGGCCAGCGTGGGGTAGTCGTCGCCAATCACCTCAATGGCAATGGGCTTGGCCTGGGGCGGACCGCTGGCTTCCTGATCCACCGAAATTTCGGCGCCGGGAATGCCTTTCACTACCTCCCGGATTTTATCCATGTAGGTGCCGGTGGCCGGGCCGGTCCGGTCGCTGAGCTCCTTGAAAGCCACGGCCACCTTGCCCATGTTCGACATGGCCGTGCCGCTCGACGATGACGCGTCGCCCGGGTCGCCGGCGCCGATGGCCACGTTGGTAATCACCGATTCCACGTCGGGGTTCTGGCGGCCGATGACGCCGTAGATGCGGTTTTCCAGCACTTTGGTGATGGAGTCGGTGATTTCGACGCGGGTACCTACCGGCATTTTCAGGTAGGTATAGATGAATTTCGGGTCGCCTTTGGGGAAGAAGTCCACCTTGGGGCCGCGCAGGCCGATGGCCACGAACGAGCCCAGGAACAGCACCACCACGCTGATCATCACCAAAGCCGGGTGGTTGATGGACCAGCGCACCAGGTTGGCGTAGCCGTTCTGGAACTTGGGCAGCGCGCGGGTCTGGAACCAGGCAATCATCTTCACCAGCACAAACTTGTCGAGCAGGATGAAGCCGGCCAGGGCCAGGCAGATGTTGCCCACGAAGTGCCCAATCAGGCCGCTGGTTTCGCCGTCGGGGCCTACCTCGGGCGTAGCGCCCAGGGCCAGCACGTTGAACAGGATGCCCAGCACCACCAGCACGCCCACGGCAATTTTGAGGCCTTTGGTAAGCTTGGGCTTGCTGTGCAGGTCTTCCTCGAAGTGCTCCTCGCGCTCCATGAAGCTCACGGCAAACACCGGGTTCATGATGAAGGCCACCACCAGCGACGACATCAGGGTGATGATGAGCGTCACGGGCAGGTAGTACATGAACGAGCCCACAATGCCGGGCCAGAACATCAGCGGCACGAAGGGCGCCACCGTGGTGAGCGTACCGGCCAGTACGGGCACGAATACCTCGCCGGCCGCGAATTTAGCGGCCTTTTCGGTGGTCAGCTCGGGGTGCTCGTGCAGCAGGCGGTGGGTGTTTTCGATAACCACAATGGCGTCGTCCACCACAATGCCCAGCGCCAGCAGGAAGGCGAAGAGCACAATCATGTTCAGCGAGAAGTCGAAGCCCGGGATAATCAGGAAGGCCAGGAACATCGAAATCGGCACCGACAGGCCCACAAACATGGCGTTGGTGGTGCCCATGAAGAACAGCAGAATGGCCGTTACGAGCAGGAAGCCGATAACGATGGTGTTGATCAGGTCGTGGAGGGTTACGCGGGTGTCGTTGGAGCTGTCCCCGGTGATGGTCACCTTCAGCTCTCGGGGCAGCGTTTTCTCGGACTCCGCTACCAGCGCCTTGATTTTGTCGGAGGCGTCAATCAGGTTTTCGCCCTGGCGCTTCACCACGTTCAGGGTAATGGCGGGCTTGCCATCGAGGCGGGCGTAGGATTCCCGGTCCTTGAAGCCATCCTGCACGGTGGCAATGTCGCCGAGGCGCACGGCCGCGCCGTTGAGGTTCTTCACCTGGATGTCGGCAATGTCTTCGGCGCGCACGTACTGGCCGGCCACGCGCACGGCCCGCTTCTGGGACCCCACGTCAATGGAGCCGCCCGAAATGGTCACGTTTTCGCGGGCAATGGCGTTGCTGATGTCGGAGAAGCCCAGGCGCGAGGCCCGCAGCTTGTTCAGGTCCACATCCACGTTCACCTGCTGGTCGAGGGCGCCTACAATGTCTACGCGGGTGATTTCGGGCAGGGCCTCAATCTTATCCTGGAAGTCGTCGGCGTACTTTTTGAGCTGCACGGCGGGCAGGTTGCCGCTCAGGTTCACGAACATGATGGGCTGCTCCGAGATGTTGATTTCCTTCACCGTCGGCGGCGAGGGCAAATCGTTGGGCAGCTCGGGCGCGGCCTTGTCCACGGCGTCCTTCACCAGCTGCTTGGCGTACTGCACGTCCACGTTCGAGTTGAACTCGATATCGACGATACAGTAGTCCTGGTTGGAGGTGGAGTTGATTTTCTTCACCCCGTTCACGCTTTTCAGCTCTTTTTCGAGCTGGCGCGTCACTAGGTTTTCGATATCCGCCGGCGAGGTACCGGGGTAAATAGTAGCCACGATGATCCGCGGAATCACGATGTCGGGGAATTTCTCCTTGCCCAGCTTGATGTAGGCAAAAATCCCCGCCACGCACAGCAGCACCGTGATGATGTAGATGCTGGTTTTGTTATTAATGGACCACGAAGTGGGTCCAAATTCCTTTTCTAAATCCTGCATGGCTTTTTCTTTGAGCTGATTAGCAGATGTAGAGACGCGACACTTCGCGTCTCATTGCCAGAACGACTACCAGCGCCGTTCAACGCGGAGACGCGAAGTGTCGCGTCTCTACATCAGGTAGTTTCCTACAGGGTCACTGCCTGGCCTTCGTTCAGGGTCTGGTAACCGGCCGAAATCACCTGGTCGCCGGCCTGGAGGCCGCCGGTTACTTCCACCTTGCCGTTGTAGGTCTGGCCGGTCTGAATAACGCGCTTGGCGGCCACTTTCTTGCCGCCTTTGTCGCTCACTACCAGCACGTAGCTGTTCTGCTCGTCTTTCTGCACCAAGTCCACGGGCAGCACAGTAGCGCTCTGGCGGGCGTAGTTCTGGATGCGCACGTTGGCCACCATGTTGGGGCGCAGCTGGCCGGCCTTGCCGCCGCTCAGGCGCAGCTCCGTGGTGAAGGTGCGGCTGGTGGGGTTGATGGTGCTGCTGACCACCCGCACGGTGGCGGGCAGCTCCTCCCCACCCAGGTCTGGAATGGTCACCAGAGCCTTGTCGCCGGCTTTAATGCGCGAGGCGTAGGCTTCTGATACTTCGGCCAGAATCTTGCCCGAGCCGCCGCTGCTGATGATTTTGGCTACCGGCGCGCCGGGGGCTACCGTTTCACCCAGTTTGGGCAGCACGTCGTCCACGGTGCCCGCAAACGGGGCCACCACGGTGTAGAGGGCGCGCTGCTGGTTGAGCGTGGCCAGGTTGCGCTGCAGAGCCTGATAGTTGTTTTTGGCCTGCAGGTACTGGATTTCGGTGCCGATTTCCTGCTTCCAGAGGCGGCTCTGCTTTTCGTAGATCACGCGGGCCAGGTCCATGCGGGTGCGCAGCTCGGCAATGCTGGCGTCGAGGATGCTGGCATCGACGGTGGCCAGGGTCTGGCCCTTGCTCACCCGGTCGCCGCGCTGCACGCGCAGGCTGGTAAGGGTGCCGGCGGCGCGGGCAGCCACGGTGGCGTTCTGGTCGAAATCCACGCGGCCCTGCAGCTCCAGGTAGCTCTTGAAGCTCTCGGGGGCTACTTTGATGACCGAAACGGGCGTGGTCTGAGCGGCGGCACCTTCGGCCTTGGCGCCGGACTTGGCTTCCAGTTCGGCAATTTTGGCCTGGTTGACAGCCTGCTCTTTCTTGAGCGCGGCCAGTTCGGCCTGAGGGTCTTTTTCGCCGCCGCAGGCAGCAGTGAACAAGCTGATGGCTAAGAGCTGATAGCTGATAGCTTTGGGCAGGGAAAAGGTCATATCGATGTCGTAGGGAGAATGTCGGAGAAAGAGCTAACAGCCAGCAGCCATCAGCAAACAGCTTACTTCTTGGCCTGGCTGTACAGCTCGCCGGTGGCTTTGTCGCGGTCCACTTTGGCAACCAGCACGTCGTAGAGGGCGGCGTAGTAGTTGGTCTGGGCCGAGCGCAGCTCGGTTTCGGCCGTCACCACTTCCAGGTTCGAGCCTACGCCTTCCTGAAACTTGATGCGCGACACCCGGGCCACATCGGCAGCCAGATCAAGGTTGGCTTTCTGATTGTCCAGCACGTCCAAGGCGTTGATGAGCGTGGTGCGGCTCTGGGCGTCCTGCAAATCGATGCTCTGGCGCAGGGTTTCGAAGCCCCGCTCAATGGTCTGCTGCTGAATGCGCGCCTGCTGCACCAAGTACTTGCGGCGGAAGCCATCAAACACCGGAATCTGCAAGCTCAGGCCCACGTTGCCGAACCCGAACCAGTTCTGGTTGGGGAAGCCGTTGCCGGCCCGCGAATCAGGCCCGCGGAAGGCGAACAGGTCGCCGGGGTTCTTGGCCGAGCCCGAGAAGCCGTAGGCCGCCGTGGCCAGCAGGCGCGGGTAGGCGCCGGCCCGGCGGTTGGCCAGGTCCAGCCCGGCCAGGGCCTGCTGGGTTTCCAGGGTGCTGAACTCGATGCGGTTGTTGTAGTTGAAGGCGGCGGCCAGCTGGCCGGTGCGCGCGCCGCTGAGGGCCGTCTGCTGGTCCTGCTGGCGCTGAGCGTCGGTGTTGGTGCTGGTAGGAGCCGTGCCGGTGGGCACGCCGCCCAGGCCGGTTACGCCGCCGCCAGTGGTGGCGCTGGCCACGCCCAGGCGCTGACGCAAAGCCCCGGCATCTACCACGGCCGCCCCGAGCGAGTCGGTCAGTTGCACGTCCTGGTTTTGCGGCAGTCCCATCTGAAACTTCAGCAGGGCCACACTCAGCTCGGTGAGGCGGCTGGCTTTCTGCTGCTCCACTACCAGGTTGTTGCGCTGCACCTGCAGGCGCTGCACGTCCAGCTTCTCGGCAAAACCGGCCTTGAAAGTTTCGTTGGTCTGGTACAGAATGGTATCGAGGCGCTGCACGTTGCGCGAGAGCAGCTGCAGCCGCTCGCGGGCCACCAGTGTGCTGTAATACGCCTTGCTCACTTGCTCCACCACATCGATTTCAGCCTGCTGGGTTTGCTTCTGGGCCAGTTGCTCGTACACCTTGGCCGCTTTCAGGCCGATGAGATAGGCCCCATCAAACAGCAGCTGCGACACCGAAGCGCTGGTGTTGCCGGCCCACTGCAGGCCAAAGGCAAACGCCTGCGGCGGCACCGGCTCCGAGGGCAGCGAAACCGTGCCCAGGTTTACCGTCCGGCCGCTTTGGGCTGCGGCAATGTCGGCTGGCGTGAGGGTGGTAGCCGAGCTACCGCCACCCAAAGCCCCGAAGTCCACGAGGCTTTTCTGCAGCTTGAAGTTGTCGGCCACGTTGGCCGCCACGTTCACCTGCGGCAGGCCGGCCGACCGGATTTCGCCCACTTTGGCGCGGGCCGTCTGCTCGCCCAGGCGAGTAGCCAGCAGCGTAGGCTTGTTCTTGACGGCGTAATCGATGGCCTGCTGCAGGCTCAGGGGCATGAGGCCGGCGGCCGCGGAGGTAGCCAGCACCGGCTGCTGGGCCGGGGCGGTTTGTGCCAGAGCTACCCCGGCCGGGGCCATCAGGCCCGGCCCGGAGGCCAGCAACAACACGCGAAGGTTGGTTTTCATATCAGGAAAAGCGGTGATGAAGCTTATTCTTCTTCCGTCACATGACGGTACTCATTCAGTAGTTTGTGGCCTTTGAGCGACACCACGCCCAGCAGAAAATGCTCGTTGCAGGCCATCTGCACCCGCATCTGGTCGAACTGCGCGGGCGGGAATACTTCCGGGTCGAAGAGCACGTCAATCTGGGCCAGGCGCAGGCGCGAGAGTACCTCAATGTCGAGGTCGGCGCGGTAGAGGCCTTCCTGCACGCCCCGGCGCAGGTTGGCCTGAATCTGCTGCAGAATGAAGCTGCTCTTGTGCTCGTGGAACAGGCCCCAGGCGGCGGGGTAGTACTTGCGCAGATCGTGGATGGCGTTGGGGTTCACGTTGGCAAACTGCCGCTTGGCCCAGTCCATCATCTGCACCATCTCGTCCACGGCGTTGCGGGCGTGGCCGATGATGCCTTCGCACTCACCCTGTACTCCGGTCAGGTGGTTGTGGATGACGGCTGATACAATCTGGTCCTTGTTTTCGAACCACTTATAGAGCGTCTTCTTCGAGATACCCAGGTGGGTAGCAATGTCGTCCATCGACACGCTCTTAATCCCGTTGCGGGTGAAGAGGCCGATGGCGGCGTGCAGGATTCGGTCTTTGATTTCCATGATTACGCCAGCAAAGGTACTGCGGAAACTTTTACCGATTCCATAGTTTCCATTAATTTTTTGCTATTCGTTTTCACCGATTTCCGGGCCGATGCCTGGGCGGACGCACGGCAGCGGTTTTTACTTTACCAGCCGGCATTTTTTTCCCGGCCCGCAACCCCGCCGCTGCCGTACCTTGGCATTTCTTTCCGTCTCTTTTCCACTTTTGAACTCTATGAAAATCCGGACTGGCTTCGGCTACGACGTTCACCAGCTGCAGGAAGGCCTGCCCTTCTGGCTCGGCGGCATTCAGGTACCGCACACCCACGGCGCCCTCGGCCACTCCGATGCCGACGTGCTCATCCACGTTATCTGCGACGCGCTGCTGGGCGCGGCCAACCTGCGCGACATTGGCTTTCATTTCCCCGACACCGACCCGCAATACAAGGGCATCGACAGCAAGCGGCTGCTGAAGGAAGTGGTGCGCCTGCTCACGGAGCGCGGCTACAGCATCAGCAACATCGACTCCACCATCTGCCTCGAAGCCCCCAAAGTCAACCCGCACATTGCCGAGATGCAGCGCGTGCTGGCCGAGGTAATGGGCATCGACGCCGACGATATCAGCATCAAGGCCACCACCACTGAGAAGCTGGGCTTTGTGGGCCGCCGCGAAGGCGTGGCCGCCTACGCCTCGGTGCTGATTACGAAGTAGCGCGCCGCAGTTGCGTGCGGCCATGCATGCAGCCTTCGGCGAAATTCCCGTCCTTACTGTCGTCTAAACCGACTTTCTATGTCCACCTCCTCCTCTTTCCTCGCCGGGCTGCTGCTGGTAGGCGCTACCGTTTCGGCAGTAGCCCAGCAGGCCCCCGAGAAACTCAAAGTCAAGAAAAAGCGCGGGGCCAAAACCGAGGCTCCGGCGGTAGTGCAGCCCACCGACGGCGCCGTGCTGACGACGCCCACCCTGGCTACCGACAAGCCCACCGAGTGGGCCGGCACCTACGCCGCCACCATCACGCAGGAAGACCTGCGCCAGCACCTGACCGTGCTGGCCTCTGATGCCTACGAAGGCCGCGAAACCGGCGAGAAAGGCCAGAAAATGGCCGCTGACTACCTCAGCACCGAGTTCAAGAAGCTGGGCCTGGCCGGCCCCGTCACGGGCTCCGACAACCCGTATCTGCAGCACTTCACGATGGAGCGCAGCACCTGGGAGGAAACCGCCACCATCAAGGCCGGCACCCAGACCTACAAGTGGCTGACGGATTTCTACGCCATGGGCAACTCGCCGTTTCAGCAGGCTACCAGCGTGCAGCCGGTATTTCTGGGCTACGGCATCGAGCAGGACGGCTACTCCGACTACACCGGCAAGGATGTGCAGGGCAAGGACGTGCTGATTCTGCTGGGCGAGCCCACCGGCCCCGACGGCAAGCCCGTGCTGGGCAAAGACGGCGCCCCCAGCAAGTGGGGCAACGACTACCGCGCCAAAGCCGCTATGGCCGCCGAGAAAGGCGCCCGCAGCGTGTTCTTCGTCAGCTTCGACCCCAACAACAACTTCGACAAGCTGGTACCGCGCATGATGCCGTACTTGCGCCGGCCCAGCATCTCGTTCAAGGATGCCAAGCCCGATGGCCGCCGCGCGGCGTTCTTTTTGTCGCCGAAGCTGGGCTACCAGCTGTTGGGCTCCAACGCCGCGGCCGTAACCAAGTACATGGACGCCACCGGCAAAGCCGGCAAGCCCGTTGCCAGCCCGTTCAAGCCGGTGAAGTTCACCATCACGGCCCCCAAGAAGCGCGAGGATTTTACCACCGAAAACGTGCTGGGCTACCTCGAAGGCACCGATAAGAAAGACGAAGTGCTGGTGCTGTCGGCTCACTACGACCACATCGGCATCATCAACGGCGAAGTAAACAACGGCGCTGACGATGACGGCTCCGGCACCGTGACGGTGCTGGAAATGGCCCAGGCCTTCATGAAGGCCAAAGCCGAAGGCCACGGCCCGCGCCGCAGCATCCTGTTTCTGGCCGTCACGGGTGAGGAAAAAGGTTTGCTGGGCTCGGAGTACTACACCGACCACCCCGTGTTCCCGCTGGCCCAGACCGTGGCCGACCTGAACACCGACATGGTGGGCCGCACCGACAAGGAGCACGAAGGCAAAGGCGACTACGTGTACGTTATCGGCTCCGACAAGCTCTCGTCGGAGCTGCACGAAATCGTGCTCAACGCCAACGCGCAGTACGTGAAGATGGACCTGGACTTCCGCTTCAACGACCCCGAAGATCCCAACCGCTTCTACTACCGCTCCGACCACTATAACTTCGCCAAGCACAAGATTCCGGTGGCGTTCTTCTTCAACGGCGTGCACGACGACTATCATGGCGCCGGCGATGAAGTAGAGAAAATCGAGTTTCCGAAGATGGAGAAACGGGCCCGCCTCGTGTTCCACTCAGCCTGGGAACTGGCCAGCCGCGACACGCGGATTGTGGTAGACTCCAACAAGAAATAACGTTATCCGCATTCTGAACGGCGTATTTCAGCTGGTTTTCCTGTCGGAAGCCCGCCGGAATACGCCGTTTTCAGGTTGACTCCGTTTCGTATAGCCGATATTTTACCTCATGCAAAAATTTGTATTCCTGTTGGGTGTGCTGCTGGCCGCGCTGGCGCCGGCGCGGGCCCAGGTGGCCGCCGGGGCCGCGCCGGCCGCCCGGTTTGCCGACGCCGGCATCACCCCTACCGAGCTGCGCCGCCACCTTGCGGAGCTGGCATCGGATGCGTACCAGGGCCGCGGCACCGGCCAGCCGGGCCAGAAAAAGGCGGCCGCTTACTTGGCCGAACAGTTCAGGCAGCTGGGGCTGCAGGCTCCGGCGGGCACGGGCCCCACTCCCTATCTGCAGCCCTTCCGGCTTGTGGAAACCGTGCCCACGGCGCCGGGCTGGGTGGAAGTGGGCAGCCAGAAGTTCGACGGGCTACAGCATTTCGTGCGCTTCGGCTCGTCTACGTTTCCGGAGGGCACCATTCCGGCCGAGGCGGTATTCCGGGGCTTCGGCATCGAAACCAGCTACTATCACGACTACAGCGGCCAGCCCGACGTGCGCGGCAAAGACGTGGTAGTGCTGCAGGGTGAGCCCAGCAATGGCTTGGGGCGCTACCTGTTTTCGGGCTCCAAGCAGCCCAGCGAGTGGTCGGAGGTGCTGCGCAAGGCCTACATGGCCCGCGAGCTGGGCGCCCGCAGCCTAACCGTCGTGACCTACGCCACGCCCAACTCGTTTCAGAAGCTGGCCCGGCCCATGCTGGGCTACCTGGCCGCCCCGAGCTACGGACTGGCCACGCCGGTACTCTCGCCAACTCCTGCCGAGCTGATGACTGACTTCCAGCCCGCCTACATCAGCACGTTCATCACCGACGGACCGCTGGGCACGGCGCTACTGGGCACCTCTGAGGCCGTGCTGCGCCGCTATGAAACCGAGTGCTACAAGCAAAGCAAGCCCGTAGCCGCCGATTTTCAGGTGGTGCCGTTTCGGGTGCTGCTGCCGGAGCGCCGGCAGGAGCTGGCCACCGAAAACGTGCTGGGCTTTCTCGAAGGCACTGACAAGAAAGACGAAGTGATAGTCATCTCCGCCCACTACGACCACATCGGCATGCGCCACGACACCATTTTCAACGGGGCCGACGAGGATGCGTCGGGCGTGAGTGCGGTGCTGGCCATGGCCCGGGCCTTTCAGGAAGCCAAAGCCGCCGGCGCGGGCCCCCGGCGCAGCGTGCTGTTTCTGCTGACAGCAGCCGAGGAAAACGGCATGCTGGGCTCGGAGTACTACACCGCTCACCCGGCCGTACCACTGGCCCAGACGGTGGCCAACCTCAACCTGGCTATGCTGGGCCGCACCGACAAGCGCCACGCTGGCAAGGGCCCCTACGTGTACCTGGTGGGCTCCGACCGCCTCAGCACCGAGCTGCATCAGGTCAGTGAAGCCGCCAATGCCCAAAGCAGCCGCCTCGCCCTCGACTACACCTACAACGCCGCCAAATCGGCCGACCAGCTGTACTACCGCTCCGACCAGTTCAGCTTTGCGCGCTACGGCGTGCCCGCCATGGCCTACACCAGCGGCCTGCACCCCGACTACCACAAGCCCACCGACGACGTGGAGAAAATAGAGTTCGAACAGCTGGCAGCCCGGGCCCGGCTGGTGTTCCATACTGCCTGGGAGTTGGCCAACCGCGACCAGCGCGTGGCGCTAAACCCAAAGCAGAAGTAGCGCCCTACCCGGCCAGCGCCTGCTGGCGGGCGGCCGGCGTCAGTGGTAGCCCTCGTTCGAGGCAGAACCGGAGCAAGGCTCTGGCAACTGCCCCGGACGAGGGTTTTATTGTGTATTCGAGGTGGTCGGGCTGCACGCTGAGCAGCACCCGCGCGCCACTCCAGAAACTTTCGGGCTTGAAATCCACTTGCTTTATAGCCGGGTAGGAATGCTGCTGCGTGGTCAGTATCTTGATTTCCCAGTGCGTTTCGTGCAGTACCAGCCGGCACGTGAGGTCGTTGTGGGAGTAGCCGGGCAGAAACCCCAGCAGCCGGAAGGCGCTGTCGATCCGGTCGATGGGCACCGGGAAGCCGCCGGTCGGCAGCGGGTTCGGGAAAGACGTTGGGGCCATGCCGGGGTTGATTGAGTAATTTGCAGGAGTAATTTCAGCGTACCGCCATGATAGCCACGAAATCCAGTCAGTTTCAGCTCGACAGCGAGAACAAGGCCTTCGACCTGGAGCACCGCCGCAAAATCCGCTTCAATATCGGGAAGTACAACGCGGCCGTGACCACCGGGTTGGGCTTCTACCACGACCATGAGCTGGCCCGCGAGCGGGCGTCGTACCTGAAGGCGCAGGCCATCAACCACCTCGACGAGTACCTGCTGGAGTTTGAGCGCAACTTCACGGCCCGCGGCGGCAAAGTGATTTGGGCGCGGGATGCCGACGAGGCCCTGCGCGAAATCGGCAAGATCATGAGCCGGCGCCACGCCCGCACGGTGGTGAAGGCCAAGAGCATGACCACCGAGGAAATCCACCTCAACCACTTCCTGGAGCAGAACGGCATCGAGTCGGTGGAGACGGACCTGGGCGAGTTCATCGTGCAGCTGAACGGCGAGCGGCCCTACCACATCGTGACGCCGGCCATGCACCTGAGCAAGCTCGATATTGCCGACATCTTCGTCAAGCACCTCGGCATCGAGTACACCGACGACGCCCAGAAGCTGGTGCTCACGGCCCGGCACCTGCTGCGCAACAAGTACACCTCGGCCGAAGTGGGCATCACGGGCGGCAACTTCCTGATTGCGGATACCGGCGCCGTGGCCGTAACCGAAAACGAAGGCAACGCCCGCCTGTCGGCCACGTTTCCGCGCACCCACATTGCCGTTGTGGGCATCGAGAAGGTGATTCCGAAGCTGGAGGACCTGGCGTTGTTCTGGCCCCTGCTCAGCACCAGCGGCACCGGCCAGCAGGTGACGGTGTACAATACCATCTACACCGGCCCGCGCCAGCCGCTGGAAAAAGATGGCCCCGACGAAATGATTGTGGTGCTGCTCGACAACGGCCGCACCAACCTGCTGGCCCAGCCCGCCCAGCGCGAGGCGCTGCACTGCATCCGGTGCGGAGCCTGCCTCAACATCTGCCCGGTGTACAAGAACATCGGCGGCCACACCTACGAAACCACCTACTCCGGCCCCATCGGCTCGGTTATCAGCCCGCACCTGGCCGGCATGGCCGACAACAAGCACCTGAGCTACGCCAGCAGTTTGTGCGGCGCCTGCACCTCGGTGTGCCCCGTCAAGATTCCGATTCATAACCTGCTGCTGCAAAACCGCCAGCAGGCCGTGCGCGAAAACCTCACCGACAAGGAAGAGCGCACGGCCATCCGGCTGTGGCTGCTGGCCATGAAAAACCGCCGCCTGCTGGACCTGCTGCCGGCCCGCGCCAAAAACTGGGTGCTGCTGCGCCTGCTTAGCCAGGTAGGCTGGAGCAAGCGCCGCGACGCCCTGGAAGTGGCCCCGCAGTCGTTCCGGAAGATGTGGAAGGCGCGGGGGTAATTGCTTACAGATGAAAGGAATTATGGTGCATTACAATACCCCTTTTATTGATATTATTTAATTTTCGTATCTTTAAAAGGCAAAAAGAGAATTATAATGCACCTGCTTTTGAATATATCCGAGTTAGCCGAAGAGGTTCGCCAGCAGAGACAGTTGCTAGGTATGACGCAAATGGAACTAGCCGAAGTTGCGGCTGTCTCATTGCGTTCTGTCAAGTTGCTGGAAGCTGGACAAGCCAATCCTACATTCAAACAGCTCAATCAGTTGCTAGACGCATTAGGCCTGCAACTTATTATCCGGCGCAAACAATGAAGCCACTCGTAGCCGAAGTATACTACAATGAGCAACTGGCCGGCATTTTAAGGCGCTCAGAGTCTCAATTTTCTTTTCGCTATACTGCTGACTATGTGAGCAGCAGCCTGCCACCTATCAGCCTGACTCTTCCGAAACGGGAAGGGGCTTTCGTATCGCCTGTGTTATTTAGCTTCTTTTTCGGATTGTTGGCGGAGGGAGTGGCTAAGGATATTCAGTGTCGGGAATTGAAAATAGATGAACAGGATGATATGCTGCGCTTGGTCAAAACAGCATACTCAGAGACGATTGGCGCCGTAACCATTCGTGAAATCCCAGCGGTATGAGTGTTGCCAGAAAGCAGATTGTCTGTGCTGGTTGTTATCGGCGGCTTACAAAACAGGAAGGGAATTTTTGCCCGAAATGCAGGCAAGAACTGTTTGATGGACGATCTGTCACCGCTCATCTCTTGTTCTCTCCACCTAGGCAAGCAACGCCTGAAGATGCCCTGCGCTACCGTGAGTTGACGCGACGGATGTCGATTTCAGGAGTGCAGGAGAAGTTTTCTGTTCGCATGGCAGCTGAGTCAAGCGAGTTGGAGCTAACCGCAACAGGTGGACAATACATTCTTAAAACCATTCCTCGACTTGACTTCTATCCAGAAATCACTCCGGCTAACGAGCATCTGACCATGCAGTTAGCTCGTCAGGTATTTCGGTTACCGACCGCGGCCTGTGCGGTTCTGCAGTTTGCCACTGGGCAGCCCGTCTACATTACTCGCCGCTTCGATGTAATGCCAGATGGTCGCCGCTTGCTGCAAGAAGACTTTGCTCAGCTGGCAGGCCGCACCGAGCGGCAGCACGGCCCCAATTACAAATATGAATTTAGCTATGAGGGAATGGGCCTCCTGATTAAACAGTTGCTACCTGCCACCTATCTACCGGAGCTAAGCGCGTTTTTTCAGTTGCTGCTTTTCAATTACCTGATAGGCAACGGCGACGCGCACCTCAAGAACTTCTCCCTGCGCCGTACGCCCACTGACGAAGCGTACCATCTGACACCAGCCTACGATCTACTTTGCACTAAGCTGCACTTTCCATACGAATCGGATACGGCCGTGCCGCTTTTTGCTGACCCCACAACTGACCCGCCGGATTTTAATGTCCTGGGCTTCTACACTTACCCCGACTTCCTGGAGCTGGGCCGGCGCCTGGGCCTGCCTCTCTCCCGCGTGCGCAAACTGCTCGTTGACATCACTGGCCACGAAGCACAAGTGCAGCAGCTCATCGACCGGTCGTTTTTGCCGGAGGAGCTGAAGGTTCGGTACGCGGCGGTGGTGGCCGACCGTCGGCAGCGGCTGCGCTACTCACCGGCCCCGGCTTAGGCTCCCCCGCCAACCCTATCACACACAACACAGTACAACAACCGCCGCCCGCCTGGGTGGCGGTTTTGCTGTTTTATGCTCTATTACGCGCTGCACGCGCTGGCTTTTGCGGCTGGTGTGCTTCTGGTCATTCTCACGCTCTCAGCCGCTATCCGCTCGTTTGTGCTGCCGCGCAACGAGGTGGTGCAGCTCAATGCGTACGTGTTCCGGGCCCTGCGCACGGTGTTCGACCTAGCCGCCTCCCGGCACAAAACCTTCAGCGGGCGCGACCGGGTGCAGGCCCACTACGCGCCCGTGGCGCTGGTGGCGCTGCCGGTGGTGTGGCTAGCGGTGGTGGCCGTTGGATTCACCGGCATCTATTGGGGCATGAACGAGGGCGACTGGCTGGACTGTTTTCAGCTCAGCGGCAGCTCCCTGCTCACGCTGGGCACCCACAAAACGCGCGGCCCCATCGTCACCGTTTTCACGTTTGCCGAGGCCACGCTGGGCTTGTTGCTGCTCACGCTGCTCATCTCCTACCTGCCCACCATTTACCAGGCCTTTTCGCGTCGCGAGCTGGTGGTGTCGAGGGTGGAGCTGCGGGCCGGGGCCCCACCCACTGCCAGCGCCCTGCTGCTGTGGCTGCACCGCCGCGACGTGAAAGCGCCCGATACGGCCCAGTGGGAAGCTTGGGAAGGCTGGTTTATGGAGCTGGAGGAAAGCCACACGTCGCTGCCGATTCTGTCGTTTTTCCGCTCGCCGCAGCCCGGCCGCTCCTGGGTGACTACAGCGGCGCTGATTCTGGATTCGGCGGCCCTGCTGTTCAGCACCACAAACGGTCCCCACGACCAGCAGGCCGAGCTGACCTTCAAGGCCGGCTGCCTGTCGATCAACCGGATCTTTCGCTTTTTCAACGACGATATTCATACGGAGCCCAGCGAGCTGCTGCCCGATAGTGACCCGCTGGACGACCCAGCCCGCACTACCTTCAACGAGGCCTATGCGAAGCTGGAAGAAAGTGGCCTCTCCCTGCGGGCCAGCCGCGACGAGGCTTGGCAGCATTACCATGAGCTGAGGAGCCGCTACACCACGGCTCTAGAGTTTCTGGGCCGCATCACCATGGCTCCTGCGGTAAAGGACCTATAGGATATAGTGGAAACCGGCGGCTGTTGCGAGGCTTCCGTAAACAGCCCCTTTGGCCCCATTTTCATTGCTGCAGAGCGGCCCCGGCATACGCCAGGGCCGCTTTATATTTTACGGCAGCCTGTCAGGTAGTTGTAGTCGAAAAAACGCTATTGCATAGTGACGCTAAACCTGTACTTTACGCCGCTCATACTGTATTTATCCTATTAATATTCAGAAAATACTTTATTGTGTTTTCGCCTTCCTCTGACCCTCATGCGGCCCGTTTCCTGATTGCCCACGCGCTTTGCCATTTCCAAAAGCTGGTAGCCATATCGGCTTGCTGAACACATGCCGAACGCCTTGGCTTACTGGGCCGGGCGGCTAGCAAACCTGCACATCCGTTTTACTTTCTCTTTTTTTACCCCCCTTTTTCTTTTCTATGCCTACATCTTTACTAGTAGCAGCCACCGACGGGACCCACCCCGCCCCGGGGCTGCAACCCGGCCGCTGGCAGCGGCGCCTGCCACTGCTGGCCTTGCTGGGCCTGCTGGGAGCCACGGCTGCCCAGGCCCAGACGGTGCGCACCCTGCCGGGTGACTATGCCACCCTGGCGGCGGCCATCACCGACCTCAATAGCAACGGCGTGCCGGTGGGCGGGGTCACCATCAACATTGCGGCGGGCTACACCGAAACCGCCGCCAACCTCACCCTGACAGCGAGCGGCACGGCGGCCAACCCAATCGTATTCCAGAAAGCCGGGACCGGGGCCAATCCGCTCATTACGGCCGGCGCCGGGGCCAGCACCACCACCGATGGCATCATCCGGCTTTCGGGAGCCGACTACGTTACGTTTGACGGCCTCGACGTAGCGGAAAGCGCCGCCAACACCACCACAACCACGCAGATGGAGTTTGGCTACGGGCTGTTTCGGGCTTCGGCTACAGATGGCTGCCAGAACAACATCATCCGCAACTGCGTGGTGACACTCAACAAGACCAATGCCGCTACCATCGGCATTGCGGGGTTGGCTTCGGGTACGGCCAGTTCTACGGCAATACCGGCTACTAGCCCAGCCGGCGCCAACTCCAACAACTTGGTGTACGGCAACGTGGTAAGCAATGCACTGAAAGGCATTGACTTCGCGGCAGGCAGTGCCACTACGCCGCTGGCCAACTTCGACCAGAACAACCAGGTGGGCCTGACGCCCGCTGGCGCGGCGGCCGGCAACACCGTCGGCAACTTCGGCGGCTCGGCTTCGGGCTGGGGCATTGGCGGCAACTACCAGAACGGCTACAAAGTAGCCAACAACCTGGTCAACAGCACGCTTAACTACACCTCGGCCACGGCCTCGACGCCGGTTGCGGCTTCCACCGTCACGAGCACGCTGCGCGGCATCTATGGCAATGCCGGCGCCGCCGCCAGCCTCGACTTCCTCAACAACACCGTGACCCTGGCAAGCGGCGCCACCACGTCGCAGATGTCGGGCATCGAGAGCGGCGTCGGAGCGACGGGCACGACCAACACCATCAACATCACGGGCAATACCGTGACGGGCTGCACCTACGCCACGGCCACGAGCGGCATTTTCTACGGCCTGTATAACTCAGCCACAGCGGGCACGGTCAATATCTCGGGCAATACCGTCAGCAACAACACGGTGCCGGGCACGGGAGCGTTCTACCTGATATCGGGCAGCGGCCCCACGACGCTCAACATCCTCAACAACCAGCTCAGCGGCAATACCAAGGGCGGCTCGACGGCCAGCATCAGCGGCACCATGTTCTGCATCAGCGCGGGCATGGCGGCCGTTACGGCCTCGGGCAACACGATCAGCAACAACCGCATTGTATCGAGCGGCACGAGCAGCGCCACCCTGAACGGGTACTACAACTTCAGCTCGCCGCCTTCCGAAACGGTGACCAACAACGTCATCACCAACCTTTCGGTGGAGGGCAGCACGTCCTCGTCGACTTCGGCCATTAATGGCATTCTGACCAACCCGGCCAGCACCACCACCAAGCTCATCAGCCAGAACGTCATCGGCAACCTGAGTCTGGCGGTAGGCGGCACGGTGTACGGCATCCAGTCGATTGCCGGCAACTCGGTGAGCATTTCGCGCAACAAGATCTACGGCCTCTCTGCCGCCGCTACGGCTGGCACGGTGTATGGCCTGTTTCTGAGCACCGGCTCGGCCATTACGGCCAGCAACAACCTGATCGGCGACCTGACGGCCCCGACTTCCAGCGGCGTGAATGCCGTGAGTGGGGTGTTCATCAATAGCGGCACCAACGTCAACCTGTACTACAACACGCTGTATCTGGCGGCGGTGTCGTCCTCGGCCACTTTTGGCACGTCGGGCATCTACGCGGCGTCGGTATTGCCGGTAGTTGACCTGCGCAACAACCTGGTGGTGAACAACTCCACGCCGGGCAGCACGGGCGGCGCTACGGTGGCACTGCGCTACACGGCCGCACCGGGCAGCAGCCTGGCCGGCACCACCAACAACAACGTCTACTACGCCGGCACGCCCGGTGCTGCCAACCTGATTTACGCCGAGGGCACGACCACCCTGGCCAACCCGCAGCAGACGCTGGCCGCCTACCGCGCCTACGTGGCCGCGCGCGAGCAGAACTCGCTGACGGAAAACCCGACGTTTGTGAGCACCACCGGAACGGCTGCGGGCTTCCTGCATCTGAGTCCTTCCGTGCCCACGCAGGCGGAAAGCGCCGCTGCTCCCATCAGCGGCCTGACCGTGGACTACGACGGCGAAACCCGTGGGACGCTACCCGATATCGGGGCCGACGAGGGCACCTTTGTGCCGCTTGACATGAGCGTGCCGATTATCACCCTGACTCCCCTCAGCAACACGACCAGCACTGCCAACCGGACTCTGTCCGTCACGATTGTGGATGCCAGCGGGATTGCCACCGGTGCCAACGCCCCGCGGCTGTTTTTCCGCAAAGGCAACAGCGGCGCGTTCCAGAGCGTGACAGCCAGCAGCGTGAGCGGCGACGTGTACACGTTCACGTTCGACTTTGCCCTAGTGGGCGGTGTCTCGGGCTTCGATGCCATTCAGTACTACGTGGTGGCGCAGGATGCCAGCACCAACGCTAATGTGAGCAGCAACCCTGCGGGCGGCACGTTCACTACGGCGCCAACCAGCGTGTATCAGTTCCTGATTCAGGGCCAGCTCAGCGGCACCTACTATGTGGGCACGGGCACTTCGCCTGACCCCGCCCGTACCTACGCTACCCTGACGGCGGCCACGCAGGCCTACAACAACAACCTGCTGGCCGGCCCCGTGACGTTCCTGCTGCTGGATGCCAGCTACGGCCCGGCGGAGACGTTCCCGATTCTGATATCCAACAACACTACGGCTTCGGCCACCAACACGCTCACCATCAAACCCGTAGCCGGCCTCTCGGCCAGCCTGACGGGCAGCAACGCCACGGCGCTGATTGCGCTGGTAGGCGCCGACTACGTAATACTTGACGGCAACAGCGGCGGCACCATTTCCGGCACCGACCCACGCCCCAGCCGCAACTGGACGCTGAGCAACACCAGCACGGCCGTCACCAGCAATGGCATCGTGCTGACGGTACCCAACTCCGGTGCCGATAACGCCTCCAATAACACGTTCCGCAACCTGACGGTGAGCGGCAGCGGCGGCGCTACGGCGCAGGCCGGCATTCTGATGCTCTCCGCCACCACCAACACCGTCGGCAACGCCAACAACGTGGTGCAGAACAATGCGGTATCGGGCGCGACCTTCGGTATCTACTCGGTAGGACCCAGCGCTACCGTGAAAAACACCGGCACCATCATCACCCAGAACGACATGACCGTGACGGGTACCGGTGCCATCGGGCGCTACGGCATCACCGGCCTGTTCGAGGACGGTATTCAGGTGACGCAGAACCGGGTGGATGGCATCAACTCAGCGGCTAGCGCCGACGTGTGGGGCATCAACCTGGGCTTCACCGGCATCACCAACAACGTGTATGCCGGCAACGAGGTAACCAACGCCACCATTGACCGCAACTATGTGGGCACTGTGCAGCAGACCAACACCTACTCGGCCGCCGGCATTGCGCTGGCCGCGGCCACGTCGGGCACGTCGGTTATCAGCAACAACATGGTGGCCGGCGTTTCGTCGAACGGCACGGCCGGCGACTTCGGGGCGAGCATTTTCCTGGGCGGCGGCACCGGCTCGACCACCCGGGTAGTGTTCAACTCGGTGAACATGAGCGGCACCCAGACCGGCGGCAACCAGCCCAACTTCGCGCTGGCCGTGGGCGGCACCACGCCTACCGTTGACATCCGCAACAACGTACTGGCCATCACCCAGACCACGGGCACCGGCAAAAGCGTGGCCCTGGGCTTGGCTTACAGCAGCAGCACCGGTGCCTACGCGGGCCTGACGTCTTCCAACAACAACTTCTTTGTGGGTTCCGGCGCTGCCTTCTTGGTAGGCCAGACCGGCGGCCTGGTGCCGGCAGGTATTGCCCGCACCACGCTGGCTGACCTCAACACCGAAACCGGCCAGGACAATCCGGCCACCTCGAAAACTGCCGATCCGCAGTTTGTCTCGGCTACGGATCTGCACAGCATCAGCGCGGCCCTCAACAACGCCGGCGTACCCGTAGCAGGTATAACGGTGGACTTCGATGGCGAGACCCGCGCAGCTAACACGCCCGACATCGGAGCCGACGAATTCGCGCTGCTCGACCTGGCCACGGCCGCTCTTACCGGCCCTACAGCCGGCGCCGGCTGCTACTCGGCCACGGAGGCCGTGTCCGTCACGATCCGCAACAACGCTGCTACCGCGCTGGACTTCGCCGTTACGCCGGCCACCATCACGGCTACCGTAACGGGCGGCACCACGCCCCAGACCCTGACGGCCACGGTGAACACCGGCACGCTGGCTCCCGGAGCCTCACTGGTAGTGCCAGTTGGCACCGCCGACCTGTCGGCCGCTGGTACGTACTCGCTGACGGCCACGGTGGCCGTAACCGGCGACGAAAACGCCCCCAACAACACCCTGGCTACGCCGCTGAGCATCGTGAGCACGCCGCGCACGGTGGCCTTCTCGTACCCTGCCGGAACCATCTGCGCCAGCTCCACTGCTCCGGTGGCCGCCACGCTGGCCAGCGGTGCAACTACGGGCGGCACGTTCAGCGCCCCTACCGGCCTGACCATTGACGCCACCACGGGCGCCATCACGCCTTCGTCCAGCACGCCCGGCACCTACACCGTGACCTACGCTGTTGCCGCCTCGGGCGCCTGCCCGGCAATATCGGCCACGCAGTCGGTTACGATTACGCCGGCCGCCTCGGCTGCCTTCAGCTACAGCGCTGCTACGTTCTGCCAGAGCGGTACCAACCCGGTAGCTACCGTGACGGGCACCAGCGGCGGCACGTTCAGCGCCCCTACCGGCCTGAGCCTTGACGCTGCCACCGGCGCCATCAACCTGACGTCCTCAACGCCCGGTACGTACACCGTGACGTACACGGCCGGCACCGCCTGCCCCGCTTCCGCTACGTTCAGCGTGACCATCACGGCTCCGGCCACGGCCGGCTTCAGCTACGCAGCCACCAGCTTCTGCGCCTCGCAGACCACTGCGGCCGCTGCTACGCTGGCCACGGGTGCCGCGGCCGGCACGTTCAGCTCCACTACGGGCCTGAGCATCAATGCCACCACGGGCGCCATCACGCCCAGCACCAGCACGCCCGGCACCTACACCGTGACCAACACGGTAGCGGCATCCGGCGGTTGCGCCGCGGCTACGGCCACGTTCAGCGTGACGATTACGGCGGCTCCGGTAGCTACGTTCAGCTACGCTAATGCTGCCTACTGCGCCGGTGCTACCGGCACGGCCGCGCCAACGCTGGCCACCGGCGCTACCGCTGGCACCTTCAGCGCCCCTACCGGCCTGATCATTAACGCTACCACCGGCGTTATCACGCCAGGCACTTCCACGGCCGGCACCTACGTTGTGACCAATACGGTGGCGGCTTCGGGCGCCTGTGCTGCTACCACGGCTACTTTCACGGTAACCATCAACGCCCGTCCGGCCCAGCCTACGGTGTCGCCGGTGTACAACGGGGCCACCACCACGCTCACCAGCTCCAGCGCTACGGGCAACCAGTGGTACCTCAACGGCACGCTGATTCCCGGCGCTACCAACCCCACGTACGTGGTGAACACTACGGCACAGTTTGGCCAGTACACGGTAGTGGTGACCAACGCCACCACGGGCTGCGCCTCGCTGCCCTCGGCCCCGCTGCTCGTCAACAGCAGCGTGAAGCCGCTGGCCGGCTCGGCCCTGAGCGTGTATCCCAACCCTACGCCCGACGGTAACCTGACCGTGGAGCTGCGTGGCTACACCAAAGCCACGGAGCTGCGTGTCTACAACGCCGTAGGCCAGCAGGTGCTGGAGCGTACGCTGTCGGGCCAGCCCGGCGTGCAGACCGCTACGCTGGATCTGCGCCAGCTGCCGGCCGGCGTCTACATTCTGCGTGCCCGCACCGAGGGTGGGCTTGATGTGCGCCGCATCACCAAGGAATAAGCCCGAGGCTTATAAACGCAACGAAAAGGGCCTTCCCAGTTGGGAAGGCCCTTTTTTGTGTCAGCGTCTGATGAGTAGCTGGATGTAAATATTGAGTATTGAGAAGCTCGATACTCAGTACTCACTGCTTATTCTCCTTCGTCGGGCAGAATCTGGACGTCCTGCACCAGTACCATCTTCTCGATTTCGCGGCCGCGGGGGGTGTTGGCGAGGCCACCGAGGGCGGTTTCCTTGTAGCGGGTTTCCATGCTCTGGCCCACTTCGCCGAGGGCCGCTACGCACTGGTCTACGGGAATGACGGGGTCGATGCCGGCAATGGCAATCTGGGCGGAGCTGAAGGCAATGGCGGCGGCCGAGGCGTTGCGCACCACGCAAGGTACCTCCACCAGCCCAGCCACCGGGTCGCAGACCAGCCCCAGCATGCACTGGATGGTGACGGCGACGGCCGCAAACGTCTGATCGACGGTGCCGCCCAGGCAGTAGACGATGGCCCCGCTGCCCATGGCCGCGGCCGAACCGGTTTCGGCCTGGCAGCCGCCCACGGCTCCGGCCAGCGAGGCGTTCTGCTCGATGATGAGCGCCACGCCGGCCGCCACTAGCAGGCCTTCCAGAATCTGGCGGTCGGAAAGCTTATGCAGCTCCTGCAGCGTCACGAGCACGCCGGGCAGGATGCCCGAAGCCCCGGCGGTGGGCGCGGCCACCACCCGGCCCATGCAGGAGTTCACCTCCTTGGCGCCCATAGCCCGCGTGACCAGCTGCTTGAACTCCGGCGACAGCACCGTAACGGGCGAGGCCGCAATCTTCTTCGCGCCGTTGTTGATCATGCCCGAGCGGGAAGTCATGTCTTGGGTGAGGCCGGTTTGCACGGCGTCGCGCATCACGTCGTAAGCCCGTTGCAGGCCGTCCCAGATCTGGTCTTCCGTGCGGCCTTTCTGCTCGATTTCGTAGGCCAGCACGGGTTGGTAGAGGGGCTCGCCGGTGGCGGCACAGTGCGCACGCCAGGAGGCGAAATCAGTGAAAAGCAGCGACATGTGGGTGGAAATTGGGTGAGTAGGGCGACAATAGGGCGCTTGTGTAGCGCCCTGCTAAAACCAAAAAAGCTGCTATATGGTGCAGCAGCTTTCCGGTTTATCTGGACTACGAACCTACGCAAAAGCCGGCCGAAAACTCACCTCATCTCTATTTCAGCTCCCATGTCCTTGACTTTCTTCTCCAGCCAACGGTACTCTTTCCCAACGCCTATTACGAATCCTTCACCAGGCATCACCAGCTTGGCGGCCAGGTCCTGTACCCAGTGGGCAATAGCTTCTGGCTTGGTCAGCTTTTTCTCAGGCAAGGGAGCCACCACCAATACGTAGAGCGGCTTGTTGGCGAAGTGCTGCACCTGCTTGCGAACCAGCCAGGCCTGCGCGATTCCGTATTCAGGAGTAGCTATTTCCCCTCTCAGAGCTTGCAGTTGCGCTTCCGTCAGCTCGTGCGCCAATAGGTGGTCGGCCGGCGTGATGGTTGCGCGTTCGGCCATGGCTTCATCCAGCAAATCGGCGTGGCGCAACTGGCTGGCCCCCAGCTGCCGCACCTCTTCGCGGTTGCCGAGGCGCTGGTGGTAGGCTTCCTGCAGGGCCAGACCCGGAGCCACATACGTTGGATCACGCTCCATAGCCTCCGTGAGCCACGGCAGCCCGGCGGCATCGTCGAGGTTGACCAGGATGCGGCCTACCGAGAAGCGGGCGGCGGTGCCCCAGGTGGCATCGTCAGTCAATGCCTGAAACAGCGGCAGCGACTCCGCCGCCCCTACGTGGTCTTCCGTCAGATCGGCCAGTTCCCAGGCCTGGTCGGGGGGTAGGGTTTCGCCGGCGGCTTGTTGGTCGCGCAGTTGCTGCAGGCGCACGCGCTGCTGCTGCAACACGGCGTGCCGCTCCTGCCACACGGCCGCCCGATCAGCCGCCCAGGCGGCATCCAGTTGGGCCGCCAGCTGTGGTAGGCTGCTGCCCAGCCAGGCTTCGGCCGCGGAAACTTCCGGCAACGGTGGCACGCCGGGCTTTTCGCCCAAGGCATTCAGCCTTTCCCCTAAGCTGGGGTGCGTGCTGAATAAGTCGGGGTCGGCCTCGTAGGCATTGGCCAGCGCCTTCTGCTCGTCGGCTTCGGGCAGGCGGCTGGTTTTGGCCAGCGGCAACAGCCGGCTAATGGCGTCACTTGGCGGCGTGGGTCGCTCGGCCAGCGAAGCCGTGAGCACATCCCAGTGCAACTTATCAAGAGCGGCGTCGCGGGTGACGAGGGCGCAGAGGGCTTCGGCAATGGCGGCCGGGCTGGTGAGCTGCGCGGCGGCGGCATCGGCGGCAAACTCGTCGGTGCGCCGCACGGGGTGTGACCAGGCATTGAAGCGCGGCACGTACCACGTTGTGAAACGGGAGAAAATAGTGCGGCCGGCCTGCTGTTCCATCTGCTCGATCAGCTGGCTCCAGGTCTGACTCACGCGGTATATCCACGCCCCAAACCGGCCGTGGCCTCCGCGCAAATGGCCAAGTTCGTGCCCCACCACCGCGGCAGCTTGTGTTGGCGAAAGGGCCTGCAGCAGCGGCAACCCCACCAGCACATAGTTGCGCGGCCACCCAAAGATGCCCAGCCGGGGCACCTGCACCGCGGCGGCGTTGAAGTCGGAAGTGAGCAGCACCCGATGCACCCGGGGGGCTTTCAGGGTCTGCGTCTGCTGCTCCAGCAATGTCAGGAGTGGGGCTGCTTCGGTGGCCGTGAGCGGCAATCCTTCCGGTGCCTCAAACTTCACCCACAAGGAGCGCACCACCCGCCACGCAAACACACCCAGCACTACCAGCACTTTCCAGATGAGCCCAATGGCTTTGGTGAACAGGGCCAGGGCGGCCACGGCCCCCATCAGCCCGACAGTGCCCAGCAGAAGCAACAGGATGAAGCCGTAGCCCAGTAGCGCCCACAGCCACACGCGCCGACGGTAAGCAGCCGGGTCAGCTTCCGCCAACGGGCTGAGCTGGCCCAGCCGGGCCAGAAATTGTTCACGAGTCATACAGCACTACATAAATAGAGGCCGGAAAAAGCGGTTTTTCAACCCTTTTCCCGGCCTCTAAACTATGGTGGCTGCGGCAATTATCCTATCCGGCCGGAGCTGATTCTTTGGCTTCACTCACCAGCTTGATGCTGGCCGAATTGATGCACAGGCGCAGGCCGCCGGGCGCCGGGCCATCGGGGAAAACGTGGCCCTGGTGGGCGTCGCAGACGTTGCAGAGCACTTCCACGCGGGTCATGCCGTAGCTGGTGTCTTTCTTGTAGCGGATGGCGCTTTCGTCGACGGGCTGCGTGAAGCTGGGCCAGCCGGTGCCGCTTTCGAACTTGGTGCGCGAGTCGTAGAGCGGGGTGCCGCAGCACACGCAGGCGTAGAGGCCGGCCTCGTGGGCTTCGCAGTATTCGCCGGTGAAAGCGCGCTCGGTGCCGTGCTCCCGCGTGACGTGGTACTGCTCGGCGGTGAGCTGCTGCCGCCAATCAGCATCGGTTTTCTCTACCCGCCGGGGCGGGGTGGGGCTGCCGTGGTTGGCCAGCCGGATGACATCATTCCAGGTTTGCATAGCGCGAAGTGTTGATCGGGAGATAGGGCAAAAAACCGCCCGGATAGCAAACGCACCAGCGGGCCGGGAAGTTTTATCAGCGCCGGCCGGAGCTTATTTTGCCAGCGTCCAGGTCTGCGTCTGGCCGGCTCGGCCCTTCGCCACGATGGTGTAGCGGCCCTTTCTCAGGGCCAGCGCCCTTCGGTCCTGCGGCCCCTGCAGTTCCACCACGTCGGCGGGCACGGCCTGGGCTATGTCTTCCGAAGCCACGTAGGCCAGCACCAGACAGGGGTAGCCAACGGTAATGGGCGGCGTTATCGGCACCGGCCGGCGCCCATCGGTGAACAGCCACGCCGGCCGGCCGGCGGCAAACGTGGTGCGCGGGTGAAACACGTTCACATCCACCGACATGTTGCGGTCGGCTCCGGCGTAGGGCTGGCGGGAGGCATCCAGGAATACGGCGCTGCCCGCGGCGCGGGCCAGCCGGTAGCGGGCCAGGTCGCCGGTAGGCGTGCCGGACTCCGACAGGGCCGTCTGGTCGATGGTGAACGGGTCGATGCCGGTCAGCTGCCGCAGATAAGCGGCCATAGCCGGCTGCTCTCCCATGCCGTTCGGCCCTTCATTCACGTGGCTGAAGCCGCAATGCACCACGATTTTCGCTTTAGGGTCGGCCTGCAGAATGCGCTGAATATTGCGGGCCTGAGCCGTTTCGCGGGCTTTTATGCGCTCTTCCCATTCTCCCTCCCGGCTGAAACCATAGTCGTAGGGCACCAGCTGGTAGCGGGCCTGCTGCGCCACCCGCAGCAGATTGCAGAACTGCGGCTCCTTGGTATAGAAGCCGGTTTGCATCACTGGGAAGCCTCGCTTCTGCAGCAGCGTGTCCTGTTCGTCCAACGCTTCCGCAGCCAGGTAGCGAAACCCCAGTTTCGCCAGCTCCGGCAGCAGCGAGGCCGTAAACACGCGGTGCCGGGAATCGTGGTGCGCCTCGTTGATGATGATAATCTGCTCGGTGCGCGCCCGGCAGAGGATGTAGCGCCGGGCATCGGTGGGCGTCAGCGCCGTAAAGGCCAGGCTGTCGGCCGGCGTAAGGGTTTTGGAGCGCCGAAGCGAGCCGGTATAGGAGGCCAACCCCGGCAGATACTCGCCGATGTAGGAGTAGTCCCAGGCGGCGTACTGGTTGGCGCCCGGCTTGCCGCTTTGGCTTTCCTGTTTGATAACCTCGGAGAACTTGTAGGCTTCCGTATTCTGGGCCATTGCAGGGGCAGCAAGCCCGGACAGCAGCAGTAATAACAGCAGTAATACCCTTTGTATCATAATTGGCAGAAACAGTTAATGATTTACTTGTGATAGGAAAAGGAAAAGCCGTGTCGAATAGATAAGCGCGACAATCGGTCGTAGATGCCTTGGGAGTTTCCGTATTGATGGGTGCTTGAATCACAGCTGCCCAAATTCTTCCTCTATCGACCAGCGTCGCCACTGCCGGCGGGCGAAGGCCAGAAAAGCAGGTGGGGCCGCCCTGAATTCCCGTTCGGTTTCATAGCGCCCGTCCAGCAGTTCATAGTGTGCCTCCAGTCGGGCCGGCGGAATCGTATCCAGGCAGCAGGCTATGGCTGGCACCCGCTGGGCAGCCGGTACGGAGTCGTACTGCACCACTGAATAGCCGCGCAGAGCGTACTTGGCGGCTCCTTCACGTAGGATCAGCTTTTGCTGGGCCGGGCTCACGTCGCTGCGGCAGACTAGCCGATACAGCAAGGTGGTTTCCGTCTGGCCGTCAGCATCCAGGTCGGTGATGGCCGTGGCCCCGGGCACCGGGCCCAGCCAGGTATCGAACGCACACCGTTCCACGGCATCCTGCAGCCGCCAGAGCTCCTGCCAGCCTCCGGCACGCTGCACAAACTGGCGGGCGTACAGGCTCACCGACTTCGTGTCGTTGGGGTCATCTGCACGGGCGGGCACCGTGCGTGCCGCAGTGCGCGCAACAACCAGCAGGTTCCGGCCATTGGCATCCGTCCACTGCTTCAGCTCCAGCACCTGGCCCGGCACACGAGGTATGCCGGCTGGCAGTTGCGCAGGTGGCAGACTGACTACTGTAGCCGAATCAAAGGCCGCGGCCGACGTGGCGGCAGGCAGTTGCCCAATTGAGTCGGGCGGGCTGAGTGCCGTGTTACTGCCGGGAGCGGAGGTGCCCGGATCGGAGGAGCAGGCTGCCAGCGCTACCGCCGCCAGCCAGAGAAATTGACGCATACTGTATCTGAGAAAGCCGGTTGTAAGTATAGGCATTGTATGAAACTCCTCACCGCCGCCCAGACCCGCGCCCTCGACCAAGCCACCGTTGAAGCGCAAGACATTACCTCCCTGGAGCTGATGGAGCGCGCGGCCACGGCCTGCACCCTCTGGCTGCTCGACGAACTGCAGCCGGCTTTCAGCACCGAAATCCATGTGCTGTGCGGGCCCGGCAACAACGGAGGCGACGGGCTGGCCGTAGCGCGGCACTTGCACGCCGCCGGCTACGCGCCGCAGGTCTGGCTGCTGCCGGCCGAAAAGCACTCGACCGACTTCCTGCACAACCAGCAGCAGTTACCCCAGACCATCCGCTGCCAGGAGCTAAGCGCCCGTCGGCTACCGACGCTGCCGACGGGCGCCATTGTGCTGGATGCCCTGTTCGGGACCGGGCTTACGCGGCCGCTGGAAGGCCTGCCGGCTAAGGTCGTGCAGCACCTGAACCAGATGGAGGCTACCGTGGTGGCTGTGGATATACCCTCGGGCCTGCTCTCCGACTCGCCCAACCCAACTGGCTCGGTGGTGGTGCGCGCCAGATACACGCTCAGTTTCGAGCTACCAAAACTGGCGTTTCTGCTGCCGCGCAATGCAGAATTTGTGGGTGAGTGGACAGTATTGCCCATTGGGCTGGACCAGTCTTTTATCCACAACACGCCTGTGGATAATTATTTTGTGGATGCCACTGTGCTGACGGGCCGGCTGCCGCGGCGGGCGCGTTTTTCGCACAAAGGCACTTTCGGGCACGCGCTGCTGCTGGCTGGCAGCTACGGCAAGCTGGGCGCGGCCGTGCTAGCCGCCCGAGCCTGCCTGCGCGGCGGCGTGGGCCTGCTTACGGTCCGAACGCCGGGCGTGGGCTATACCGTGCTGCAAACGTCCGTGCCCGAAGCCATGGCCCTCCCCGACCCGGGCCGCGACTTCGTGACGGAGTTGCCCGAGCTAAAGCCTTATGCGGCCATAGGAATGGGCCCAGGTCTGGGCCAGGAGGAATCTACGGCGGAGGTGCTGCGGCTACTATTTCAGCAGACCGAAAGCCGGCAAGCCCTGGTCTTGGATGCTGATGCGCTCAACCTGCTGAGCACGCACCGTGAGTTGTTAGAAAAACTACCGCCCGACACCCTCCTTACCCCCCACCCCAAGGAGTTTGAGCGGCTGACCGGTGAGCCGGCCCGCGACGACTACCACCGCCTAGGCCAATTGCGTGCCTTCTGCCAGGAGTACCGCTGCTACTGCGTGCTCAAGGGGGACTACACTGCCCTGGGCACTCCCGACGGCCCGGTGTATTTCAACAGCACCGGCAACCCCGGCATGGCCACCGGCGGCAGCGGCGACGTACTGACTGGCCTGCTGCTGGCCCTGCGCGCCGACCAGCGCCTCTCGCCCCTGGATGCAGCGCTGCTGGCCGTGTACGCCCACGGCCGCGCCGGCGACCTGGCGGCCGAGCAATCCGGTGAGGCAGGCTTGATTGCCGGCGACTTGGTGCAGTTTATTGGGCCGGCACTGCGCGAGCTGGAGAGTTGAACAGGGAGCTAGGAGTAAGTGGCGGGAAGCCTTATTCAAACAATAGGCTGATTGTCTAAATTTTTACGACTACTTCTTTACTCAATGCTCAATACCAATACTGCCAGAAACTGCAGTAGCAGCACCCCGTCGGTGAGCAGGGCGAAGTAGTAGTCGGGGCGCGACTCTTGGGCGTACCAAATAACCGCCGCCCCGGCCACTGAAGGCAGTGCCAGCACCAGCGCCTGCCCGGCCCCTACTTGGGGTAGCGGCCAGGCATTGGCCGCCGCTAGCGCCGCCAAGGCCAGATACTTGGTGGCCGGCACCCCTAGTACGCCCGGAAACGTGCGGGTGCCCATCAGTCGGTCTTTGGTATGGTCGCGGATGTCGAACACGAGCGCCAGCGCCAGCACGAACAGGAAGCGCCGGGCAAACAGCGCCAGCACCGCCGGCTCGGCCAACGGCCTCCCCAGGTACAGGGCCGGAATCCAGACGGTGACACCTGCCCACACATAGGCAATCAGGAACACCTTAAGCAGCGGCAGGTCGCGGAGGGCGCGCCAGCGGCCATGGCGCCTGACCAGCGGCAGCGAATAGAGCCCCGAAATGAGGGCCAAGTGCACCAGAAACGGGGTAAGTGGCCGCAGGCGGTCATCGGCCAGAAACAGTACACCAGCCACTGCCCCGGCCCCCAGGGCCACGGCCGCCAGCAGCCAGCGGTGGCGCCGCATCCAACGCTTGCGACCCGACACACCCGGGTGCTGGCTATGCTTGTAGGGCAGTACGCTGTCGAGGTTGTAGAGGCACAGCGTGGCCGCGAAGATGAGCACCCCCAGCCGCCCCGGAATATGCACCCGCCAAAACAGAAACGTAGCCCACATCAGCCCCAGCGCCGCCGCCGAAAGCCAGGTGCTGCTATAGAGCACGGCATCGAGCAGACGCCGCCCAGCCGTCAGCAGAAACCCGGGTACTGCACGCGCAACGGACATAACAAGTGGTCAGGGAAACGGCAAGATACGCCCACCCGGCCAATCCCGGCCTAAACGCAACAGCCCCCGGCGCCAGAACCTGACGACCGGGGGCTGCTGATAAGCCTGTATTAAAAAGGCTGAAGCCTAGCTCAGGGCTTCCTTCACGTCCTTCTCGTCCGCCGGGTTGCCTTTCGGGAAGGTTTCGTTGTAGAGCTTGATGCTTTCCTCGATGATGCGGTAGGCATCTTCGCGGCCCATGAAACGCTCTACGCTCACGTGCTTGTGCTCCAAGGCTTTGTAATCCTCGAAGAAGCGCTGCATTTCGTTGAGCGTGTGCGGGGGCAGGTCGGCAATGTCGTTGAAGTGGTTCACGGAAATATCGTGCGCGGCCACGGCAATGATTTTGTCGTCTTCCTCGTCGCCGTCAATCATCTGCATTACGCCGATAACCTTGGCCTCCACCAGGCACATAGGCACGATGTCCACCGAGCACAGCACCAGAATGTCGAGCGGGTCGTTGTCGTCGCAGTAGGTTTTCGGGATAAAGCCGTAGGCGGCCGGATAGTGCACGGCGGAGAACAGCACGCGGTCCAGCTTCAGCAGGCCACTGGTTTTGTCCAGCTCGTACTTGCCTTTGGAGCCTTTCGGGATTTCAATGATGCCGTTTACCACGTTTGGGGCGTCGTCGCCGCGCTCCACATCGTGCCAGGGATTAAAATGAGCCATTATCAGGTTTTCGTTATTCGTTGTTTGTTTTTCGTGATTTGTGGGGACGTTTCGGCTTGGCGTCATTTCCCGGCTGCTATACGCAACCGCAAGAAGAACAACCAGAAACGAAATCCCCTTTTATCGGCCCAGCACGGCCTGCAGAGGCGTGCCGGTGTTGCCGTTCGGCTCCTGAATGTGGAGCCAACTGGCCAGCGTGGACGCAATATCGGTGATTTTGGCGGGGTGGCTGGATTCGCCGTGTTTCACGCGCCAGCCCCAGAACAGCAGCGGCACGTGCGTGTCGTAGTTGTTGAGCGAGCCGTGGGTGGTGCCCTTGCTCACGGGGTAGTTGTACGACTCCAGCCAGCCTGGCTGCAGCACTACCATTACGTCGCCGCTGCGCTTGGGGTAGAAGCCGTTTTCCAGGTACATCAGCATGCCGCTTTCCCAGTGCGACTTCTGCAGGTCGTCGGCCGTAATGGCGCGGTTGACGCCAGCCAGCTGGCTGGCAATGTCCACCACTTCGTCCTGCACTACACGCAGGTTCAGCTTCTTCCCGGCGATGAGCGGGCGGTTGAGGTACACCTGCTGGTTTTCGTAGCTGAGCACCCACTGGCCGGGGCCGTGCCGGCGCACCAGCTGCTGCTGGATGGAGTCCTGCATCAGGCGCGGGCCCACCGAGCCGCCGGGCAGGTGGTGGTCGGCGAGGAAGCCGGGCGAATGGGCGGCGGCGTGGTCGGCCGTCAGGAACACCAGTGCCTGGCCCTTGCCCACGGTCCGGTCGAGGTAGTCGAGCAGGCGGGCCAGATCCTGGTCGAGACGCAGGTAGGTGTCTTCGGTTTCAATGGCATTCACCCCAAACTGGTGCCCCACGTAGTCGGTGCTGCTGAAGCTCAGGGCCAGGAAATCGGTCTGGCCGCGCTGGCCCAGCTGCTCGGCGCGCACGGCTTCCAGGGCAAAGTCCAGGGTGAGCGAGTTGCCGAACGGCGTGCTCCGGATCAGGTCGAGGTTGCGGGCCGGAGCCGTTTTTTCGCCTTCGGCCTTCAAGGCACCCTGCACCGGCGCGGGCAGCGCGCCGCTCAGCTGCGGCAGGTTGTGCGGAAACACCGGGCTGGCTTCGCCCTTAAACGTAGCCTCCCAGGCCACATTATCGGGCGAGCTTTCGGTGTACTGCCCGATGGGCAGCAGCGTTTCCCAAGGCTTATCCAGGTACTGGGCGGCGCGGTTTTCGGCGTTGAACTTCGTTACCCACTCGGGTAGGGTGTTCTGGTAGAAGGTGCTGGTGATGAAGGCGCCGTTGGCGCCGTCGTACCAGTAGGCGCCGTTGGCGGCGTGGCCGGCCGGCAGAATCGAGCCCCGGTCTTTGATGCAGACTCCGATTACCTTGCTCTGGAAGTTGGTGGCCAGCCGCAGCTCGTCAGTGATGGTGCTCGTGAGCATGTGGCGCGGGCTCTGCTGCCCGGCGGCGGCCGTGCCGCCTACCGGCTGCACGGTTTTGTCTTCGGTGACGTAGGTGCCACGGCCGGTTTCGCGCTCAAACCAGTTGTTGCCCACGATGCCGTGGAACGAAGGCGTGGTGCCGGTGTAGATGCTGGCGTGGCCTGGGCCGGTGTAGGTGGGCACGTAGTTGTAGTGGGTGTTTTCATAGCTGAATCCCTCGCCCAGCAGCCGCCGGAAGCCGCCGCTGCCGTACTTGCTCCAGTAGCGGTAGAGGTAGTCGTAGCGCATCTGGTCCACCACAATGCCCACAACCAGCTTGGGGCGGGCCAGCATGGCGGATTTTTTTGCCCGAAGGCAGACCCCGCCAGCGTGGCGGCCAGCAACAATAACAGGCTCTTTTTCAAATCGGAAAGCAGTTAGACCGGACCAGGAAACCGGCCCTTCGCGTAAGCGGCTCCAAAGATAGAAGCCTACGGCCGGAATTGCTGCGTAGGCAGCCAAATTGTAACCGCTCCGTAAAGCAGAAGCCCTCTGCCGCCTTTCCCTGCCGCCATGCCCACACCTGCCCTACCCTACGCCCTGCTCTTCGACATGGACGGCGTGCTCATTGACAACACGCCCGAGCAGGCCCGCGCCTTCCAGCTGCTGTTCCGCGACCTGGGCCTGACCACCAACGCCCGCCGCCTGCTGCGCCACCTCAACGGCATGCCGGCCTCTGAGATATTGGCCACGGTCTTCACCAACCCCGTCCCGAAGAAGCAGCTCGAAGAATACGCCGCTCAGCGCGAGCTGCTCTATCGGGTGCTCTACTGGAACAAGCGCCGCGAGGTGGCCGGCCTCACGGCGTTTCTGCAGGCCGCCCGCGCCGCCGGCTGCCGCATCGGCCTCGGCACCGGCTCCGGCGAGGACACCATCGGCTACATCCTCGACCACCTGGGCCTACGCCGCTACTTCGATGTGGTAGTAGGCAAAGACGACGTGCAGCACGGCAAGCCCCACCCCGACACCTACCTTACCACGGCCCGCAAGCTCGGCATCCCGCCCGCGCGGTGCGTGGTGCTGGAAGATGCCGTGCTGGGCGAGCAAGCCGCCTACCGGGCCGGCATGCGCTGCGTGGCCGTCGGCACCTCCCTCAAAGCCGCCGACTTTCAGGCGCCATTAGCCTACATCAAAGACTTCACTGGCTTCACGCCCGACAACCTGCTGAAGCTGCTGGAGCAGCACCCTACTGTGCCAAAGCCCTGCAAGAAGCGGACGAAGCGGGCGTATATGAAGCTGTAGGGCTGTACAACTGAACGATGTAAAGATTATAGTATTCCATCCATAGTAATATTCGACTTAAGAGAGAAACGAGCAAAAAATGTCTGCGTATTTACGCGAGCATTTACTGGCTAGAAGCCACTTCATAAGCATCACTCACTTTATCGAGATTATCGATGATTCTCGATTATTTTCCTACTCAAATCGCAACTTTTCACTCTACAATCAAGGCGCGATTCACCTGTTTATCACCAGCTTGTATTCGCAGCCAGTAAAAGCCAGGCGCGAGACCAGCAAGAGACATTTCGGCTTTGATATCAGTGGTGGTAAGGAATTGTGTTGACTGACTGCGTACTGCCTGACCCAACGCATCTACAAGTGTGAGAGTAGCATATCGAGTACTGTTGATCACAGAAAATTCTACCGTAACGACTTGAGGTGGTCTAGCTAAGCCGAACACAATTGGGACGTTGTTTGAAGTTGGGTTTCGAAGTGGTTGGGCGAGTGATAGCCGAGAGCAGAATGTCGGCGTTCGGCGTTGTAATAGGCAATATGGTGGCTGATTTCGAGCTTGGCTTCGGCCAGGCCGGGGAAGCTGCCGCCGTCGAGCAGTTCAGCCTTGAAGCGGCTCCAAAACGATTCGGCGTGGGCGTTGTCGTAGCAGTTGCCGCGCCGGCTCATGCTTTGCAGTGCGCCGTGTTGGGCGACCAGGGCTTTGAAGCGGGTAGCCGTGTACTGGCTGCCCTGGTCGGAGTGCACGACCAGTCCAGCCGCGGGCCGGCGCACGACCAGGGCCCGGCGCAAGGCCTCGCTGACCAAGTCCTCGGGCATGGTATCGCGCACGTCCCAGCCCACGATTTTGCGCGAGCAGCGGTCGAGCCAGATGGCTAAGTACAGCCAGCCGCCGCCCTGGCGGGGCAAGTACGTGATGTCGCCCACCCAGACCCGGTTCGGGGCGGTGGGGGCCGGTTGGCCGAGTAAGCGGTTGGGGGCGGCGCGCACGGCCGGGTCGGAATCGGTGGTGCGGGGCACGAACGAGCGGGGCTGCTGGGCGCGCAAGCCGTGCGCTTTGAGCACGCGCCGAATGCGCCAACGGCCCACGCCATGGCCTTCGGCCTGCACCTCGGCCCGCAGCCGGCGCGTACCGTAGCGCTGGCTGTGGCGTACAAATGCTTGGCGTACGGCTACTTGCCAGGCCGGCTCGGGTACAGGTTGGCCCTGCTGCCGGTGCCAGGCGTAGTATGCGCTGGGCGCGATGTGCAACACGCGGCAGAGCTGGCGTACGGGCACCCGCACCTGGCACTGGGCGATGTATCGGTACGTACTCACGGGGTCGGCTGGCCGAAGATGACCAAGGCTTTTTTTAAAATATCCAGCTCCTGCGCCAGCCGCTTGTTGGCGGCGCGCAGAGCACGCACCTCCGGGTCACGGGCCACTTCGACGCTGCCGACCTCGGCCACCACTTGGGCCTGCTGCCAGCGGTAGAGCAGCTTGGGGCTGATGCCCAACTCGCGGGCTGCGGCTTGCGTACTGCGGCTCTCGGACGCCAAGCGCAGGGCCTCGACCTTGAACGCCTCGTCGTATTTACGCCGTTTGTCGGGCGACGACCCGCTGGTTTTTGCTGCCATAACAGAAGAAATATACGTCCTTCTTCTGTCCGCCTTCTCTAGACCACCTCAAGTATGCCTGACCCTAAGGCCGTCCAACTGGTACCATTCCATTTGGCAATATTATTTGCGACTATATTACCAGCAGTCGTAAAGTTACCTCCCACGTATAAGTTCCCGCTATTATCCACAGCCATTGTATATATATCACCATTAACACTTTGCCCTTCGGGACCTAATCGTGACCACCTGGATGCATTGGGTTCCCACCGAGCTACTGCATTAACTACAGCACCACCAGCCGTTCCAAAGCTACCACCTGCGTACAGGGCAGTCCCTGCTATTAGCGCGGATATGGTGCTGTTAACGGTGTTAGGACTGTCATTGACACCAGTGCCTAAGGCCGCCCAACTTGTTCCGTTCCACTTAGCAATATTATTGACGGCTATTCCTCCAGCTGTATTAAAACCTCCACCGGCATACACGTTGTTATTCACATCTACAGTCAATGCCCATACACTTTTGTTAAAGGGGGAAGTGCCATTAATACCCGTTCCCAAGGCCGTCCAAGTAGTGCCGTTCCATTTGGCGATGTTCTTAGCCGGTATCCCTCCGGCTATGTCAAAGCTACCACCTACATATACATTGCCGCTCCCATCTGTGGCCAATGCATACACGTTACCAGAAATACCAGTGCCTAGAGATGTCCAAGCAGTTCCTTCCCACTTGGCAATGCTATTAACCGATGTGCCTCCTGTTAAGTAGAAGCCCCCTCCTGCGTACAAGATACCGTTGTTGTCTATTGCTACCGCATCCACGCACGCTATAGATGTGCCAGTGAGTCCTGCGCCTAAAGCCGTCCAAGTAGTGCCATTCCATTTGGCGATGTTATTAGCCGATATCCCTCCGGCTGTAGTAAAGTCACCTCCTGCGTATAAGTTATCGTTTCCATCCAATGCCAAGGATTTGATACATCTATTAAGAATAGGATTCCCGTTAATGCCACTTCCTAATCCCGTCCACGAGGTGCCATCCCACTTAGCCACGTTATTCGCTACTACTCCACCAGCAGTGGTAAAGTAGCCACCTGCGTATACAGTACCGTTGCTGCTTACGCTCAAAGCCACTACTTTGCCTCTGATACCAACGCCTAGTGCCGTCCAATTTATACCATCCCACTTAGCAATATTATTAGCTAAGATGCTCCCAGCCATAGTGAAACTACCTCCTATGTAGAGGTTACCGTTACTATCTAGCGCTAGTGCGAATACATTGCCGTTGGTGCCAGTCATCCCAGAAGGACCAGACCAATGTTCATCACCACTACCCTGAGCACCCAGCACTTGTTGGGTGTTCAGGGTAGGCTGGAAAGCAGGCTGACCATTAGATGTATTTACAAGAGTGTAACCGTAAGTGTCGAATGATCCGCAGGCACCAACACGTATTGTACCGTCGGAATTGAGAATAGTGCTTAAAGCAACCTTCGCATTGCTATCAGCTCTCACTGGTTGTACCACTAGCATAACGATGGCCATTGATATGCTAATCAGAAAACGGATGCTAAATAATAACCGTTGTCGATGGATAATGGAATTGAGAAGCTGGGTTTTCATACAAGGCATTATGAGTACTGTGCAAAATAGATATTTTCGGTTTAATGGTCTTATTACTTTTCTAGCACTCGCAGTATTCAAAGAAAAAGCTGCATAGTTGAATAGCTAAATAACAAAAGGCCCGTCTCCTTGCGGAAACGGGCCTTTACACTAGTTGAGCGCAGGAACCTTACCGGCTGGCAGCCAGGGCCTCAGCACCACCCACGATTTCAAGAATCTCGGTGGTAATGGCGGCCTGACGCGTACGGTTGTAGGTCAGCTTCAGCGACTTGAGCAGCTCACCGGCGTTTTCGGTGGCTTTCTCCATCGCCGTCATGCGGGCGCCGTGCTCCGAAGCGTTGCTTTCCAGTACAGCCTTATACAGCTGCACCTTCAGCGACTGGGGAATCAGGGTCTGCACGATTTCCTCTTTCGAGGGCTCGAAGATGTAGTCCACGTTCGAGGTCTGCACGGCGGCCGGGTTGGGCTCGGCAGGCACCAGCGGCAGCAGCTGCTCCGTCCGGATGATCTGCGTGGCCACGTTGCGGAACTCGTTGTAGACCATCACCACCTCGTCGTACTGGCCGGCCCGGAAGCCGTCCATGGCCTGCTCGGCCGCTTCGCGCACCGTGTCAAACGACAGCTTGCCGAACACGTGCGTGTAGTTGCCTACCACTGCCCCACGGCGGCTGAAGTAGTCGTGCGACTTCTTGCCGATAGCCATGTAGGCGACGTTGCCGGCAGCGGCCTGCGTGGCGTAGCGCTCCTGCACCAGGGCATTCACGCCCTTGAACACGTTGCTGTTGAACGCACCGGCCAGGCCGCGGTCCGAGGTAATGGCAATCACCAGTACCCGGCTCACCTCGCGCTGCTCGGCGTATTCGCTCACCACGTCGTCGCCGACCTGGGCCGTCAGATTCGTCAGGATGCTGTTGAGCCGCTGCGCGTAGGGGCGCATACGCAGGATGTTGTCCTGCGCCCGCCGCAGCTTGGCCGCCGCCACCATCTTCATGGCTTTGGTGATCTGCTGCGTGCTTTGCACCGATACGATGCGGTTACGGACTTCTTTTAAGCTAGCCATGTCGTTGAGAATTAGTAATTAATAATTAAGAATTAAGAATTGCTGTTCAGGCAATCTGTGCCCGGAGCAGCAACCCCCAATTCTTAATTACTAATTCTTAATTATTAATTACTTCGAAGCGTACACCGCCGACAGGTCTTTGGCAACCTGACGGATGGCGCCGGTGATGGTGTCATCGAGCTTACCAGCTTTCAGACCCTGCAGCACCTCGGGGTGGCGGGTGTTGAGCACCTGCACGAACTCCTTCTCAAACTCGCGCACCTTGTTTACGGGCACCTGGTCGAGCAGACCGTTGGTAGCGGCGTAGATAACGGCCACCTGATCTTCCACGCGCTGGGGCGAGAACTGGGGCTGCTTCAGGATTTCGAGATTACGACGGCCACGCTCGATGGTGAGCTTGGTCGAGGCATCGAGGTCGGAGCCGAACTTGGCGAAGGCTTCCAGTTCGCGGAACTGGGCCTGATCGAGCTTCAGCGTACCAGCCACTTTCTTCATCGACTTGATCTGGGCGTTACCACCCACGCGCGATACCGAGATACCTACGTTGATAGCAGGACGGATACCGGAGTTAAACAAGTTGGTTTCGAGGAAGATCTGGCCATCCGTAATCGAAATTACGTTGGTCGGGATGTATGCCGAAACGTCACCGGCCTGGGTTTCGATGAGCGGCAGAGCGGTCAGCGAGCCACCACCTTTCACTAGGTGCTTGATGCTGTCCGGCAGGTCGTTCATGTCGCGGGCAATCGTGTCGGAAGCGTTGATCTTCGCGGCACGCTCTAGCAGGCGGCTGTGCAGGTAGAACACGTCGCCGGGATATGCCTCACGTCCGGGAGGACGACGCAGCAGCAGCGACACCTCGCGGTAGGCTACAGCCTGCTTCGACAAGTCATCGTACACTACCAGAGCCGGACGGCCCGTGTCGCGGAAGAACTCGCCGATGGCGGCACCCGTGAAGGGCGCGAAGAACTGCATCGGAGCCGGGTCAGAGGCCGAAGCCGATACCACTACGGTGTAGTCCATAGCACCACCCTTGGTCAGGGCGTTTACTACCTGGGCCACAGTGGAGGCTTTCTGGCCTACGGCTACGTAGATGCAGAAAACCGGCTCGCCGCGCTCATAGAACTCGCGCTGGTTGAGGATGGTGTCGATAGCTACCGTCGACTTACCCGTCTGACGGTCGCCGATGATCAGCTCGCGCTGGCCACGGCCAATCGGAATCATGGCGTCGATAGCCTTAATACCGGTCTGCATCGGCTCCGTTACGGGCTGACGGAAGATTACACCGGGTGCTTTGCGCTCCAGGGGCATATCGTAGGTCTGGCCCTGGATAGGGCCGCGGCCGTCGATGGGCTGGCCCAGCGTGTTTACCACGCGGCCCACGATGCCCTCGCCTACCTGGATGGAGGCAATCTTATTGGTGCGGCGTACCGTGGCGCCCTCGCGGATTTCGCTGTAGTCGCCGAGCATTACGGCACCTACGTTGTCTTCCTCAAGGTTGAGCACCAGGGCCTGCAGGCCGTTTTCAAATTCGAGCAATTCCCCCGACTGGGCTTTGCCCAGGCCGTAGATGCGGGCTACACCGTCGCCAACCTGCAATACCGTACCAACCTCTTCGAGTTCGGCTTCGGTTTTGAAGTTGGACAACTGCTCCCGCAGAATGGCGGATACTTCATCCGGACGTACTTCTGCCATGTGGATTATAGTTGAGATTGGTAGGGGTTCTTCAAGAATTCGGTGCGCAGCTTGCGCAACCGGAAGCTCACGGAGTCGTCGAGGAGCCGGTCGCCGACGCGCAGCACGAAGCCGCCGATCAGCGAAGCGTCCACCTTCTCGGTGAGGGTCACCTGCTGGAGGCCGGTCTGCTGGCGAACCAGCGACTCCAGCTCCGTGCGCAGGGCCGGCGTCAGCGGCATAGCCGTCGTGACTTCGGCCAGCTGCACACCGCGCAGGCTGTTGTATTGGGTCAGAAACTCGGCACCAATAAATTCCAGCGCGCTTTCGCGGTTTTTCTGGGTGACGATGGTGAAGAACTTCTCGGTGAGGTTCGACACCTTGCCCCCGAATACGGCGCGCAGGATGGCCAGCTTCTTGTCGTGCTTGACGATGGGGTTGCGCAGCAACAGGCGCAGGTCGCGGCTCTCGGTCAACGTTTTGTTGAACAAGTCCATGTCGTCCTTCACCTGCTCCAGCGTACCCTGCTCCTCGGCCAAATCGAGCAACGACTTGGCATAGCGGGAGGCAACTCGTAGTTCAGACATTGCTTGTAGTATTGAGTAGTTGGTAGTAAGTATTAAGACAGGTTGGCTTGGGGCATCCCCAATCTCACTACTTAATACTGAATACTCGCTACTAATTCAGGTTTACTTCCTTCAGGTACGAGTCGACGAGCTGCTGCTGGGCGGGCTGGTCGGCCAGCTCACGGCGCAGGATACGCTCGGCAATATCAATCGACAGCTTGGCAGCGGTGTTTTTCACCTCGGCCAGGGCGGCGTTTTTCTCGTTCTGAATGGCTTCGCGGGCCTGCACAATCATGCGGCCGCCTTCTTCCGTCGCCTTGGTCTTAGCCGTCTCGATGAGCTGGTTGGACACTTCAGTGGCTTCCTTCAGAATACGGTCGCGCTCCATGCGGGCGTCGGCCAGCAGCTTTTCGTTGCCGGCTTTGAGCTGCTGCATTTCGAGCTTGGCCTGGTCGGCCATGCGCAGGGCATCATCGATGGAGCTTTCCCGCTCTTTCAACGAGCTCAGGATGGGCTTCCAGGCAAACGCGCGCAGCAAGAGCAGCACGATGCCGAAAATCACCAGCTGCCAAAAGATAAGGCCTAATTCGGGCGTTACAATTTGCATGAGGGAGTAGAGAAATCAGTAGTGAATCCGTAAAATCCGGGCCGCAAAGATGATGCAGCCATAACACAGCTGCTCAGCCGGCCAGCCCGGAAAAACCAAGACAGCCCGCTACGCCGTGCGCTGAAGCGACGCGCGCAGCGGGCTGCTCGTGTACTACCTCTATCCCTAGAGTTTGAACGAAATCAGTAGGCAGACTACTACTGCGAACAGGGCCAGACCCTCGATCAGAGCAGCTACGATCAGCATGGCAGTCTGAATTTTGCCCGAAGCCTCTGGCTGACGGCCGATGGCTTCCATAGCCTGACCACCGATGCGGCCAATACCCAGGCCTGCACCCAGAGCAACCAGACCAGCACCGATAGCGGCACCAAATACAGCCAGACCAGCGGCGTTAGCAATCTGCAACAACAGAGAAAGAAGCATAAAAAAAGGTTTGGGGGAAGTGAGAAACAAAAAATCAGAAAAACGAACGCGGGTGAGCTTAGTGGGTGTGGGCCGTGTCGGCACCGTCGCCGCCGCCCATCTGGTAGTCGGCATCGTGGTGCTCTTCCACTGCGCCACCAATGTACATGGCCGTCAGCAGCGTGAAGATATAGGCCTGCAGAATGGCTACCAGCAGCTCCAGCATGTTGATGAACAAACCGAAGGCCAGCGTTACGGGAGCTACGCCCACGCTGCCAAAGATGAAGATGAGCGAGATAAAGCTCAGGATTACGATGTGACCGGCCGTGATGTTAGCGAACAGACGAACCATCAGCGAGAACGGCTTTACCACAATACCAATCAGTTCCACCGGAATCATAATGGGCAACAGGGCCTTCGGTACGCCGGGCGTAGCGAAGATGTGGTGCCAGTAGTTTTTATTGGAGCTGAACAGGGTGATGAGCAGCGTCAGGACTGCCAAGGTGAGCGTAACGGCGATGTTGCCAGTGAGGTTGGCGCCACCGGGCATCAGGCCCATCAGGTTGTTGAACCAGATGAAGAAGAACACGGTGAGCAGGTACGGCATGTAGCGCTCATACTTCGGGCCGATAGACTTCTTAGCTACTTCGTCGCGGATGAACACGATAAGCGGCTCAAAGAACGACTGAATGCCTTTGGGGGCGCCGGTGCCGCGCTTGGCGTAGCCGCGGGCTACGGCCGTGAATACCACCAGCAGCAACACGGCGCTCAGCATCAGCGAGGCCACGTTTTTGGTAATGGAGAAATCGTATACCTTGCTGCCGTCTTCCGACTCGAGGTGCTCGTGCTCCAGCTTCAGGCCGTCGTACACTTTGCCTTCAGCCAGCTGCGACGACGAGAATACGCTCAGGCCGTGGCCGGCGCGGTAAGCAATTACGGGCAGCGGAATGGTAATGTGCTGACCATGGGCTTCGTCGCCGATGGTAGCGAAATGCCACTCGTGCGAATCGCCGATGTGGTGCAGAATCATCTCGCCGGGACTAAACGCCTCCTTATCGGTGGCCTCCGCGGTTGTTGCCGCAGGCCCGTTGGCGTGGGCAGCAACTGAGAGGAAGCAGAAGAGAGCTACAAGTAAGCGCTTCATTCAGAACGGTTTAGGGTTTTTGGGGCAAAATACTTATTTCGCCGTTTCACCCGGTTTTGAAAACGGGCGCAAGTTACTCAGAACGGCCCAGACTTCAAATCCGGCAAAGAGAAAATACAAGACAAAGAAACTTCCTACGAAGGCCCACTGCCCGTTGCCTTCGCGACTGCCACCCGTAAGCAGGTAGACCAGCACCAGACCCGCCGACAGCAACATGCGCGCTACCATCGACCCGAAATAGGCTCCCATGAAGTGGTTGGGATTGGCCCGGACCAGCCGCGCCGTAAACCAATAGATAAGGGCCGTGAGTGCCGCGAAAAACCCCAGCAGATACGGCGCCAGCGGATGCACGACGGCAGTGCCGTAGCGGGCATTCAGCAGGTAGAGCGTGCCGTAGAGCAGCAAAACCAGCAGGAGCAGCAGGCGGAAAAAGCGGAGCAACGCGGGGGGATTTAGAGGATGGGGCCGCAAAGGTACGGCGCCCGCGGCTACCAACCACGCATTCAGCGTATTTTCGCTGCCGGCCGAACCGCGTACCCGCGGGCCGCTACTTCTCCGATACTTCCCGGATGACCAGATACATGGCGACAAACACACCGAACAGGGTGAGCCCCACCGTCCCCCACGGCTCACTGCCGTAGCGTCCATCCAGCCAGACGCCCAGCCAGGTACACAGGCCAATGGTGGCCAGCATCTGAAAGCCGACGCCCATAAAACGGGCAAAATTGCCCCCGGGGGGCATGGGAGGAGTGGGAGTATCGGGCATGACGGGGCGAGTTGGGAGTGGCGAAGGTAACCGAATACGGGCTGGAACGGGTGTACGCAAACCGCTCCTTCGGCAGATACCGGCGCGGCTGGGAAAAAGGCGTAATTTTACCCAACGTGCGTCGTTATGACCTCTGCATTGCGCCAAAGCTGAACATTCCGGCTGGTTTTGCGCGTTGGCGTATTCGTAAGCTATGCTCCCGACATCTGTGTTGACTTCTTCTCCGGTTTTTCGTCTGTTTTCCGGCTCTGTGGCCGCTTTGGTGGTAGTAGCAGGCGCGGGGGGCTGCGCTTCTGAGCGGCGCGGCGTGGTAGGCCACGCCTACGACAACGTGGTGGCGCGCGACAATGGCTACTTCCTGGCCCGCGAGAAAATGCGCGAAACTGAGGCCAAGCTGTATACGGCCCGCCTGAACGACTACAACCGAGTGCTGCCGCTGTTCCCGACCATGGATGAGGCCGCCGCCAAGGCCATTACAGCCGATATGGACGAGGTAGTGAAGAAGGCCTCGCTGCCGATTCAGTACCGCTCGGCTTCTGACTGGACCGACGACGCCTACATCCTCATTGGCAAGAGCCGCTTCTATAAGATGGAGTATGAGGATGCGGCCAAGACGTTTAAGTATGTCAACAGCATCAGCAAGGATGCCGATGCCAAGCACGAGGCCCTGATTTGGCTGATGCGCACGTTTGTGGCCACCAAGGAGTTGGAAAACGCCAAAGCTGTATCGGACCTGCTCGACAAGGAGGAAGGGCGCGAGGCCAACGCCAAGGAGCTGTTTCTGACCCGCGCCGACTATTACCTGAAAGTGGGGGAGCCGGCCAAGGCAATTGAGAACCTGGAAAAGGCCATTCCGCTGATTGAACCGAAAAACGAACGGTCGCGCACGCGCTACATCCTGGCGCAGCTCTACCAGGAGCAGGGCGACGACAAGAAGGCATACGCCGAGCTCAACCAGATTCTGAAGAAGAACCCGCCCTACGAGCTGGATTTCTTTGCTAAGCTCATGCTGGGGCAGGTTTCGGACCTCAACAACAACGACAAGGCCCGGCTGGACAAGTATTTCGCCAAGCTGCTCAAGGATTCCAAGAACAAGGAGTACCGCGACAAAATTTACTACGAGATGGCGCGGCTCGACTACCGGCAGAAGCGCTACCCGGAGGCGCTGGGGCTGCTGCAGAAGTCGGCGCGGGCTGCTACCAGCAACCAGGCCCAGAAGTCGTACACCTACCTGCTGGCCGGCCGCATCTACTATGAGAACCTGCAGAAGTACCGCCTGGCGGCCGCCTACTACGACAGCACGGTGCAGAACCTGCCCAAAGAGGCCATCGGCTACGCGGCTACGGCCGAGCGGGCGGCCATTCTGAAGGACTTTGCCACGCAGTACACCATCATTGAAACCCAGGACAGCCTGCAGGCGCTGGCCCGGCTGGACACCAGCGCCCTGCGCACCCGCCTCGTGGCCTACGCCGATGCCGAGCTGACCGCCCGCCGCAAGGCCGCCGAAGCTGCCGCGGCCCGGCAGGAGCTGGCCAGCCGCCGCCAGACAGCCACCGGTCCCAGCTCGTCCCGCGACCTGCAAACAGGCCTCGACCCGGCCGACTTCATTGAAGGCAGCACCGGGGCTAAATGGTATTTCGACAACCCGACGTCCCTGAGCACGGCCCGCGCCGACTTTATCCGGAAGTGGGGCGACCGGCCGCTGCAGGACAACTGGCGCTTTGTGAGCGTGGCCAGCTCGTCGCCGGTGGCGGCGCGCAACGGCGGGGCGCCCGTGAATACGGTGGGGGCCGGCAGCACCAACGTCACGGCCGGTGCTACTACGGCGCTGGGCAAGGTGGCCGACGACCCGGAAGCGCAGCAACGGGCGCTGGTGGCGCAGTACCGGCAGAACATTCCGCTCACGAGTGAGCAGCTGAAGTCGTCCAACAGCCAGGTGGAAGAAGCCCTGTTTGCGCTGGGCGGCATCTACAACCAGCAGCTGCGCGAGCCGGTGCCGGCCGCCCAGACCTACGAGAAGCTGCTCGAGCGCTACGCCGCCAGCAAGCACCTGCCGGAAACCTACTACAGCCTGTACCTGATTTACAAGGAGCAGAACGAGCTGGCCAAAGCCGAAGTGTACGCCCAGCGGCTCCGCCAGGAGTTCCCGACCTCGGCCTACGCCCGGCTGGCCGCCGACCCCGAGTATCTGCGCCGCACCTCGCTGGTGAATGCGCAGGTGGTGGTGAAGGTGGATTCGGCGTTTGCGCTTTACAAGGAACAGGAGTTCAAGAAGTCGTCGGCGGTGCTGGCGCGCACCACCAAGCAGTTTCCGGAGTCCGACCTCAACGACCGGATAGCCTACCTGCGCGCCCTGATTGCACTGCGCACCCAGCCGCCGCTGGTGGCCCGGGCCGCGCTGGAGAAGTTCGCCACTGACTACGCCTCCTCGCCGCTGGCCACCGAGGCCCGCACACTGCTGGGCTCCTACAAAAAGTATGAGGCCGGCGAAATCGTGGGGGCACTGGCCTCCACGCAGAAGCCCGACGTGTCGATGTTCCGGCCCGGCGAGGTGAACAACCGCATGCGCATTCTGTACGGCGAAAACGAAACCCCGGCGCCCCGCCCAGCGCCCGCACCAGCCACCAAGCAGCCCGCACCGACGGATTCCAGCCCTAAAACGGCACCAACCACCAGCACTTCTCCCGCAGCTACGGCTCCGGCCACCACTCCGGCGGCTCCCGCAACTACCCCAGCTACGCCAACGCCGGCCACGGATTCGGTGGCGGCCGCCAAACCGGCAGCGCCGGCCATGGACCCGGCCAAAGCGGCACGCATGGCTGCAGCGCAGGCGCGGGCCCGCGGCAAGAAAGTCCCGAAAGCTGCCCCGGCTACCACAGCGCCGGCTGCGGCCCCCTCTCCTACTCCGGCAGCACCTGCTACCAGCACTCCGGCTTCCCCGGCACCCACTTCTACCACTCCGGCCACTTCAGCTACGCCAGCGCCTGCTACCCCGGCGCCAGCAGTGCCTGCTCCAGCGTCCCCTGCTTCGCCCTACACTGCCAATGCTGCCGCCGGCCATGCCGTAGTGCTCGTTTTCCCGAAAGGTGCCGCTGCCCTGAAAGACCTGCAGACGCAGCTCAGCGCCTACAACGGCCGCTTCTACCGTGCCAACAACCTGCAGGTGCAGCAGCAGCCCCTCGGCGACTCGCTGGAGCTGGTGGTGGTGCAGGGCCTGGTGGGCGCCAAAGTGGCCCAGAGCTACGGCCTGAAACTGCGCGGCCCCCAGTCGCCGCTTAGCAAGCTGCGCGGCGCGGGTTACCAAACCCTCATCATTGGTATTGATAATCTGCCGCTGCTGCTTCAGCGCCGCGACGTTGAAGAGTATCAGCGCTTTTACCAGCAGACGTACCGTTAACTTGAATTAAGAATTAGTAATGAGGAATTAGTAATTGCCTTACGAGCTGCAGAAATACGCAATGCAGCCCGTGAGTCAGTTGCCAATTCCTCATTCCTGATTCTTAATTACTAATTAAGAAAAATGGCTTACCCCGCCACCAAGACCAAAACTACCTCCCGCAAACCTCAACACCCGGGCCGGTTCACGGGCCTGGCTCGCACCATGTGGCTGCTGTTTGGCGCCGGCGTAGTGGGCATGCTGCTGTTCGTATTTGCCGTCAGCATCAACTTTCTGAACCTGTTCGGGCAGATGCCCAACCTGAAGACGCTGGAAAGCCCCCGCAGTGAGCTGGCCTCGGAAGTGTACTCGGCCGATGGCGTGCTGATGGGCAAATACTTCCGCGAAAACCGCACGCCGGTGGCCTACGAAGAGCTGGCCCAGACCACGATTGACGCCCTGATTGCCACCGAGGATGCCCGCTTCGAGGAGCACTCCGGCATCGACCCCAAAGCCCTGGCCCGTGTGGCATCTGGCGTGGTGCGCGGCGGCAAGAACGGCGGCGGCTCCACGCTCAGCCAGCAGCTGGCCAAGATGCTGTTCCGCACCCGCGAAGACCTCAACAACGGCCGCCTCAACGAAGCGCCGCTGCTGGGCATGGTCATCACCAAAACCAAGGAGTGGATTCTGGCCGTGCGCCTGGAGCGCAACTACACCAAGCGCGAAATCCTGCGCATGTACCTCAACACCGCCGATTTTGGCTCCAATGCTTTCGGCATCAACGTAGCGGCCAAAACCTTCTTCAACAAGAAGCCGCGGGTGCTCACGCTCGAGGAGTCGGCGCTGCTGGTGGGGCTGGTGAACGGGCCGTCGTGGTTCAACCCGGTGCGCAACCCGGAACGCTCCAAGAAGCGCCGCGACTGGGTGCTGAGCCAGATGAGCAAGTACCAGTACATCGACGAGCCGACGTACGCTGCCACCATCCAGAAGCCCATCAAGCTGGACTACAAGGTGGAAAACCAGAACGAAGGTATTGCGCCCTACTTCCGCACCGAGCTCAGCAAAACCCTGCGCGACTGGGCCAAGGAAACCGACCACGACCTGTACTCCGACGGCCTGAAAATCTACACCACGATTGACTCGCGGATGCAGAAGTACGCCGAGTCGGCCGTGGCCGAGCACATGAAGCTGCAGCAGAAGTGGTTCGACCAGCACTGGAAAGGCCAGCAGCCCTGGCGCGACGAAAACGGCCGCCTGATTCCCAACTTCCTGAGCTCGTCCATCAAGCGCACGGCCCGCTACCAGTCGCTCAACGCCCGCTTCGAGGGCAACAAGGACTCCATCAAGTACTACCTCAACAAGAAGTATAAGATGAAGGTGTTCACCTGGCAGGGCGGCGAGAAGGAAGTGAATATGTCGCCGATGGACTCGCTGGCCTACTACAAGCGCCTGCTGCACGCCGGGTTTATGGCCATGAACCCGCTCAACGGCCAAATCAAGGCCTGGGTGGGCGGCATCAACTACAAATACATCAAATACGACCACGTGAAGCAGGGCAAACGCCAGCCGGGCTCCACGTTCAAGCCGTTCGTGTACGTGGCCGCCATCGACCAGGGCTACTCGCCCTGCTACCAGCGCCCCGACGTGGCTACCACCTTCCCGGCCGAGCGCGGCCGGCCCGCCTACACGCCCCGCAACTTCGAGGGCTCGTTCTCGGGCCGCACCTTCACGCTGCGGCAGGCGCTGGCCCGTTCCATGAACTCCATCACGGCGTGGCTGGTGCAGAAGCTGGGCCCCGACGTGGTGGCCAGCTACGCCAAGCGCCTCGGCATCACCTCTCCCATCGAGGCCGTGCCCGCCATCGGCTTCGGCTCTTCTGACGTGAGCATCTACGAGCTGACCGGCGCTTACAGCACCTTCGTGAACAAGGGCGTCTGGACCGCGCCCATCATGGTGACGCGCATCGAAGACAAAAACGGCAACGTGCTGCGCGAATTCGTGGCCCAGACCCGCGAAGCCCTCACGGAACAAACGGCCTATCTGATGACGCATATGCTGCGTGGTGCCACCGAAGAACAGGGCGGTACCAGCATCATCCTGAAGGGCGGCTTCAAGTTTCCATACGAGATGGGCGCCAAAACCGGCACCACCAACAACTACTCCGACGGCTGGTTTATGGGCCTCACGCCCGACCTGGTGTGCGGCACCTGGGTGGGCGGCGAAGACCGCAGTATTCACTTCCGCACGGGCGCCTACGGGCAGGGCTCGCGCCTGGCGCTGCCGCTCTACGGCATCTTCATGAAGAAAGTGTACGCCGACAAGAGCATTGGCATCAACACTGGCCCGTTCCCCAAGCCCAGCAAGCCGCTGGACGTGGAAATCGACTGCTCGCGCTACTACAACGGCGCCACCCAGCGCGACACCATCCCCTACGACCAGAAGCTCGACCAGGTGGAGCTCGGCGACCTGAGCGAAGAGGATATCTAAAGCACGGGTTTTGCGGATTCTTCGTTGATTTCGCTGACTTTTACGGAATGTGGCCGGGACAACCCGGCCACATTTTTTGTTGTATTCCCTGCGCTGCTCCCTGTGCCGCGAACCTCTGTGTAAACGCGCTGCGTACCGGAGCAGCAAATTTCCAGCTGGCCTGCCCGCCACCTGCACAATCTGCGTAATCAGCGCAAAATCTGCGTCAATCTGTGATATGGCCGCCAAAGAACATCTACAGGAGCAAATCCGCCAGCTGCCCCACCGCCCGGGGGTGTACAAGTACTTCGGCGACGAGGACACCATCATCTACGTGGGCAAGGCCATCGACCTGCGCAAGCGCGTCAGCAGCTACTTCACCAAACAGGACCACAACAAGAAGACCCAGCAGCTGGTCAAGAACATCAAGCGCATCGAATTCACCATCGTGGATTCTGAGTCCGACGCGTTTCTACTGGAAAACAACCTCATCAAGCAGCACCAGCCCAAGTACAACATCCTGCTCAAAGACGGCAAAACGTATCCGTACCTGCTGCTGACCAACGAGCGGTTTCCGCGCCTGATTCCGACCCGCAACAAGCGCCCCGGCGACGGCCGCTACTACGGCCCCTACGCCAACGTGACGGGCATGAACCTGCTGCTGGAGCTGATCAGGGCGCTGTATCCGCTGCGCACCTGCACCTACAACCTCTCGCCCGAAAACGTGGAGGCCGGCAAGTTCAAGCCCTGCCTGGAGTTTCACCTCGGCAACTGCAAAGCGCCCTGCGTGGCCAAGGAAGACGAGGAAACCTACAACGGCTACATCCAGCAGATCCGCCAGATCCTCAACGGCGACCTGCGCCTGCCCAAGCAGTACTTCCGCGACAAAATGACCCAGGCGGCGCAGGAAATGCAGTACGAGCTGGCCCACCAGTTCAAAATCAAGCTCGACCGCCTCGACGAATTCCAAAGCAAAAGCACTATCGTCAACGCTTCGCTGTCCAACATCGACGTGTTCAGTATTGCCTCCACCGAGAAGCTAGCCTTCATCAACTACCTCAAGGTGATGAACGGCTCCATCATCCTGACCCAGTCCGTGGAGGTGCAAAAGAAGCTCGATGAGCCCGACGACGAAATCCTAGCCCCCATGATTATGCAGATGCGGGAGGAGTTTGAGAGCCAGAGCAAGGAAATCCTGACCAACGTAGCCATTCCCGCATTGCCGCTGCCGGGCGTCGTCATTGCCCAGCCCCAGATCGGCGACAAGCGCAAGCTCCTGGAGCTAAGCATCAAGAACGTGCTCTACCTGCGTAAGGAGAAGGAAAGCATGAACGACCGGAGCAAGGACCTCAACGAGGTGCGCATCATGGAAACCATCCGCAAGGATTTGCGCCTTACGGAGCTTCCTAAGCACATCGAATGCTTCGACAACTCCAACTTCCAGGGCGACAACCCGGTGGCCGCCATGGTGTGTTTCCGCAACGCCAAGCCCAGCAAGAAGGACTACCGCCACTACCACATCAAAACCGTTATCGGCCCCAACGACTTCGACTCCATGTACGAAGTGGTGTCGCGCCGCTACCGCCGCCTCGTGGACGAAGGTGCCAGTCTGCCGCAGCTAGTTATCGTGGACGGTGGCAAAGGGCAGCTCAGCATGGCCGTAAAGGCCCTGAAAGACCTGAACCTCTGGGGCCAAATGGCCGTCATTGGCATCGCCAAGCGCCTCGAAGAAATCTACGTCCCCAACGACCCGCTCCCGCTCTACATCGATAAGAAGAGCGAGTCCCTGCGCCTGTTCCAGCGCATGCGCGACGAAGTGCACCGCTTCGGTATCACGTTCCACCGCAGCCGCCGCGACGCCGCCACGCTCAAAACCGAGCTGACTGACGTGAAAGGCCTCGGCCCCGTCACGGCCGACAAGCTCCTGACTAAGTTCAAGTCAGTAAAGAAAATCAAGGAGCTGACCGAAGCACAGCTAGTTGAGGAAGTAGGCAAAGCCAAAGCCCGCATCCTGCTCACGTACTTCAGCGAGCAGGCAACGCCCACCGCCGCCGCCGAATAGCCCGGTTTCACCGAGCGCAACAACCAACGAAAAAGCCCCAACCAGCTAACTGGTTGGGGCTTATCTGTACAAAGCGAATCGACTACAAAATCCGTGTAATCCGATAAATCCGGCTAAATCCGTGATTTAGAAAGACCACAGGTTGTACTCGTACTCGATGAGGTCGGAAGCCGCCTGCTGCGAAGCAAGGATACCCTGCTGCTGACCGCCGTAGATTTCGTCCAGACGAGCATCATTCGGGTTGGATACCTTCACGATGTACGAGTTGAACAGCCACAGCTCGAATGCATCAGCGAGGTTCTTGTGCTGGGCATCGTTCTGCGAGTTAAACCAGATGGCTTTGTCCGGATTGTTGCGGAACACCTTCACCAGGTCGCTGTACTTGAACGTTCCAATGGGCTTTTCAATACCCGAAGAGTTGGAGCTCAGCGTGGAAGGCACCAGCAGCGTGATGGTTTTGATATCGTGATACATCCGCGACCGTTTCTTGTCGAAGATCATATCCTCCTTCAATTCCATCTGATACAGGTCCTTGTAGCGGTAGGCATAGCTTGGAGCTGCTGCCGGGGCTTTGGGAGCTGCTTTAGCACCCTTCTTTTTAGGAGCCGCTCCCCAGTCGTCGCCGGTATCATCCGTGAAGCCAGCTGCACGTTCTTCGTCGCTCAGACCAGCATTCGATTCGGCGTACGACATATTAGACGTTACCTCGTTGCCAGTGAAGGTCGTGGTCAGCGAGTCGTTGCGGTAGGCAACTAACTCACCGCGCTTCACGGCTTCAATGATAACCCGGCTGATTTCCTTGCCTTCCGAGAACATGGGTTTGTTCTGCTTCTCGCGCAGATCCACGGCCCGCCAGATGGTCTTGCGGAACATGATATCCGAGTTCGGAATCGGACGGTACGAGCCATTGCTGCTCGCGGTGGTGGCTTGTTCCTGAGCCGAAGCCGCCCCCGACAGGGTGAGGCCGGCAGCCAGGACAGCGAAAGAGAGAACCTTGTTCATAATGCGTGAAAGCGAATCGCCCCTTTTTAGTTCACCAACTACAGCTTACAGCAACGGCACGTTGAACTGCTTGGACACGTTTACCTGCTCCGTGTTGCCCTGGAAGTTCATGCGCTGAACCTCTTTTACTTCAATGTACAGACGGTCGCCTTCGCGGGCCTGGTCAACCACCCGGCTCAGGTCGGCGTTCGGGCCATTCACCGGAATCATTGGCATGGCCGGACGCTTGCCACGTACCAGCGTCACTTCGTAGCGGGTTACGCGGAAACGAGCATCGTCGGGAAGGAACGTGGCGAAGCCTGCATCAGCAACTGCCTTGAGGTTCATGTTGCGTACTGCCGTGATAGGCGTACCCTGCTTTTCGTTGGCCGGACGACCACCAACCCAGCACTGAATTTCTGGCTTAGGAATCGGACGAACCTGGAAAGTCTGCGAACCGATAGGGTTGCCGCCGCTGCTAACGCTCAGCGTTACTTCTTTCGCGTTTGGCACCAGCGTTACTTCGCCTTTTGCAGAACCGGCAATCGTAGAAGCACCCGAGGCCGAGAAGCTAGGAGCATACTGAGCGCCCAAAGCTGGTACCTGCACGCTCAACTTGTTGCCGCACCGGAAATACAGCGCCTGCACCGAAGCCGACTGAATCTGCATCACCGGCTTGGTCACGGTGTAAGGCACCGTTACTTTAAACGTGGTGTCGCGGCCGTTCTGCTTGAAGCGGATGGTACCGGTCCACTGCGCCTTGGCGTTGCCGGCCGCATCGAAAGAACCCGGACGAGCCGTGAATTCCACTTTGCCTTTGCCGGTGGAAGCATCAACCGAAAGCGGCGAGCCGTTCAGCGTCATGGTCGGGCGCAAGCCCGTGGCCGAAGCCGTCAGGAACAGTTCTGCCTTGTACTTGGTACCAGCAGCCACCGTGTTCGACTCTGCCGAGGCGAAAGCGCCTACTTTGTCGAATACGATGATGTTGCCACCTACTTTAGCCGATTGTGCAGCCAGAGCATCCGACTCGTACTTTAGTACTTCGGTTTCTTTCTGCGACAATGTAGCCAAAGCAGCTACCAGCGGCGTGTTCTCGAAGTTCAACTCGGCGAAGTTCTTGGAGCGCTGCTCCGGATCCGTCACCATCTTGTCGTCCTTGGCATCGAGAGCCAGCGGCTCGGCACTGGGTACAAACGTCTTGATGTAAGAAGAATACTCGTTGAGTTTGTTCTTCATCTCATAGGCTGCACCGTCTTTTTTGCCGCCGAGCATGGTGATAGCCACCTTGTCTTCGGCGCTCATGTTTTTGTACTCGTTTTTGCCTTTGGTGTTTTCCGTGGCCGTTACGAGTTTGTCGCGTACACCGCGCAGATAATCAATCATCTGCTTGGTACGCTCCCGAATTTCTTCGCTCTGCTTCAGAACGGCAACGTCGGCGGCAGTATTGCGGTTTTTTTCAACCTGGGCTGCAATGCCTTTAACCGTGCCATCGTTGGATTTCGATACCTTTTCGTTGATGCCGAAAAGGCTGTCATCCAAGAATTTGAACTTGAGCAGAATTGCTGAGTTTACTTGAAGGGCCAGAAGTGCAGTCAGTACCAGGTACATCATGCCAATCATCTTCTGCCGTGGAGTTTCTTTACCTCCCGCCATCGTGTCTGCCTATCTATATGTAAGGGTGGGACCGAAATTTTCCTCGCGTTGCGCCAGCCTTAGCTGGTGGCACGCATGGCGTTCAGCATGTTGCCGTACACCCGGTTGAGCGAGTTCAGGTTGCCGGTGAGGGCCGCCACTTCGTCTTTGAATTTTTCGGTGTCTTTGCCGGCTTCGGTCATGTTCTGCATGGCCTGGCTGAGCGTGCCGTAGAACTGGTTCATGGACTTGAGATGCGTGTTGGCATCCTGCAGTTCCATTTCGTACACTGCGTTCAGAGCGCCCAGGTTCTTGGTTACGTTCTGCACTTGTACGTGGTACTCCTTGGCATCCTTGGTAGCATCAGCCATTGCGCCCATGGCCTGAGCCGTGTTGGAATAAGCTTCGTTGATGCGCTCCAGCGAAGTAGCAGCCGAGCGAACTTTGGCGGTGTACTCGTCGGTAGCGCTGGTAGCGTCGCCGAGGGTCGAGAGTTGCTGCGTGGTGGTGCTCAGGCGGTTCAGGCCCTGGCCCAGCGAGGAAATAGCCTCTGGAGTCACGTTAGCATCCTTCAGCATGTCGTCCAGCTTACGCGTGAGGCCTTTGCTGTTATTATTCTCTTCTACAAACCGGTTGCTGTTGGTCGAAGGGTCATAGCCTTCCGACAGTTCTGGGTATACCAAAGACCAATCGTGCTCTTTGGATTGTGGCTGGAATGCGCTCAGGAAGAAGATAACGGCTTCAGTACCGAGGCCAACGATCAGCATAATGTCAGCTCCTTTCCAGTGCTGAATTTTAAACAATGCCCCGATGATTACGACTGCGGCTCCGATGCCATAAATCTTGGGCATAAGAACATCATAGAGAAAACTACCGCCTTTAGCTGCCATGTGAATTGATTGTTGGAAAGAAGTGGTGATTGGGTGAAAACGCGAAAAACTCGGGGTAAGGGAATTTGCTGCGGAAAGCAGGAGCGGTTCTTAGTTGAGGCTGTTATTGGTGCCCATGCCAATCTGAATCATGGCTGTGCGGAAACCAATGAAGGAACGCGAGGAATCCTGATACTCGAAGTTGCGGGTGCCCGTCTCGAGGAAGTAAGCAATGTCCTTCCACGAACCACCACGTACTACTTTGCGAGGCTCGTTATCATCGGGGTTAGTGGGGTTCATGTCCCATACCACCGGCACCGAGGCTTCCATATAGGCATCATCACACCACTCCGACACGTTGCCCGACATATCGTAGAGGCCAAAATCGTTCGGGAAGAACGAACCAACTGGCGACGTGTAAGCGTAGCCATCGGAGGCGTAGTCGCCACGGCCTGGCTTGAAGTTGGCCAGCATGCAGCCTTTGGAGTTGCGCAGGTATGGACCGCCCCATGGATACGTAGCGAGGTCACGGCCACCACGAGCAGCATATTCCCACTCAGCTTCCGAAGGCAGGCGGAAGTTTGGCGTTGGAGCCAGACCGGCTTCTTCGTTGGCGGCGTTTTTGTTTTTGGTGCGCCAGTTGCAGAAGTACTTGGCAGCAAACCAGTCAACCCCCACTACAGGATAGTCATCGAAAGCCGGATGGGTGTAGTAGTACTCCATCAGCGGGTCACCCATGTGGTAGGTGAAGTCACGCACCCACACCGTAGTGTCGGGGTACAGCTCCGTCATCACATATTCTTCGCCCAGCACGTCAATCGAGTCCTGCCGGATGGCATTCATGAACTGACGATATTCGTTGTTCGTAATTTCAGTCTCGTCCATGTAGAAGCCGGCAATAGTTACCTGCTTGTTCATGTTCACCATAGATGCTGATATATCCTGGTCGGTCTGGCCCATGTGGAACGTACCACCGGGGCAGGGAACCATGCCGAAAGGAACTTCCTGAGGATTGAACTCGGGACGGTCCTCTGCTCCGACGAGGTCACCCTGCGGGCCCTTGCCAAAACCACAGCCTCCCAAAATCAGAGCCGAAATGGCTACGAGAGGCAATACGAGAAACTTGTTCATGTTAGGAAGAAAATGACTGTTGAGCCGGCGATATCCGAAGATTACAATTTTGTGAGCTGGCAAATCTAGCGAAACTTACGTTCGTGCGCAAGCCTATCGCTCAATGCCGGTCGTTTGTCTACGAACTGACGGTAATGCCAGTTAAACGATGAAGGGCAATGAGTTAGTGCGCGCAGTCTAGAAATCCTTTCTCCACATAATCAGGGCACCGAAACGGTCCACTACAGCCAAAAAATCTAGAAACTATACCGTGGCGTACGAATGGCCGGACGGATGAGCATGCCAGGCTTGGGCAGACGGTAAGACAGCATAATTTCGTGCGAGCTGAGTGCACGAGCATCTTGATTAAATGCAACAAAATCAAACGCATAGCCGATTCGCAGTGCGTTATCCTTGGCCAGCGCCAAGCCAGCCATGCCCGTGAACGATTCTTGGTAGCGGTAACCGAGCCCGCCCCAGAATTTGTCGTTGAACGTCGCACGTACGTTCGCCTCGTATGAATTATTTTTGAACGTGAATTTTCCGCTGTCACCAAACTTCCCCGGCATCACCATCTTCACTAATACAGAGGGCGTTACAACAACGGAAGAAGAGGCTTCAATATTGTAGCCGGCTGTCAGGTACGAATGGTTTTCGGCAATGAACTGGGCTGTGTTATCACCAGCCTCACTTCTGAATCTGTAGTTGGAGCGTAACAGATTGTTAGCGCTCAGGCCGGCATACAGCGTGGGCGACTCGTACCAGAGGCCGGCCCCCACATCGAACTTACTATCAGAGCCTTCCAGTGGAACGCTCGGGTCATTGGGGTCTATAAAGCGGTGCTTGCCGCTGCTCAGATTGTTGAATAACCCCTGTATACCCAAACCCAGTGTCCCTTCACCTACTTTTATGTGTTTGGAATAGGAGAGTTGGGCATTCACCATTTTCATTACGGCGAATTTGTCGTAGCTCACGCTCAGCCCAAGACCGCCACCAATAGCCCTAACCGGCAGCGAGGCAGTGAAAAGACCTGTTTGAGGTGATCCACCATCGTCAAAGGAAGCATTGTATCCTAGGTATTGGTAGCGCCCGATTGTAGTTATTTCTCCTTGTCCTTTAATGCCTGCATAAGCAGGATTGAGATACATGCCATTGAAGCCATAGTGCGTAAACTGTGGCTGCTGCTGCCCCAAGGCGGTACCTGCAGCCGCAGTCAGAAATAGCAAAGAAAGTAGAGTTCCTTTCATAGAAAGTCCTGATTTTGGGTTCGTTACAAGGAGAGTAAGGTAACGGAAGGTATTTCCAAATGTATGGAAAAAACCCTGTGCAACAAATCCTGAGCAAAAAACAAAAGAGGAAGCCGAATTACCGGCTTCCTCTTTTGTTTATGGCTATGCGCTTTGCTTGCCCGACTTATTTTTCTCTTTGCCTATGTCCGGACTGTGATGGTAGCGGATGTACGCCTCAATGGCTCCGGTCATGGATGGGGCGTTGGGATGGGGCGCCTCAATATCCAGTTCCAGCCCGGCATCTATCACGGCTTTGGCAGTAGTAGGGCCGAAAGCAGCGATACGCGTACCATTTTGCTCGAAATCAGGGAAGTTGATGAACAACGAGCTAATGCCGGAAGGGCTAAAGAACGCAATGCAGTCGTACTTCACATCCGATAGGTCCGACAGGTCGCTGGCTACGGTGCGATAGATGACAGCTTCCGTGAATTTGAAGCCGTTGGCCCGCATGAACTCCGGAATATCGTCCTTGCGGATGTCGGAGCACGGATACAGGAACTTCTCCGTCTTGTGCTTCTTTATAACCTCGAACAGGTCGACTGCGGTACGCTGACCAACGAACAGCTTACGCTTGCGCAACACGATATACTTCTGCAGGTAATTGGCGGTCTGCTCGGAGATGCAGAAGTATTTCATTTCTGCCGGCATCTCCAGTTTGGCTTCCTGGCAGATACGGAAGAAGTGGTCGACGGCATTGCGGCTAGTGAAAATCACAGCCGTATGCTCCAGAATATTTACTTTCTCCTTACGAAAATCTTTATACGAAACCGGCTGAACGTCAATGAATTCCCGGAAATCCACTTTGATACCGTACTTCTCTGCAATGGAGAAATAAGGCGACACATCGTTGGTGGGCTTAGGCTGGGTGACAAGAATGCTACTGATTCGGTTAGCATGACGGCCCGTACCCGGTTTGTCTTTGCTCTCGGCCATATTGTAAAGAAAAGGGTAAGTCTAGGGCAATAAGAAAGATGATGGCAGCCTGGGACTTGAGCACCAAAGCCTTAGTAGGTGAAAACGATCAACTTAAGCAGAATGACCAGTGGAATCACTTCTGTGGCGCAAAGGTACGAAAACAAATGCAGATTCAGCAGGGAGGATCTGCGATGAATTGTGCGGGCTACACGAATCACCGTACCCACCAACAGCAAGGAAACCACCCCGTTGGATACCCATAGCACCGCCGCCGGCAGTGTTTGGTTGAGGCCCAGATAGAGTAGCATGACCAGCGGCAGGCAGAGCCCCAGGAAAAGCAGCGTCCGGATGAATTCCCGGTATTGGACGACTACCAGCTCGCCAACGTCGAAAATGTAGCCCATCAGCTCCAGAAACAGGTATTTGCCCATCACGAAGGCCGCAATGGTGGCGGTGTAGAGCAGTATCCGCAACACCAAGGCAGATTCGGGCACGTCGAACAGGCGCTGCAGCACGGCAATGTTCTGCACGTTGGTATGAATGGCCACCAGCAGCAACGCAAACGAGAGCGAGAACACCAGCACCAGCAGAATATTGAGCCAGGTAACGGTGGGCTTGACAAGGAATTCCTGCTCGGCGGTGGACTTGCTCCACACGTTATCAACCTGATAGATACGCGCAAACCCAGGCTGATACACGGCCCGAATACTGCCATAGAGCAGCCCAATCAGGAGCAGAAACAGCAGAAACACATTTTCGCCGGGGTGGCTGCGTGCCAGCGGCTGGGCCAGCAGCCGGGCGGCGGGCGTTTTCACCAGCCCGGGCTGCGCCGCAGGGTCTGCGGTACGAACGTCTACAAAGGAGCTGAGGTTGGGGGCCACCTGCGGGTGCCACACACACAGCAGATGTGGCCCGGGCACCGAGCCCGCCGGAAGCAGCCGGGCCAGGTCCAGCGTATAATCTGACGCCTTTGGTGCCGTGAATACCAGCCGGTTATCGAGAAAAAGGCTCTGCCCGCTGCGAGCCGTGAACGACACGATAAACGGGCGCTGGGGCCGCAGCGTCAGCCACTGGTAATAGGCGTGGGCCGGGGCATGATAGTCGGGCAGGTAAATTACGAGCCGGTTGCGGCCCTCATCGTGGATGAGCCAGTCGGGCGAGAGGCCACTACGCAAGGCGGGGGGCAGCGGCCGGTACTCGGCGGCCGGGGCGGCGTAGCCAGCCAACAGGCACAGCAGGCACAGGAGCCAGTGCTGTGCTGATACCCAGGTGCTGCGGTGCCGGCGACTCATTGGAGGAATAGGCTGCTTCAGGAAGCAACCCGCTGCTCGGTGCTACGGCTGCGGTATACGCCCAGAAACACGCTCAACACGATGGAAAAGCCCACCAGGCAGCCAATCAGGATGGTGTTGCCGAGGTAGGCGAAGTTGATGACGAACAGAATCACGACAATGTTGAGCAGTGCCAGCAGCACTACGGTGCTGATCTGCTGGAAGCCCATGGCCAGAATCCGGTGGTGGACGTGGTTTTTATCGGGGGAGAAGGGCGAACGGCCGGCCATCATGCGCACGATGAACACGCGGAGCGTATCGAACAAAGGCACGAACAGGATACCAGCCGCTACCGACGGCGCCGACGACCCGAACGGCTGGCCCACTTTCAGGCCCATCTCAATGAACTGAATGGTGAGCACCGACACAATGAACCCGCACACCAGCGAACCGGTGTCGCCCATGAAGATGGTGGCCCGGTGGAAGTTGTAGCGCAGGAACCCGATGATGCCGCCCATCAGGCACACCGACACAAACACGTAGTTGCTGAAGCTCGGGCCGCCGTAGCGCACGAAATAGTAGCCCAGCGTGCTGACGATAGTCAGGACTATAGTACCGGCAAGGCCGTCGAGGCCGTCGATGAGGTTGATGGCGTTGGTGATGCCCACGATGGCTAGGAACGTGAAGGCGTAGCTGATGCCTATGGGCAGCTCCTGAATCCCGAGGATGCCCTGGAAGCTGGTCAGGCGCACATCGGCCATAATCATGACGATGCCGGTAGCCAGCAGCTGGCCCACGAACTTCTTGGACACCGAAATCGACACCAGATCATCCTTGAGACCCACGAAGAACAGCACGATGCAACCGGCCAGCAGCTGCTGGATACCGTTGCCCAGATCGGCGAAGATGGTGAGGGCCGACATGAAGCCGGCAAACACGGCCACCCCACCTAACCGCGGCGTCAGCGACTCATGCACGGTACGCACGTTAGGCGTATCGAGCATGTTTTTGAGGTGGGCGATATAGATAATGGACGGCACGGCGAACAGAGCCACCAGAAACGCCCATAGAAAGGACAAGCTTAATTGTATTCCGAGGGGGGTCATAAGCAGGCAGCTTGAAAGGAAGCAGTGAAGGCAGACGCCGGGAACTGCAAAGGATAGCTAGACGTGCAGCACACCATCCCGGCCGAGCAGGGTGATGGGCGTCAGGTTGGCGGGTACGATGGAATCGGGTACGAAGATGAACTTCTTATCGAAAATCTGGGCGTCGCGGTAGTAGCTCACCCAATACTGGTTGTTGAGGTGAAACAGCGCGGGGTCGATGGGCTCGACCGGGACGGCGCTGCGGGCCTCCACCTCGGCAAATACGTGGCGCAGCGTGGAGGTCTTTACCGCCTCGCCGTCGGGCTGGGTGCCGTAGCCGTGCGAGTTGACGATGACGTTCTGCAGGGCGTAGTCGTTGTGATTGATCAGGTAAACCAGCCAGCCCTGCTTGCCTTCTTCGGTCGCCGCGGCTTCCTCGGGCACTACGGCTACTGTTACGCCCTCTACTGGGTCGAATTTGATGTCTTCTTTCATGCGGATACTTCAGATACAGGCGCCGGCAGCACCGGATGCCCGGTGGCCAGCTGTAATTCGGCTTCGAACAGGCGCGCCAGATGGGGCAGCAGGCGCGCCGACACTTCGGCCAGCGGCACCTCGCGGCCCAGTTCCTGCGCCATAGACGTCACGGCTTTGTCGGTGATGCCGCAGGGCACGATGTGGCCGAAATACGACAGGTCGGTGTTGACGTTGAGGGCGAAGCCGTGCATGGTTACCCAGCGGCTGCATTTCACGCCCATTGCGCAGATTTTGCGCGGATTTGGGGCTCCTTCCTCGAAGTCGAACCACACGCCGGTGAGGCCCGCAATGCGGCCGGCCTGCAGGCCGTAGTCGGCCAGCGTCAGGATGATGGCCTCTTCCAGCAGCCGCAGGTAGCGGTGGATGTCGGTGAAGAAGTTGTCGAGGTCGAGGATGGGGTAACCGACCAGTTGGCCGGGGCCGTGGTAGGTGATGTCGCCGCCGCGGTTGATGCGGTGGAAGGTGGCGCCGTGGGTGGCCAGGCCGGCTTCGTCGAGCAGCAGGTGCTCGGGCTTGCCGCTTTTACCCAGCGTGTATACCGGCGGATGCTCGCACAGCAGTAGGTAGTTGGCCGTGGGCTGCGTGGCCTGGCCGGCTTCGATGGCGTGGCGGTTGTGGGTTTTCACGTGCAGCGTGTGGGCCAGCAGCTCCTCCTGATACGCCCAGGCCGCCTCATAGCCCATCAGGCCCAGCTGTTCTACCCGGATCAGCCGGTTGGCAGCAGGTGGCGAGGCACCCTCGGCCGGGGCCGGAGCCACGCCGGAAGACGCTACTGGAAGGGAATTTGCGGGCATGGCAATGGGCACTTGGCAACGAACAACACGCACGTTTGCCGGACAGGAAGCTGAAATCTGCCTGAGGCAGTGAAAGCCTTCCCCGGAAAACGCACAAAGTTACTAGATTCGAAGCCAAACTCAATTTGCTGGTCAGCAGCCAGCACGCCCTTCCACTCAGACCACCAATGGCAACTGCCGCGCACGACCTGGGCCACGCCGGCGAGCAAGCCGCCGCCGATTATCTGGGCCGGCAGGGTCTGGAGGTACTGTACCGCAGCTACCGCCACGGTCGCGCCGAAGTGGACCTAGTGGCCCGGCAAGGCCAGCAGCTACTCGTGTTTGTGGAAGTGAAAGCCCGCTCCTCCAGCCAGTACGGCTACCCCGAAACCTTCGTGTCGGAGCGCAAGAAGCAACTGTTTCGGCTGGCTGCCGAGCAGCTACAGCACGACCTGGACTGGCCCGGCGACATCCGGTTCGACATCCTGGCCGTGACGCCCGTAGCCGGCGGCTTCCGCATCGAGCACTTCGAGGACGCGTTTTATTGAATGGGTGTTGAAATGCTTAATGGTTGAATTGTTGAATGACTGGAGGTTCAACGCATTGACCTATCAACAACCATCCATTTGAACTCAACCATTTACCGCTTACTGCCGGGGCGGTCGGTTACGGCGTCGCGCTTGTCGAACTTGTCTTTCTCGTAGACCATCACGCCGTTGCGGTTGTACTCTTTCACCAGCACCGGCTCGGTTACCTCCGGGTCGTAGCCCGACTCGCCGTAGGCATACACGTAGTGGCGGCGGTCCTTGGTGTTGCGGAAACCCCAGTACCGGGTCCACTCCCCTACTTTCTTGCCGTTCTCAAACTGCCCTTCCCACTCGCGCTTGCCGGTCTCGGTGAACTTCACGTAGTCGCCTTCCAGCTTGCCGTTCACGTAGGGCACCACCTCTTTCAGCAGCTTGTTGGCGGCGTCGTAGTAGGTCACGTTGGCGTCGCGCGGGAAGCCCATTTCATAGTGCTGCTTGTTTACAAGCACGTTGTCCTTGGTTAGCTTTTCCCAGCGCAGGTGCTTGGTGCCCATCGCGAAGAAGCCGGTTTCCACCAGCTTGCCGCCCTGGTACTTCTTGTAGGGGCCGTGCAGCACCTTATCAGTGGCCGGATTCAGCTCGGTATTGGCCTTGAAGATCTTGCGCTTGCGGGGGTTGAAGTAGTACACCGAAATGGCGTATGCATTAGGCTGCTGAAACGCCTTGAGGTAGTAGAACACTTCCAGCACCTGGTTTTTACCTTTCGGCCCCGACTTGGTGAAGGCCTTCTTGATTCGCTCGCCGAGGAAAATGTTTTTCTTCTTCTTTTTGGCCTGCCGCTGCGCCAGCTTCTGCTTTTCCTTGTCGGCTTTTTCCTGCTCCTTGGTCAGGCCCAGCTTTTTGGCCTCCAACGAAGGCGCGTTGGTGGTGTCGCGGGTGGTGGTGAGCGTGTCGGCTACCAGGGCCGTGCTGCCGGCGTCGGGGCGGCTGTTGAAGGATACCGTCTTTTTGGAGCAGGCCTCCAGCATACCGGCGGCAGTCAGCAGCAACAACAGAATATGGGGGCGGAGAAAGCGCATTGGCAGAAATACAGGCAGTTTTCGCAGCATCAAACGTAAAGATAAAGGGATTTGGTGCCCATCGGAGTAGCTGAGTAATGGAGTAGCTGAGCAGCCTGCCAGAAGTGGGCGCCGGTGCAAGGCACAGGCTTTCTGCGCAGGGCCGCCGCTTCAAACAAAAGCACCGGCCGCCACAGGCAACCGGTGCTTTTATACCGTTTAAAACTACTGATACTTTTTTGTGCTACTCAGCGGCCAGCAAATCGGCGCTACGCTTCACAAACGCGGTTAGCGCCTCGCCTTTCAGCATGTTCTGGGCAAGCAGGGCCAAATCGAAGGCCTGGCGGGCCAGCTTCTGGCCGGCTTCGCCCTCGGCGTGCAGCACGCGCTGAGCCACGGGGTGGTTGGCATTCACGCTCACGGTGTAGCTGTCGGGCAGCGAGCCAAACATCTGCATGCCGCCGCCACCGCCGGAGCGCTGCATGTCCTTCATGCGGCGCATGAACTCGGGCAGCGTGATGATAACCGGCGCATCCTGCGGCGAGAGGGCCTCCACCTGCACGTGCATCTGCTCGTTGCTGATGGCCTCCTTGAACAGCTCCTGCAGCTTGGTTTTGTCGTCGTCGCTGAGGACGCTCTCGGTGGTTTCCTCTTTCTCGATCAGCTTACCAACGGTGTCAGCATCCACGCGCTTGAAGGTGGTTTTCTCCAGCTTCTGCTCCAGCTGCCCGATGAAGTGCGAATCGAGCGGACCGTTGAGCTCCAGTACATCGTAGCCGCGCTCCGTAGCGGCCTGCACGAAGCCGTGCTGCGCCTCGGCGTCGGTGGTGTAGAGCACTACCGTTTGCTCGTTCTTGTCTTTCTGGTTGGCCTGCACGAACTCCTGATACTCGGGCAGCGTGAACAGCTTACCGGCCACGTTCTGCACCAGCGCGAAGTCCTTGGCCTTATCGTAGAACTTCTCGTCGGAGAGCATGCCGTACTTCACGAACAAGCCGATATCTGACCACTTGGCCTCGTAGCCGGCGCGGTCCTGCTTGAACAGGCTGCTGAGCTTATCGGCGACCTTCTTGGTGATGTAGGTGTTGATTTTGCGCACCGCGGCATCGGCCTGCAGGAAGCTGCGCGACACGTTCAGCGGAATGTCGGGCGAGTCGATGACGCCGTGCAGCAGCATCAGGAACTCGGGCACCACGTCCTTCACCTCGTCGGTGATGAACACCTGGCGCGAATACAGCTGGATTTTGTTGCGCTGGAACTGCAGCTCGTCCTTCACCTTCGGGAAGTACAGGATGCCGGTCAGGTTGAACGGGTAGTCGACGTTGAGGTGAATCCAGAACAGCGGCGGCTCGGAAAACGGATACAGCTCTTGGTAGAACTTCACGTAGTCCTCGTCGGTGAGCTCCGAAGGCTGCTTGGTCCAGATGGGAGCCGTCTGGTTGATGGTTTCGCCCTCGAACTCGATTTCGATGGGCAGAAACTTGCAGTACTTGGTGAGGATGCCCTTCAGGCGGGCCGGCTCCAGAAACTCGTCGGAGTCTTCGGCCACGTGCAGCACCACGTCGGTGCCGCGCTCGGCCTTAGCGTGCTCGCCAGTGGGCTCTTCCAGGGTGAATTCGGTGCTGCCGTCGCAGGTCCAGTGGGCCGTGAGGGTGTCATCTTTGTACGACTTCGACCAGATTTCCACTTCCTTGGCCACCATAAAGGCCGAGTAGAAGCCCAGGCCAAACTGGCCGATGATCTGGTCTTTGGTGGCGGCGTCCTTCTCCTTATACTGCTCCACAAACTCCGTGGCGCCGGAAAAGGCAATCTGGTTGATGTACTTCTTGATTTCCTCGGCGGTCATGCCTAGGCCGCGGTCGGAAATCGTGATTTTGCGGGCCTCCTTATCCACGGTCACCCGCACTTTCAGTTCACCCAGCTCGCCCTTGAACTCGCCCAGCTGGGCTAGGCTCTTGAGTTTCTGGGTGGCATCTACTGCATTGCTGACCAGCTCCCGCAGGAAAATCTCGTGGTCGGAATACAGGAACTTCTTGATGATCGGAAAGATATTCTCGGTATGGATCGAGATACTGCCTTTCTCTTGCATGGCGCGTGAAAAATGGAGGTGAACAAGTAAAAACCGGACGATCTGCCAGTGGCCCAAAGCCCTGACGTCGTTGGCCGGTGCGGTTCAAATCCTATTCCACCCTGCCGGGCGCTGTCATCCTGACAGCGTCTAGCGCCCAGCCGCCTGCCCTTCCGGCTGGCTTCTGGCGCAGCCATTGTGCCATTCCTGCTCCATGGCGGCCACCACGGCTTCGCTGTCGGCTAGCCAGTCCAGGGCCGAGTGGCCGTCGGAGAAGAAGTGCACTTGTGTATTGAGGTAGTAGCGGCCGTCATGCACCACGTTTTCCAGCACCAGCTGGTTGTGCAGGCTGGCCGGCAGCACCAGCGCCACGTGCTGCAGCGGCATGGTGCGGGCGCGGGGCAGCCATTCCTCGCTCAGCCACGCCTGTTCCTGAGCGCCCACCGGCGGCATGGTGCTGGTGTCGGCCAGCATGTGCGTGACGCCATAGCGGAGCGTGTAGCTAAGCAGCTGGTTGAGCGCCAGCTGAAAGGCTGGCAGTTGCATGGCTCCCCGCCACTGCCAACGTAGCAGCTTAAGAGAGGGCTGCAACTGCAGCAACATAGAATCGTGGATATAGAGCATAGCCGCCCGCGCTGCCCTAACCCGGCAGCTTCGGATGCTACGAAAGTAGCGCGGCCCCTGGCGCGGCACCGGGGTTTTCGGCTGTTCCGGCCAGTATCCGGATGAACGGCTGCTTTTCGTCGGTGGAGAAAATCAGGCAGCCAGCGCCCACTCCGGTGCCGTGCTACGGCCGGCCGTTGGGCTAGGCGGCGGCAGAGCCCGAGCTGGTGCGGGCGCGGGGGCAGCCGCCCGGAAAACAGTGGCGGGGCGGCGGTAGCCCTGCCGGGCCGGCCGGTAGCCGAAGGAAGGCTTCTTCGTCATACAAACAGGGCGTCGGGGGCAGAAATGGCGGCGGGGCGCAGCACTTGGGCAACGCGCACCAGCAGGCGGGCAGTCAGGTTTTTCATGGAGCAAAGTGGCAATGGAATCTGGCGGCAAAGGTCCGGCAGGCATATTGCCCACACGTTTTCACGCAGTTATGCTTTCGTGAATTGGCAGCGGGCCGGGGTCGGTCAATTCCACGGTGCGGCAACCTGAATCGAAATTTCCGTGTACATTTGCCTTCGTTCGACACATTGTTGCATAATGCAAACCCTTCGCTCCCGGCTGGCTATACTGCTGCTGCTCTGCTTTACGCGGGTGCTGCTGCCGGAGGCGTGGGTGCTGAACCTGCACGCCCACGAACACACCACCGAGGAGCCCACGCAGCTGCCGGGGTCGTTCAAAAACAAAGCGCTGCTGAGTGCTAAGCACCAGCATTGCGCCGTCGACCACTTCTGCAACGTGCCATTTCAGTTGGCTACGACCGTGCAGCTGCCCGAGGTTTTCCGGGTGTATGAGCGGAGCGTTGCTACCCCGGTAACAGCCGTCTGGTGGGCTGATCTGTGCCGCCCGGCCGATTTGCGCGGCCCGCCCAGCCTGAGCTAAACCCGTTTGTGGCCGCCCGGGCGGCTTCGGCGTTGCCTGCCGAAGCGCCCCGCGTCTGGTTTTCCAGACCCTCTCCCCTGCCCGCCGGCGTACGGCCAGGCACGGCGGCGGCCGGTTTAGTTGCTCACCGGCTCCTTCTCTTTTCCTATGCTTTTCCGTGTCCCGGCTGCGCCGGGGGCGGCGTGGCGCTGGCTGTGGCTGCTGCTTCTGTGGCGCGCGGCGCAGGCGGCCAGCGCCCAGCCCGGGTGCACCCTGACCGTCAGCGGGCGCGTGGCCGACCACGAGTCGCGGGCGGCGCTGCCCGGCGCTACCCTCGTGGTGCTGGGCAGCCAGCAAGCCACTCAGACTGATGTCGACGGCCACTACCACCTGGAGCTGTGCCCCGGCACCTACCGCGTGCAGGTCAGCTTTGTGGGCTATGCGCCCGAGATGCTGGATCTGCGCCTGACCACGGCTCCGGTGGTGCGCGACGTGCAGCTGCACCCCGATGCCGTGCTGCTGCGCGGGGCCGTGGTGCGGGGCGAACGGCTGGCCGTGCCCACTACCCAGACCACGGCGGCCCTCACCGGCCAGGCCCTGCAGCAAACCCGCGGCCAGGCCCTGGGCGAAGCGCTGCAGCGCGTGAGCGGCGTAACGGCCATCCAGACCGGTCCCGGCATTTTCAAGCCGATGATTCATGGGCTGCATTCCAACCGCGTGACGCTGCTCAACAACGGCGTGCGTCAGGAAGGCCAGCAGTGGGGCGTGGAGCACGGCCCGGAAATCGACCCGTTTATTGCGTCCCGATTGACGGTGGTGAAGGGCGCGGCCAGCGTCCGCTACGGCTCCGATGCCATTGGCGGCGTGGTGCTGGTGGAGCCCGAACCGCTGCGCGACTCGGCCGGTGTGGGCGGCGAGCTGAACCTGGTGGGCATGAGCAACAACGGCCTGGGGGCCGCCTCAGCCACGCTGGAAGGCAATTTCCGGCAGCTGCCGGCCCTGAGCTGGCGCGCACAGGGCACGCTGCGCAAGGCCGGCACCATGCGCGCGCCGGGCTATTATCTCAAAAATTCGGGCTTCGAGGAAGGCAACTTCTCCGGGGCCGTGGGCTGGAAAAAAGACGCGTACGGCGTGGAGGCTTTCTACAGCCAGTTCAACAGCCGCATCGGCATTCTGCCGGCCGCCCACGCCGGCAACCAGTCCGATTTGCTGCTGGCCGTGGGCCGCGAACGGCCGCTGGAAACCACCGGCTTCAGCTACGACATCATCCGGGCCTACCAGCAGGTGCGCCACGACGTAGCCAAGCTCAGCGGCTTTGTGCGCACCGGCAACGCCGGCCGCCTGCAGCTCACACTCAGCCACCAAACCGACTTCCGCGACGAGTACGACAAGTCCCGCCCGCGCAACGACGAGCGGGCCGCGGCCGGCAAGCCGGAGCTGAGCTATACCAACCGCACCAGCATCGGGGAGCTGCTGTGGGAGCACCGGCCCTGGCACGGCTTCACAGGCAGCGTGGGCGTGTCGGGCACGTACCAGGCCAACCGCTACGCCGCCGGCAGCCGGCAGTTCATCCCGTTCTACACCAACCTGACGGGCGGCGCTTTCCTGATTGAAAAGTGGCAGCAGGGCCGCTGGCTGCTGGAAGGCGGCCTGCGCCTGGACCGCCGCGACCTGGCCGTACGCCGCGCCGACCGCGACACGACGGGCGCCTTCTTCGTGGACCGCACCCGCTTTCAGTACACCACGCCCGCCGCCTCGCTGGGCGCCACCTACGACGCCTCGGCTCACCTCACGCTGGGGTTGAACGCCGGCCTGACCCGCCGCGCGCCGGCCGCCAACGAGCGGTTCAGCGACGGAGTACACAACGGCATGTATGAGCTGGGCAACGATCTGGTGCCCGGCAACGCCCCGCTCACGCCCGAAACGGCCCTCAACGTGGGCCTGACGGCCACCTGGCACCACAACCTGCGCTTCAACGGCGAGCTGACTGTTTACCAGAACCGCATCCGGGGCTTCATCTACCAGGTGCCGCTGCTGCCGCTGGTCCAGACCATCCGGGGCGCGCACATCAGCTGGCAGTTTCTGCAGACCGATGCCACGTTCCGGGGCCTGGATCTGAGCAGCTCCTACCTGCTCACGCCGCAACTGCTGCTGAACCTGAAAGGCTCGGTGGTGCGCACCCGCGACACCCGCGCCAACGAGTGGCAGATTCTGATGCCCGCCGACCGCGCCGAAGTATCGGTGCGATACGACTGGCCCGCGACTGGCCCGGCCGGGCGCCTGCGCAGCCCCTACGCCCAGCTGGGCGGCGTGGCCGTGGCGCGCCAGACCCGCGTGCCCCGCAACTATGAGGCCCGCGACCTGCTAGCTCCGCCCGCCGGCTACGGCCTGCTGAACCTGGAGCTGGGCGGCACCCTGCACTGGGGCCGCCTGCCGCTGGAGCTGAGCGTGGCGGGCTCCAACCTGCTCAACCACCGCTACCGCGACTACCTCAACCGCTACCGCTACTTCACCGACGAAATGGGCCGCAACGTGACGCTGCGCGTGCGCGTGCCGCTCGAATTCAGCCGCCGCTAGGGCTGCTGCCTAGCTTTTCAACCCTTTTTTCCACCTTCATTTTTCAGCATCATGCACAATCCCCTGCTTTCCAAATCCTTGCTGGCTCTGCTGATTGCGGCACCCCTGTTCAGCGCCTGCAGCAACGACGATGACGACCCGACGCCCGACGAAGACAACGAGCAAATCACGACCCTGACTTACACGCTCACGCCGCAGGGCGGCGGCACGCCGGTTTCCATCACCTACCGCGACCTGGACGGCGACGGCGGCGCGGCCGCGACCATCTCGCCGGCCACGCTGGTGCTGGCCCCCGGCACCACCTACACCGGCGCCGTAACGCTGCTGGACGAAACCAAAACGCCGGCCGAGAACATCACGGCCGAAGTGCAGCAGGAAGCCGACGAGCACCTGCTGGTCTTCACGCCTTCCGGCGTAAACCTGACCATCACGCGCACCGACCGTGACAGCAAGAACCTGGAAATCGGGCTGGCGACGCGGGCCGTGGCGGGCGCGGCCAACACGGCCGGCACCACCGGCTCGCTGAAAATCGCGCTGCGCCACCAGCCTGGCACCAAAGACGGCTCCGCCACCCCCGGCGACACCGACGTGGAAGTGACCTTCCCAACGGCTGTGCGGTAGGCTGGTGGCTTTCGGTGATGAGGTGACAGGTGACAGGTGACAGGTGACAGGTAAAAGAAGAACGTCATTCCGAGCTTGCGAGGAATCTCGCCAGCGGGCTAATTCCCCAAAACTGTATCACCTGAAACTAGTCGTCTGGCTCCCCCTCTCCACGGGAGAGGGGGCCGGGGGGTGAGGTACGGGCGAGATGCTTCGGCTGCGCCTCTGCATGACGCTCAACCTCATCACCATTCACCTCATCGCCAAAAAAATATAGCGGGGCTGGCTGCAAACGGCCCTGCGCCTTTTCTCCCTGGTTTGGTTGTGGAGAACAACGGGAAAGCTCCGGCCGGTGGTCGGAGCCTTCTTTTATTTGGGGCCAACGCATCCTGCGGGCTCTTTTGCCGTTCATTCGCCTGCGCTTACTCCTGCTTTTTATGCTTCGTTCTTTCCTCACGGCCGGCTGTCTGCTGGGTGCCGGCAGCGTGCTGGCCCAGACTCCGCCCGCCCGCCCGGCCCGCACAGTGGCCCCGGCTACGCCTGTTACCGGCCGCATCACCGATGCAGCCACCGGCGAGGCCCTGCCCGGCGCCACGCTGTACTTCTCCGACCTCAAGCAGGCCACGTCTACCGATGCCACCGGCAACTTCCGGTTTGGCAACCTGCCCAAAGGGCGGTTTCTGGTGCAGGTGCGCTTTGTGGGCTACACGCCGGTGGTGCGCACCGTAGACACCGGCAGCGGCCAGCCGCTCGACGTAGCCCTCACGCCCGCCGAAACCGAAATCGGGCAGGTGATTGTGACGGGCGTTTCGGCCAGCACCGAGATGCGCCGCTCGGCCATTCCGACCAGCGTGGTGGACCAGACGCGCCTGCGCCAGACCTCGGCCACCAACGCCGTGGATGCTATTGCGCACACGCCCGGCCTCAGCCAGATTACCACCGGCGCGGCCATCAGCAAGCCCATTATCCGGGGGCTGGGGGCCAACCGTGTCATCACCCTCAACAACGGCGCCAAGCAGGAAGGCCAACAATGGGGCGACGAGCACGGCATCGAAATCGACGAGTTCGGCATCGACCGGGTGGAAATCATCAAGGGGCCTGGCTCCTTATTATATGGTTCCGACGGGCTGGCCGGCGTCATCAACTTCCTGGCGCCCGACCCGGTGGAGGACGGCCGCATTGTGGGCTCGGTGGCGGCCAACTACCAAACCAACAACCGCCAGCAGGGCTATTCGCTCTGGAATGCCGGCAACCTCAACGGCCTGAACTGGCAGGTGCGCGGCTCGGGCAAAGTGGCCGGCGCCTACCAGAACCGCTACGACGGCCGCGTGTACAACTCCGGCTTCCGGGAGCTGAACGGCAGCGGCTACGTGGGCTTCAACAAAAGCTGGGGCTACTCCCACCTCACCGTCAGCAGCTTCAACCAGATTCTGGGGCTGATTGAGGGCGAGCGGGACTCCACCTCGGGCCGGTTTCTGAAGACCGTGAGTCTGGGTGGGGATGCCCTGGCCGGCGTGATTACCGACGACGCCGACCTGCGCACGCTCAACCTGGACGTGCCGCGCCAGCAGATCAACCACCTGCGCATCGGCACCGACAACAACTTCATTCTGGGCCAGCACCGCCTCACGCTGAACGTGGGCTGGCAGCAGAACCTGCGCCGCGAGTTCGGCAACCCCACTGATTACTACGAGAAGTCGCTGTTCTTCCAGCTGCGCACCGTGGACTACGCTTTGCGCTGGTTTCTGCCCGAAATGAACGGCTGGAACACCACCGTGGGCGTGAGCGGCATGCAGCAGGAAAACCAGAACAAGGGCGTGGAATTCCTGATTCCGGCCTACCGCCTGCTCGACGGCGGCCTGTTCGGCGTCACCAAAAAGAGCTTCGGCAAGCTGGACCTCAGCGGCGGCCTGCGCTACGATGCGCGCCGCATCACGGCCGATGCGCTGTACCTCAACGACGACGAGCAGCCGGTGCCCGCCGGCCAGGGCGAAACCAAGTTTGCCGGCTTCCGGAGCACCTTCCGCAACGTGAGCGGCAGCGTGGGCGGGGCCTACAATTTCAACGACAAGTGGCTGCTGAAAGCCAACGTGGCCCGCGGCTTCCGGGCGCCCAACATTGCCGAACTGGGCTCCAATGGCATCCACGAGGGCACCGTGCGCTACGAAATCGGGGAGCCTGACCTGCGGGCCGAAACCAGCCTGCAGGTGGATGGCGGCCTGAGCTTCGTGTCGGACCACGTGAGCTTGTCGGCTGATGTGTTCCGCAACCAGATCAGCAACTACATCTTCCCGCGGGCTTTAAGCACGCCCACCGGCCAGGATTCGGTGTCGGTGGAAGGCGACCGGGTGTTCCGCTACGGGCAGGGCGACGCGCGGCTGGCCGGCGGTGAAGTCAGCCTCGACCTGCACCCCCACCCGCTCGACTGGCTGCACTTCGAAAACAGCTTCTCCATGGTGCGGGCGCTGCAGTTCGACCAGCCCGAAGGCCAGCAACGCCTGCCCTTCATCCCGGCCGACCGGCTGCAGTCGGAGCTACGGGTGAACTTCAGCAAGGTGGGCACCTCGCGGCTGCGCAACCTCTACGCCCGCGGCACCGTGGAGCACAACTTCCAGCAGAACCGCATCTTCTCAGCCTTCGACACCGAAACCCGCACACCGGGCTACACCCTCGTGAACCTGGGCCTGGGCTCCGACCTGACCAACGCCAAAGACAAAACGCTGTTTTCGGTGTACCTGACGCTAAACAACGTGTTCGACGTGGCGTACCAGAACCACCTTAGCCGCCTGAAATACACGGCCATCAACTACGCCACCGGCCGGCAGGGCGTGTTCAACATGGGCCGCAACCTGAGCGTGAAACTGATTGTGCCGTTGTCGTTTAAGTAAGTTAGCACGAGCAGTAGCGCGAACTACAAAGTTCGCGCTACTGTCTACGGTAAACCACTGCGCAAAATCCTCCCATGCCCCACGACCACGCCGGCCACGACCACGCCCACCATCACCACGGTCCGCCCGCCGATGGCAATTTTAGCCGGGCGTTTGGCTGGGGCATTGTCCTGAACCTGCTGTTTGTGGCCGGCGAGGCCGCCGGCGGGCTGTGGGCCAATTCCTCGGCCCTGCTCTCCGATGCGGGCCACAACCTGAGCGACGTGCTGAGCCTGGCCCTGGCCTGGGGCGCTACGCTGCTAGCCCGGCAGCGCGCCGCCGAGCGGTTCACCTATGGCTACAGAGGCGCCACCATTCAGGCCGCTTTGCTGAACGCGGCGCTGCTGTATCTGGCCCTGGGCTTTATTCTGTGGGACACCATCGACCATTTGCGCCACCCGGCTCCGGTGAACGGGCCGGTGGTGATGACGCTGGCCGGGCTGGGCATCCTCATCAATGGCTTCACGGCCTGGCTGTTTCGGAGCGGGCAGAAGGGCGACGTGAACGTGCGCGGCGCCTATCTGCACATGCTGACGGATATGCTGGTGTCGGTGGGCGTGGTGGTGGGCGGGGCGCTGGTGTACTTCACCGACTGGCTCTGGCTCGATCCGGCCATCAGCTTCGTGATTCTGGCGGTGGTGGGCTTCGGCTCGTGGGGGCTGCTGCGCGAAACCGTGCAGCTAGGCCTGCAGGCGGCGCCGGCCGGCATTGAGGTGGCGGCGGTGCGGCAGTTTCTGCTGGCCCGCCCCGGTGTCACGGCCCTCCACGACCTGCACATCTGGCCCCTCAGCACCCAGGACACGGCCCTGACCGTTCACCTCGTGCGCCCCGGTGCCACCAACGGCAACCAGTTCCTGCGCGAACTGCAGCACGATTTACTCCACGAGTTCAACATCCGCCACTGCACCGTGCAACTGGAAGACGAATTCCCGCTGATGGGCGCCCACGGCTGCTGCGACGAGCAGGTGGCAGAAGCCGAAACGGTGTAGAGACGCGTATTCGCGTCTCGTCGTTGGGGATGCTGTTTAGGCGGTGCCGTTCCGGTCGTTCGACGGCTAAACGCGAGTACGTGTCTCTACACTGTCAGGGCCGTCGATCCGCGCAGGATGACGGTAAATCTTCGTAATCTGCGGGCCCTAATTCCCTTTCCCGCATGAATTCCCATCCTACTTCCTCTCCCCCCAAAACCACCGGCCTGCTGAGCGCCATTGTGGTGGTGGCCGCCCTGGGCTACTTCGTCGACATCTACGACCTGATTCTGTTCAGCATCGTGCGCGTGGAGAGCCTCAACGAGCTGGGCATTACGGCCAAGGAGGCCGTCACCAACCAGGGCCTCTACCTCATCAACATGCAGATGGGCGGTATGCTGCTGGGTGGCGTGCTGTGGGGCATTCTGGGCGACAAGAAGGGGCGCTTGTCGGTGTTATTCGGGTCCATTCTGATTTATTCGCTGGCCAACATTGCCAACGGCTTCGTGCAAAGCGTGGAGCAATACGCCTGGCTGCGGCTGATTGCCGGTATCGGGCTGGCCGGGGAGTTGGGCGCGGGCATCACGCTGGTATCGGAAACCCTGCCCAAGGAAAAGCGCGGCTACGGCACCATGATTGTGGCCACCGTGGGCGTATCGGGCGCTATGCTGGCCTATTGGGTAGGCGCCAAATTTGGCTGGCGCAACGCCTATTTCGTGGGCGGCGGGCTGGGTTTGGCGCTGCTGGCGTTGCGGGTGGGCGTGTACGAGTCGGGCATGTTTGAGCAAACCAAAAAGAGTGACGTGGAGCGCGGCAACTTCTTTGCCCTGTTCACCAACCGGGCCCGGCTGGCGCGCTACGCCAAGTGCCTGCTGATTGGGGTGCCGCTGTGGTTTGTGGTAGGCATTCTGATTACACTGGCGCCCGAGTTCGGGGCAGAGCTAGGCATTACGGGGCCCGTGACGGCTGGCCTGGGCGTGTTCTGGTGCTACTTCGGGCTGGTGTTCGGCGACTTCGCCAGCGGCACGCTCAGCCAGGTGCTGCGCAGCCGCAACCGGGCGCTGCAGCTGTTTCTGGTGTTCTGCGGCCTAATGGTGGCCGTGTACCTGTTTGCGTTGAAGGGCGCTACGCCCACCATTTTCTACGTGGCCTGCTTCGTGCTGGGCATTTCGGTGGGCTTCTGGGCTTTGTTCGTAACGGTGGCCGCCGAGCAGTTCGGCACCAACCTGCGCGCTACCGTGGCTACTACGGCCCCCAACTTCGCGCGTGGCTCCGTGATTGTGCTCGTGCCGCTGTTTCAGGCGCTGCGCGGGCCGCTGGGGCTGCTGGGCAGCGCCGCCGTGCTGGGGCTGGTGTCGTTGGTGGTGGCGTTTTGGGCCGTGAGCAGCTTACCGGAGAGCTTCGGCAAGGATCTGGACTTCGTGGAAGATTAGCACCAGCTCAACTTTGGCTTCTAGTGCGCGTACAAGGCGCGGATTTCATTTCGACTTCCGCCCCTTACTATGAAAAAGATAGTTGCCATCCTGGCCGTTGCCGCCCTAGCCCTGCCCGCCTCCCACGCGCAGGCCCAAACGGCCCCCGACTCGACGCAAATGCGCCTGCAGATGCAGCAGCAGCGCGCCGCCGAAGCCAAAGCCGCCCTCGATGCCCGCAAGCAGGAGCGCGCTGCCACCGCTGGCAGCGTCGACAACACCAAGGCCCAAATGCGCGACCAGCAGAACGCCATGCGGGAGCAGAAGCGCCAGATGAAAGAGCAGAAGCTGGAGCTTAAGCGCCAGCAGGCTACCGCCAAGGAAGCCCGCCGCCAGGAAAGCGCCGCCAAAACGGCTATGCGCGACGAAAAGCGTAAAGCGCGTGAAGCCAAAAAATCGTCTGGCATGTAAGCGCAGCTTCCAGCTGATCTACCCAAAAACTCCTGCTTCCGGCAGGAGTTTTTTTCTTGTTTTCCTTTCAGAATCACCTTTCCACACGCCCCCTTTTATGGCCAATCAACCTACCAAAAACACCCCCATGCTCTACCCGTGGCACCATTTCGTGCTGCTGCCGGCCGCCCTCATTCTGGCTGGCTACGGCATCCGGCGCTACCTGGGCGTGTCCGGCGAAGACTCGGAGATTTCGCGCCTGTGGTTCACGGTGATGGCGCTGGCCGTGGTAGGCCTGGGCGTGTTGGTGATGCTGCGCCAGCACTACGCCCTGCAACTGCAGGACCGCCTGATTCGGCTGGAAGTGCGCCAGCGTTACTTTGAGGTGACCGGCCAGAGCCTGCGCCCCCTGGAAAACCAGCTCCAGCTCAGCCAGATCCTGGCCCTGCGCTTCGCCGGCGACGCCGAGCTGGCCGAGCTCACGCAGGCCGCCATCCGCGAAAAGCTCAGCTCCAAAGATATTCAGGCCCGCATCCGCGACTTCCATTTCGACCATCTTCGGGTGTGATGTTGGGGTCTTGGGGTCTTGGGAGCTTAGGGACTTGGATTTTTTGGCCGACTTTTGCGTTAGGCCTTTTCGCACGTGGCGGTCAACAATCATCATCGAGTAGATCCGAAAGCTGGCCAGCAGCACATCATCCAAGACCCTAAGCCCCCAAGACCCTAACAACCATGATTCTATACAACGTCACGACCAGCCTCGATCCGGAAATCGAAGATCAGTGGGTGTCGTATATGCAGCAGACCCACATGCCGGAGGTAATGGCGACCGGCTTCTTCGTGAAAAGCCAGCTCTGCCGGCTGCTCAACGAGGAAGACAACGGCATCACCTATGCCTCGCAGTACTACTGCGTGAGCCTGGAGCAGCTGGAAGAGTACCAGCAGCTGGCCGCCCCCGGCCTGATCCAGGAGATGGAAAAGCACTTCGGTGGCCGCTACGCCTCCTTCCGCACTATGCTGGAAGTGCTGGGCTAGTCTGGCCCGATTGATAACAGAACGGCTGTCATTCCGAACGGAGTGAGGAATCTGGGCTTCTCCTGCTTGCTGGAGAGTTCAACTCAGATTCCTCATTTCGTTCGGAATGACAGCCGTTTTGCGTTTACTCTCCTTGCTGCACGGCAGCTTCCGCGGCCGGGTGGCAGGCGTAGGCGTGGAGCTGCTCGTGGCTGAGGTTGCCGTTGTCCCACTCGGGGTCGAGGTTGGCGCCCAGCTTTTTGTAGAAGCCGATGGCGGGCTCGTTCCATTTCAGTACCTGCCACTTCATGCGGTTGGCGCCCGTTTGCCGGGCTTCGGCTACTACGGCATCAAACAGCTGGCGGCCCAGGCCGGTGCCGCGCTGGTTTTCGGTGACTACCAGGTCTTCCAAGAACAGCATGCGGCCTTTCCAGGTGGAGTAGGCGGTGTAGTACAGCGCAATGCCGATGATGACGCCGGCCGCGTCTTCGGCCACGAAGAACTTGAAAATCGGCTCCGGGCCGAATCCGTCGCGCTGCATGTCGGCCAGCGTGTTGGTTACTTCCTGCGGCGCTTTCTCGTATTCGGCCAGCTCCTGAATCAGGGCCAGCACCTGCGGCAAATCGGCCTCCCGGCCCCGGCGGATGTTCATGGTAGTGAGTGGTGAGTGGTGAGTGGTGAAGGTACGGGGGCTGGTGAGGCCTGCTGCGCGTTTCCGGAAAGAAAAATGAGCAACAGCCCGGGGCCGTTGCTCATTCCTCACTATTCATTGCTCACGGCAATTACATCACCGGTTGCATCTTCTTGATATCCTCGGTGGCGTTCAGGGCGTTTATCTCGCGGTTAGCGGGGTCTACTTTGCCGCCGGTCGTGTCGGCCGGAGCCGGATACTCGAGCGGCTTTACGGTCACGTTTTCGTCAGTTTTGTAATCGGGGTTGCTGCAAGACGTGGCAGACAGCATCAGCGAGCCGGCCAACAGACCGAAAAGGAGCGTTTTTTTCATATAAAAAGCAGAAAGTCAGAAGCAATTACGAGCGTTGCGGCCGCGAAGATACGAAGCAGTTTGTGATGCATTACCAAAATACAACGTCATGCAGAGCGAAGCGAAGCATCTCGCTAGTGTAGTGATTGTACCACACTAGCGAGATGCTTCGCTTCGCTCTGCATGACGTTCTACTTGCCGTACGGATTCACGCCCATGTTGTAGAAGGCGAAAGACCACACGTCGGCCCACTCCTCGATTTGGAGCTTGGTGCTTTTGCCGGCACCGTGGCCGGCATTTACATCTACTCGAATGAGTTGGGGCTTGGGGCCGGCGTTGGCGGCCTGCAGGGCGGCGGCAAACTTAAAGGAGTGCGCGGGCACTACCCGGTCGTCGTGGTCGGCGGTGGTAATCATGGTGGCTGGGTAGGTGGTGCCGGGCTTCAGCGTGTGCAGGGGCGAGAACTTGTAGAGGTTCTGGAACTGCGCATAGTTGTCACTGGTGCCGTACTCGGGGGCCCAGTTCCAGCCGATGGTGAACTTCTGGTAGCGCAGCATGTCCATCACGCCCACGGCCGGGAAGGCCACGCCGCACAGGTCGGGGCGCTGGGTCATGGTGGCGCCCACCAGCAGGCCGCCGTTGGAGCCGCCGGCCATGGCCAGCTTCTCGGTGCTGGTATAGCCCTGCACTTTCAGGTACTCGGCGGCCGCAATAAAGTCGTCGAACACGTTCTGCTTGTTGGGCGTCATGCCGGCCTGGTGCCACTTTTCGCCGTACTCGCCGCCGCCCCGCAGGTTCGGAATGGCCAGGATACCGCCGTTTTCCAGCCACAGCATACGCGCCACCGAGAAGCCCGGCGTGAGCGAGATATTAAAGCCGCCATAAGCGTACAGGTAGGTCGGGTTCTGGCCGTTGAGCTTCACCCCTTTCTTGTGGGTGATAAACATCGGAATCTTGGTGCCGTCCTTGCTGGCGTAGAACACCTGGGTGGTCACGTAGTCCTGGGGCTTCACGTCCACGGTGGGGGCGCGGAACACGGTGCTGGTGTTCGAGGCGAGGTCGTACTTATAGATGGTGGTCGGGTACGTGAACGAGGTGAAGGCGTAGTACACCGACTTCGAGTCGCGCTTGCCACCGAAGCCGCTGGCCGTGCCGATGGCCGGCAGGGCCACATCGTGCTTGAACTCGCCGGTTTCGGTATACACCTTAATCAGGCTGCTGGCATCTTTCAGGTACGAGGCCACCAAGTAGCCGCCCACGTGGTCCACGCCTTCCAGCTTCTGCTCGGTCTGGGGCAATACCTCTTTCCAGTTGGCCTCCTCGGGCCTTTTTGGGTCGATGAGCACCACGCGGTAGTTGGGGGCCTTGTAGTTGGTTTGCACCAGCAGTTGCCCGCCCACGTTGCCTACCACCGAGTTATTCTGCTCGTAGCTGTTAATGATAGTGGTGAAGCTATTGGCCTGCTTGGGGTCGGTCAGGTCGCGCACCAGCAGGCGGTTGCCGTCGGCTTTGCCATCGGTGAGGTACAGCACCAGGAACCGCTCGTCCTCGGTGGTGCCCACGGTGCGGAAGCCCAGGGCCATTTTGGGGTCTTCGTACACCAGCTTGTCGGCGCTCTGAGGCTTGCCGAGCTGGTGGTAGTACACCTTATGGTACTCGTTTTTGCCGGACAACTGGTTTTCGCCCTTCTTCGGGGCATCGTAGCGGCTGTAGAAGAAGCCGTCCTTGTACCAAGCCGCGCCCGATACCTTCACCCACTGCAACTCATCGGCGAGCGGCTGGCGGGTTTTCAGGTCGAGCACCTTCAGCTTCTGCCAGTCGGAGCCGCCGCCGCTGGTGGCGTAGGCCATGTAGCGGTGGTCGTTGGAGAAGTAGGTGCCGGCCAGGGCCGTGGTGCCGTCAGCCGAGAACTTGTTGGGGTCGAGCAGCACATCGGGCTGGCCTTCGGCGCCGTCCTGCTGGGTGTAGAGCACCGCCTGGTTCTGCAGGCCGTCGTTTTTGCTGAAGTAGAGCTGACTGCCCTCCTGCTGCGGAATCCCGAATTTTTCGTAGTTCCAGAGCGTGGTGAGCCGCTCCCGGATTTTGTCGCGGAACGGAATCTGCTGGAGGTAGCCGAAGGTAACCTTGTTTTCGGCCGTCACCCAGGCCTTGGTGTCGGGCGAGTCGAGGTCTTCGAGCCAGCGGTAGGGGTCGGCCACGGAAGTACCGAAGTAGTCGTCCTTGTGGTCGACTTTCTTGGTGTCGGGGTATTGCACGGGAGCGGAAGTAATGGTAGAAACGGTAGCAGCGCCGGCCCCGGGGGCCTTCGACTGGGTGGAGCGGCACGAGGCCAGCGCCGCCAGGGCTACTACGGGAAGAACAAATTTCTGCATAGGATGGGAATAGCGGGAGAAGCGCCGAAGATAATCACAGATGCTACAGATTGGCCGGCAGCCGCAGATTCTTTAAGGTTTCACCAAGCCTGTCGGCTTGTCTGTAGCAACATATTTTTATTAAGAATTTTTCTAAATAGATTTTCAGGCGTTCCTTTGCAGCAATCTGGACTGATTCTAAAGAAACACACCATGCTGAATCTTCGCCTGCTGGGCCTGACTTCTACCCTCGCCACCTGCGCCCTGGTGGCGCAAGCCCAGCAAACCGCCGCCATCCGGGGCCGCGTTACCACGGCCGACGGCCGCCCGGCCGAGGCCGTAACGGTGGGACTGAAGGGCCGCGGCCAGGGCACCATCACCAACAGCCAGGGCGAATTTGTGCTGGAGCGGGTGCGGCCGGGGCAGTACACGCTGGTGATTTCGGCCATCGGGCTGAAGGGCGACGAGCGGACGGTGACCGTGGCAGCCGGCCAGACCACCAGCGCCGACTTCACGCTCACGGAAAGTGCTCAGCAGCTGCAGGAAGTGGTGGTGAGCGGTAGCCGCACCAACAAGTTTGCCCGCAAGCAGTCGGAGTACGTGAGCAAGATGCCGCTCAGCAACCTGGAGAATCCGCAGGTGTACGCCACTGTGGGCAAGGAGCTGCTCACCGAGCAGCTGGTGTTCACGGCCGACGACGCCACCCGCAACGTGCCGGGTTTGCAGCGCATGTGGGAAGCCACGGGCCGCGCCGGCGACGGCGGCAGCTACTACAACCTGCGCGGCTACATCACCCAGAGCCAGCTGCGCAACGGTGTGGCCGGCGGCGTGACCAGCAGCATCGACGCGGCGAACCTGGAGAAGCTGGAAGTCATCAAAGGGCCGTCGGCGACGCTGTTTGGCAGCGCGCTGACCTCCTACGGCGGCCTCATCAACCGCGTCACGAAGAAGGCCTACGATCAGTTTGGGGGCGAGGTGGCGTACTCGGCGGGCAGCTTCGGGCTGCAGCGCCTGAGCGCCGACGTAAACACGCCGCTCGACAAGCAGAAAAAGGTGCTGCTGCGCCTGAACACGGCCGGCCAGTACGAGCGCAACTTCCAGAATCGCGGCTTCCAGGGTTTCGACAAGAGCCTGGCCATTGCCCCGACCCTCACCTACAAGCCCACCGAGCGCCTCACCATCAACCTGGATGCCGAGCTGTACCGCAACCAGGGCGTGGGCAAGCAGCTTATTTTCTTCTACTTCCCGACTAGTGCCTTGCAGGCCTCGCAGCCTAAGGAGCTGGGGCTGGATTACCGGCAGTCGTACCTGGGCAACGGGCTGAGTCTGGACTCGCGCAGCTCCAACTACTTCGCGCAGGTGAACTACCAGCTGGCGCCGGGCTTCACGTCGTCCACCAACTTCACGCACAGCCGCAGCTTTTCCGAAGGCTTCGGGGCCTACTTCTACGTGACGCCCATTGCCGACAGCCTCAGCTCCGGCGACCCCACGCGCCTGGGCAGCACCAACTTCCTGAGCCGCGCCGACCAATCGACGCGCGACAGCCGGGCCTTCACGACGGAGGTACAGCAGCTCTTCAACGGCGACTTTCAGGTGGCGGGCCTGCGCAACCGCGTGGTGCTGGGCCTCGACTACCTGAACGTGGACAACCAGCAGACGTTCTTCGGCAGCGTGTTTGGCGCGCCGGTGGCGCTGGGGCTGGGCAGCCAGGCCTACACCGATTTCAACGGCCGGGCGCTGGCGGCGCAGTACGCGGCCGGCCCGCCTGACTTTACCTACCCCATCACCACCCAGCTCACCACCTACAGCGCCTTTGCCTCCGATGTGCTCAACCTCACGGAGCAGCTGAGCGTGCTGGCCGCCGTGCGTGTGGATCGGTTTGAGAACAAGGGCGGTTTGGTGGGCGGCGCGGTGCAGCCATTCAAGCAAACGGCCGTGTCGCCGAAGTTTGGCGTGGTGTATCAGCCGGTAAAGGACAAGGTATCGGTGTTTGCCAACTACCAGAACAGCTTCCGCAGCCCCGGCTCCTACCGCGCCTACAACACGGCCGCCCTACCCGACAGCACCGAGCTGCGCACGGCGCGGCTGGAACAGGCCAACCAGTGGGAAGGCGGCGTGAAGCTGGATGCCTTCGCCGGCAAGCTGACCACCACCCTGAGCTACTACGCCATCCGGGTGGATAACCTGCTGCGCACTGATCCGCGCCTGGAAGCCGCCGCCAAGTTCGCCCAAACCCAGGACGGCACCCAGCGCAGCCAGGGCCTGGAGCTGAACGTGGTAGCCAACCCGTTCGAGGGTTTCAACGCCGTGGCCGGGTTCAGCTACAACGAATCCAAGCTGACCCGCGCTGAGGAAGGCGTAAACGGCCGCCGCCCCGCCACGGCCGGCTCGCCGTACCTGGCCAACCTGTGGCTGAGCTACCGCCTGCCTGCCGGCCCGGTGCAGGGCCTGGGCCTGGGCGTCGGCGGCAACTACGCCAGCGACAACAAAATCGTGAATACCGGCACCAACGTGTTTACGCTGCCCAGCTACACCGTGCTCAACGCCTCGGTGTTCTACGACCAGCCCCGTTTCCGCATCTCGGCCAAGGTTGATAACCTCACCAACCAGCAGTACTGGATCGGCTACTCCACCATGAACGCGCAGAAAGTGCGCAGCGTGGTGGGCAGCGTGGCGTATAAGTTTTAAATCTATGACCTGTCATTCCGAGCGAAGCGAGGAATCTGGCGTACTCATCAAAAAGTAAACACAGATTCCTCGCTTCGCTCGGAATGACAGTTGTTTTCCGCCTCACTATGAACATGTTCAAGAAAACTGTCGGAAAGCTGCACCTGTGGCTGGGGCTGGCCTCGGGGCTGATTGTGTTCATCGTGAGTTTGACGGGGGCCATTTTCGTGTTTCAGGACGACATCCGGGACCTGACGGAGCCGTGGCGCAAGGTGGAGGTCCAGCGTAAGGCCTACGTGCTGCCTTCGCAGCTGCAGGCGGCGGCGCTGGCCGGGCACCCGGGCGTAGATGCCGCTTCCACCTGGGTCACGTACTTCGGGCCGGAGCGCTCGGCTACCGTGTTTTTTACGGATAAGAGTGGTGTGCCCACGCAGGTGTACCTGAACCCCTACACCGGCCGGGTGTTGCACGAGCAAGATTTGCGCACGCACTTCTTCACCATCGTGCAGGAAATCCACATGCACCTGCTGCTGCCCGAGGCCATAGCCAAGTGGGTGGTAGGCGGCGGTGTGAGCGTATTCGTGGTGATGCTGCTCACGGGCCTGGTGCTGTGGTGGCCCAAGCGCAAGCAGGAACGCAAGCAACGCTTCACCATCAAGTGGGGGGCCCGCTGGCGGCGCGTGAACTACGATTTGCACAACGTGCTGGGCTTCTACGCGGCCAGCATCGGGCTGGTGCTGGCGCTGTCGGGGCTGTTTATGCTGTATCCGTGGCTGCTGGAGCCGCTGGTGCTGGCCGTGGATGGCGGCCGGCCGGCCCCCCAGGAAATCATGAAAACCAAGCTCGACACCCTGCAGCCCGCCACCGCCGCGCCCCAGCCCCTGCCGGATATCGTGTACCGCACGGCGCGTCGCCTCTCCCCCGACCACGAGATGATTCTGCTGGGCCCCACCGGCACGGGCAAGGACCCCGCCTTCTGCTGGACCTACCGGAAAGCCCTGCACTACTACCACCGCGACGAGTACGCCTTCCACCCCGTTTCGGGCCAGCTGCTGGAGTCTCGTTTCCACAACACCAAAAGCGCCGGCACCAAGCTCTCCGACATGAACTACGACCTGCACGTGGGCCAGATCCTGGGTTTCGGCGGCAAGCTCGTGGCCTTTCTGGTGAGTTTGATCTGCGCCAGCCTGCCCGTCACCGGCACCATCATCTGGTGGGGCCGACGCCACAAAACCAAGAAGAAGCCGCGGCTGCAGGCAGTATAATTCTGATTCAGCAGCTGTTTGAGTTAGCCATAAACGATGTAGAGACGCAATATTTTGCGTCTCCTCGTTGAACGACCGGTCCTGCGCCATCTGAACAACGTCAGCAACGACGAGACGCAAAATATTGCGTCTCTACATCATGTCAACGCTACGTAGCCCAGGGCTTCAGCCCTGGGGCGTGAGAGGCTTATTGCATCCGCCCCACCTTCGGAATCACCTGAATCAGGAAGCGTTTGTTGTCGCCTTCGCGGCGGCCCTGGTAGCGGCCGGTGCCGTAGAAGCCGCTGCCCCCAATGATGAGCTCGATGCCGCGGTCCTGGCCGAAATTGAGGCCGTTCTGCTTCCAGAGGTTGAGCAGGTTGAGGGCCCGGCGGTAGCTGAGCTGGTAGGTGGTCTGCTCCTCGCGGGCGTTGCGCGGGTCGCCCTGGGGGTAGCGCGCGGCCATGCCCTCCACTATCACGAGGTAACGCACGGGCTGGTCGGTTTTGATGCTCTTGAGCACCGTGCGCAGGGTGCGGCCGGCTTGCAGCAGAGCAGGCTTGTAGCTGTCCTGGATTTCGTCGCGGCCGGCTTTGAACTGCACGGGCACCAGCAGCTCGTGCCGCTCGTTGGTGGGGTCGTAGCGGAAGTAGCGGCCCTCCAGCTGCTGCAGGGAGCGTCGGATTTTGGTAATCTGCTCCAGCTCGGCGGCCTTGGCTTTCAGCTCGCCGTTGGCCTGCTTCAGCTCCCCTTCCCGGTCCTTGAACAGCTTGAAGCTGTACACGAACAGCACCAGCATCACCACGAACAAGGACGTCATCAGGTCCACGTAGCTGGGCCAGAAGAAGTCGTTGCTTTGGCGTTTGTTGGAGGTGGCGTTGTTCATGAAAAGGAGGCAATACGATGTTCTAAAACCTGTTGCTAGATGTCCTTACATTGTTGATTTCAATCAACTTAACAACCTGCTTTTTCAATGAAACAGAGGAGTCGTAAGTGACGCATTTATCACTAATGATCTTCGAATAGTAGTTGTTAACGAGTTGCCTATGCTCCAGCTGGCCTCTGCCATTTTGAGCATATTGCAATTCATTTCCAACCTTGATAACAACCCGATAATTAGCAGACGTGTGGTTGGTCGCGCTCCGTCCAAAATAATAAACGCCGTTACCTCCGCATACTTCCAGTGTCTTCACAATAGTGTCGGCGGCAAAGATGTATTTCGTCCTATCAACGTCCGGACGAATTATCAATCGTTTGATAAGCTCATCGTTGTACAGGTTGTTGTACTGAGCAGGAATTTTGACTCTGACTATCCCGCTTTGCTGAGCATACCCGACGAATGAAGAACTCAGACAAAATCCTAAAACCGCTAGACACTTCTTCATAAACGCTAAGGGCTACTGCGGCTTCACCCCGCCAAACAGCTTGTCCATAAACCGCTGGAAACGGTTCTTCGACGTGGCTTTCACCAGCACCGTGTTCAGGCTGGAGAGTTCCAGCAGCAGCTTGGCTTGCACCTGCGAGTCCAATTCGATTTTGCGCAGCAGCTCGCGCTGGGTGGCCGTGACGTCGCGGCTGAGGTCGGCTTGTTGCACGTTGAGGTTCTGGAAGGGCTCCAGCTGTTTCAGCAGCTTCTCGAAGACGTTGTCGGCGTTGAGCTGCTCGAAATACTGCTGCCACTTCTCGTAGGCCAGCTGGGCCTGCCGCTCGTTGTAGGCCAGGCGCTTGTTCATCACGTCGGCGAGGCCCACGCCGGCCTGGTCGATGTGCTGCTCGGCGCGGTCCTTGAGGTTGCGCAGCTCCACCTGGTGTTTCTGGAAGAAATCCAGCATCAGCTGCACCGAGTTGTTGTTGCCGCCGATGTACTGGCCCAGGTCGTTGATACCTTTTTCGAAACCCCGCAGCCGGTCCAGAATACTGTTCACGGCCTCGGCGGAGTGGTAGCCGTTCTGCAGCATCTCGTTCAGGCGCTGCTGGTAGCCGGTGAAGGCGCTGAACATTTCCGCCGACTCGCGCACTTTCTCAAACACCAGAATATTGGCCGCCGCCATCTTGTCGTAGCCGATGGTGTCGAGGCGCTCCAAGAAGTCGCTCTGCACCCGGATGTTCTGCGTCACTTTCTCCATGAGCGGGTTGAACAGCTCCACCTGGCCCACAAACTGCTGGTTGAAGGCATCGAGCACCGACTTGAGGTTGGTGAGCGAGCTGGCCATATCGGCGTGCAGCACCGGCAGCAGGCGGGCCTGCAGGAAGGTGTAGTACTGGTTCTGGAGCCGATCCAGCTGGTGGCGGGCCTGGCGCAGCACGCCGTTGCCGAGCAGCGTGAGCAGCAGCCCCACAAAGGAGCCCGTCATGGCAATGAGCACGCCGGTGAGGAAAGGCGTCAGCGCGTTTTCATCCGACACGCCGTTGCGGGCAATGCCCACGAGGCCCAGAATCACGCCCAGAAACGTGCCCAGCAGCCCCAGGTAGAGGGGAGTGGCCACCTCGGCCTGCACTGCATTGTCCAGCACCTCGCTCTGGCGCTCCGAAATGTCCTTCAGAATCCCAAAATCGGCCGCTGCGCCCTTGTTGTGGCGCAGGTAGTCGTTGGTATCGAGTAGGATTTCCTGGAACTCGGGCGAGGCGTTTTCGGCCTTGAGCAGGTTGGAGGCGAAGGATTCGGGCGGGGCGTCGGCGGCGTACTCGGGCAGGTCGCGGCCGTCGGGCAGCACAATGCGGTGCTCCACGCGCAGGCTTTCCTTGGGCGGATACAGCACGGCCAGTCGCCGGGCATTGGCCCGCGTCCGCAGAAACGTGCGAATCTGCAGCCCCACCACCACGGTCACCACCAGAACTTCGAGGATGATTTCAAGCATAGAACAGTAAAGTACGGCATTCCCACGCTGTCATCCTGACGAAGGAAGGACCTTATCACGTTAGAACAAGCCACTATTACGAGGTTCGTTCAAACGTAAAAAGGTCCTTCGCAAGCTCAGGATGACAGACGGTGTCTACTCAAACCGGATGGCAGCTTTCTGCTCGATCTGCCAGGAGCCGGCGGCTTTGCGCAGCACGCCTTCTTCCTCCGTCACGATGCGCGTGACCGGACCGGCGGGCTGCTGGTATTTGCAGGCTTCACGCAGGGAATATTGCGCGCTCTGGATGGCGTAGGCGTGCACGGCGGGGTTCTGCGTTACGCTGAACGTGGCCAGCTCGGGCCACTGCGGGTCCAAGTGAATCTCGTAGATGCTGTCGTGCTGGGGCTCGTCGGAGAAGTCGTACTCGTTGAACACGCCGTTTACGGGTACCTTCACGTAGCGCGTGCGGGGCAGGTCGGCGGCGGATACGGCCGGGGCAGCGGCGGGCGCAGTTGGCAGCTGCACGGGCGGTATCAGGCTGTCGAACTCCTCCTGCGGAGCGGCGGGGCTGGTTACCGGGGCAGCCGGGGCAACCGTGGGCGGCACCGGAGCCGGCGCGGGCGCTGCAGCCGGTACGGGTGGGACTACCGGGGCCGGCGCAGGCGCTACGGGCTGCGGAGCCGGGGCAGCGGGAGCTACGTTGGCTTTAGGCGCGGCCTGACGCTTCTGCAACTCCTGCTCCACGCGCTGCTGAATCAATTGTTCCAACTCGCGCAGCTGGGCCGGCGAGAACCGCTCGGCGGGTTTGCTGCTGCTGCCGGGCGTTGTTTGCAGGGCCAGAATTTCGTCCCGACGTTTGTCGATGCGGGCGCTCAGCTCCTTCTGAAACTCCCCGAGGCTCTTGCGCATCAGTGCGTACAGCACCAGGCTCAGCAGGGCCAGAATCAGCCCCAGAGGGCCGAAAAACTTGTTCATCAGGCTTTCCCCGGCCCCGGATGCGGCGGCTGGTGTAGGAGTAGCCACACCCGCCTCGTCCAGACCAGCGTCGCCGGGGGCGGCAGCCGTGGCCTCGTCGGTGGTGGCGGTGGTGTCCACGGTTTCGGTTTCGGCGGCGGCTTCGGCCGCGGGCAGGTCGCCGATGGGCGTGCCCTGGTCGAGGTAGTTTTTCAGGGCCGTTTCCAGCTTCGTTACGCCGGCCAGCCGGGCGGCATTGCCCTTGCGCGAAGGAGACGTGCGCAGCCGGTTGATGATTTCGCGCACCAGCGTCTGCAGGCGGGAGTTGTCGGAGCCCAGGCCCTTGTACATCACGCCCTGCACTTCCAGCGGTTGGTACAGCGCCGAGTACACGCGCTGCTCATCGGCCTTGATGCTGCCGGCAAACTCCTTCAGCGGACCGCCGCATTTCAACTGGCTTTTCAGTTCCGGGTGGCCCGTGTCTTCGTATACGAACTTGGCCGTAGCGCACCAGATTTGCACTTTGCGCTCCTCCAGCGTGGGCTGGCCGAGGGGTGTTTGGGCATGGCCGCCCGCCGCGAGCAGCAGCAGGCCGGTAAGCAAAGAAGCAACGCGGCGGGAAAGGGTCATAGGGTGTTGGGGGTAGAAAGGAACGGACCTGGTTCCCAGGGTTGAAACCTTGGGCTAGTCAGCGGAAGGATAAGCGGGAGCAGCCGTTATCAACTATTCGGTTTCAAGTAGCCATTTATTCTGAAGATTCCTTCTGCCTCGTCAAATGGAATGGAGTGTTTACACAAAGCCTGTCGAACCCACGAGCTAAAATCAGAAGTGGACTTATCTACCAACTGCCCCACATAGGTTCGGCGGGTCGAATCAATTTCTATCCACTCTATTATTCGTGCATCCCCGAGCTTGACCCATTCCCAGTCAAGGTGACAAAAGCTACTCCCAGCCACCGGGTCATCCAAATACTTGATGCGTACCTCCGGATTGAACTCTGGATGAGAAGTCATTTCCTGCGCCAGTTCCTTCCATTTCGTCCGGTTCATGACGGATGAAAGCTGGTTCGCGAAAATGAACTCCGTTAGCTTGTCATTTTGCATAAGACCAGACACTTTACTGCTAATCTTTTCAGAAGCATAGCCGCTGCCTAGCCCAGGGTTTCAACCCTGGGCCACCGCGCCAGTAGTGTTACGCCTGCAGTTCGCGGCTCAGGTTGTACAGCGCCTGTTTCAGCGGCAAGAAAAACAGGGTTTCCGGCAGAGTTTCGTCGCTGGAAAGCTGGCGCTGGAACTGGTGCAGGCCCAGGCTCAGGCTGTCCTCGATTTCGCGGAGCAGGATGTCTTTCACGCGCTGACGGTCCACGTCCACGCCTACTTCGCGCAGGTAGGGCGCTACGTCGTCGCCTTCGAGCACGAGGGTGAGGTAGTTGCGCACGTTGTCGAGCACCGTGTTTTTCAGCTCGGCATCTACCTGGTTTAGTTTGAGGCGCTGCTGGTTGAGTTCGGTGCCTTCCACGGCGCCGCTGTACTTCACGGGCTTGATGTTGTCGTAGTCGGTGGTGGTTTTCTCCTCGAACAGCACGCCGCCGTTGGTGGTGGCTTCCTTGGGGTTGTCGGCCAGGATGACGCGGAAGTTATGGGGCGGCTCCACGCCCGTCACAGCCTGGAAGATGGCCTTCGTAATCTTCTCAATGGCCACCAGCGAGCTGCCGCCGGCCAGCAGGCGCAGGTAGAGGCTGCCTTTGCCCGAGAAGCACAGGTAGCGCGGCGTTTTAAGGCCGAGGTGCTTGGTAAGCTGGGCCGTGTGGTAGATGATGCTGGTGTAGTGCAGGTAGAACAGCACCCGCAGCTGCCGGCCCTTACCGAGGCCCAGCGCCTGGGTGAAGCGCAGGGCATCATCGTACTTGAACAGCAGGCTGGTCACGTCGGCGGAGCCGAAATCGGTATTGCTGAGGGCGGCGCGCAGGTAGCCTTTGTACTCCTGGTTTTGCTCGGAGTCGGGCAGGCTTTCCACGTGGCCCACACCGAGGCGCAGCAGGCCGTTCTGCTTGGGCGCGCCCTGCACGCGGGCGTAGCCATCGCCCCACAGGTCATCACCGGCGAAGCGGAACGAGGTGCTGTAGGCCGGTTTCTGGTCGGCGAAGAGCAGCAAGTCGGTGGTGCCGCCACCGATGTCGATGTTCACCACGTTTTCGTCGCGGTTGGGTACTACCTGGTTGGTGGCGGTGAGGTAGTAGTACGGGGCCACCGACTCGGTGAGGCAGATAGTAGCGCGGCGCGTTTTGAACACCTGCTGGAACGACTCATCCCACACCTGCTGGAACTGGTTGCGCAGGAACCCATCGAAGCTCAGCGGCGCAAACCACACCACGCGGGTGTCTTCCAAGATGCCACCGTGCAAGGCCGCCTTGTGGCGCAGCAGCAGCAGAATTTCCCGGAAAAACGCCTCAATGCGGGCCACGCCCTGCGGGTCCAGCTCGGCCGACCACTTCAGGTTGGTCACGAACCGGTTCTGGGGCAGCTCGGCCGTGTTTTCGGTGTTGATGCTGAAGCCGATGTTGATGTTGCTGAGCACCTTGGCCGGCTCGTTGGCAAACGACGTAGTTTCGCACACGGCCGTCCGAATCGGAAACTCATACACCGAGCCGCCTTCGCCCACGAACGAGGGCACAAACTCGCGGTTTTGTAGCGTGGCAATGTTGTCCCAGATCTGGCCGGCGCCCGTACGGTAGCGTTGCGCGGCCGAAAGCCCCTGATCAGCTACCGGCGCGTGCAGCCACTCCACCTGTACATCGGCCTCGCCAATGGTAAGTGGGCGCGGATGGGCGCTCGGCGAATCGGCGTAGGCAATGTGGGTGTTGGTGGTGCCGAAGTCGACAGCAAACGTGAAGCGGCGGGTGCCGCGGTCCAGCTCGCGCCAGCGCGGCACCAGCAGGCCCCGGGCCGGCTCCGCCCCGATGGTGGCGGGCGGGCAGGTCAACTCCGCAAGGTCGAAGTGGGTGCCAGTGACTTCATAGTAAGTGCTGCCGGCAGTAGCCATACTCTTCTGGGTGCGCTCATAACGGGTGGCGCGGCGGGCGGCCCCCTGCTCCGTAATTCGCTCCCCATTCACGAAGAACGTGAGGTCGTAGCGGCGGTTGAGCATGGTGGGCGCGTTGTCGGCATCCACCAGCATCACTTTGTAGAGGTCATTGTACTCGGGCTGGTAGCGCACCTTGTAGAACGGGAACACGCCCACGCCCACGGCGGCCTTCACAATGCGGCCCTTCTCCAGAATCTCGCGGCCCTGGGCGTCCTTGGGGTTCTGCGGATTATGGTAGTAGCTGCGCTCGAAGGTGATGAAGCGGCCCGCCTGCACCGGCACCCGCAGCTGCACGCGCACGTGGCTCAGGTCGATGGTGAAGGTAAGCAGCTCGGCCAGCTCGTTTTCGGTGAAATACTCAAAAAACGCCTGTTTCAGCGGCAGCAGGTACGGAAAACGCGCCCGGCCCTGACCATCAGCCCCGTACTGGAACGTGACTTTGCCGGTGTGGAAGCGCTGGGTGTTCAGCTCGTAGGGCAGCTCCACCAGGGAGTCTTCCAGCAGGTCGCCCACCGTCAGGTAGGGGTACTTGAAGCCTTTGCCGGGCAGCACGCGGCTTTCCAGCGCCACCTCGTCGTAGTAGGGCACCGGCGTGCGGTCGTCCCAGGGCTGGCCGTTGAGGTAGTTGGCGCCGGGCATCGTCAGGTTGGGGCGCAGCACTAACGGGCGCGGCCGGCCCGTCGTCGATTCGCGGGTGGGCTGGATGAACAGGTCGGAGCTGGTCACGGCCGACTGGTCGGCGCGGCCAGGCAGGGGCACGCCTTTCACGCTCACCAGGTTGCCCTGTACGTCGGCCAGGGCCGGGTAGCGGGCGGCAAACTGCTGGGCGCTCCGGTCGCCCTGCATCTGAAGCTGGTTGATTTTCGAGCGGTCGAGGCCGGCGTATACGCTACCGGCAAACTCGCGGCGCTGCAGCTGCGGATAGGCCAGAAACAGCTCGTACACGAACTCCCGGAACTGCGGGTCGCGGTCTTCGAGCAGCACGGTCTGCTGGTCGAAGTAGTGGCCGCGGGCCTGGGGCCGCTCCAGGTCCAGGGGCGTCACGGCGGGGCCGGTGAACAGGATGGTCAGCGGCGAGGTACCGCCCAGCAGGCGCGTACCGCCCGCCAGCTCCGGCGACTCATAGTACACCAGGTACATGTCGGAGAAGTCGCGGAACCGCTCGTCCTGCATGTACAGCTGCAGGGTTTCGCCTAATAGGCGCGTGCCCTCGTCTTGCCGCATCCGGCGGATTTCGGCCTCGGCATTCCAGCGGCGCAGCGTGATTTTACGGCCGGCCTGGGTGTAGAGGTGGTAGTTGTAGAGCAGCTCCAGCAAATCCCAGAAGTGGGTGGTCAGCTCGTGGTACACCGAGCCGGGGTTGCGCTGCCCCTCCCGGGCCAGGAAGTCGAAAGCCGTTTCAAACAGGTGCATCCGCGCAAACGGCGTCGGGATGCTCACGGCCAGGTTGCGCGACTTGCCCCCCGCGGGGTCGGTCACGGTGTTGATTTCGGTGCTGGTGACGGGGGCGGTTTTCTGCCAGCCCTGCACCTGCTGGGAGCCGTTGTTATGTAAGCGAAGGACTTTGGCCATTTGCTGCTTGGAAAGGTCTTTTTTGGGTGTGGTTCTAACGATAATTCTCTAGCAATCTGCCTATATCATGCTGCGGGTTATCCGCAAACAGATCATCATACCCACCGAAAGCATTTTTCTCTGTAGTCGGAATAAAAGTCAGGGTAGCGTACTCATTGTGATAAATATGAGACGACAATTTCTTACCGTCTGCAAATGAGAAGACTACTTCTACCTCCCAGTCGCCAGGTATTCGCCCTTGGCCTATTCGGTATTTAGATAAGCCCTTGTAATAGCGTACCAGCGTGTTGATAAACGTTGAGTCTTTTATGACTACAGCTTTATTAACGATAGATGGCCTGGAAGGAAAAGGCGCTAAGGTGACTGATGTGACATTAGCTGCTTCTAGTTTCTGAAGTTCTAATTGTCCCTGTTGCACATGGGTACGACTAGAGGAAGACGAAGAAACCTGTAGCACAAGAAAACCTGCTAAGAACCCTAATAGAAGCAAGCCTTTAATCTTGATACTCATCCTACAAGTCATTCAGGTAAACAACATCAGCGCGCGGGCAAACCACCCCAGCCGCGCCTTCGGCACGGCGTCCCCTCCTTTCCAAGGAGGGGAGTTTTCGTTCTACACCACTTTCACTTTCTCCTCAAACGCCTTATCGGTCACATTATAGAACAGCTCCAGCAGCTTGCGGAAGTTGTCGGGTTCCTGGATGGACTTCTCGGTTTTGTTGAGGTTGTCGAGCAGGTAGTTGTGGCTGAGGCCCTTGTTGAAGAAGTCGTTCCACTTCTTTTCCACCGGCTTACCCAGGATCATGGCGTTGAAGTCGTCGGTCTGCAGGTCGAAGGGGCGGAAGGCGCGGCGGTTTTGGGCCAGCTCTTGCAGCCACTGGTCTACGCCCGAGTCCTGGCTGTGCAGGAAGGTGTTCAGCTCCCGGAAGATGGGCTCGTTGCGCATGGCGTAGTCCAGCTTCAGATTGTCGGCGTAGGGCGCTTTGTCGGTGGGCAGGTGCTGCTTGTGGTAGCGCGTGAAGTACAGGAACTGCGTGAGCTGCTTGGCCATGATTTCCCGCGTCTCATCGGGCAGGTGGCTGAACTGAATTTCCGGCGCGTCGGTCTGTAGGCCGTACTCGTGGAAGTGCGGGCCGCCGGTGCGCAGCTCGGTGGGCGAGTAGCGCATGAAATCCACGATGCTCAGGGCCGCCAGCAGCTCAATCACGTGGGCCTTGTTCTTCTGCTGGGTACCGCCGGGCTGGTTTTCGTAGGGCGTGTCGGGCGTGTCGGCGAGGTAGTACAGCGCGTCGAGACCCTGCAGGTTGTGCTCGTAGTAGCTGAGCGCCGCCTTGGTCTTGGTGAGGAAGTTGTTGGAGTCGATGACGGCGTTGTCCTCGCTCTGGAGGGCGAAGTAGGGCATCACCGTCACGGCGCCGGTGGGGGCGTCGCGCAGGTAACGGGCGTTACTGAGGCGGGTGTTCGAATCCTTCAGGTTCTTGAGCATCAGCGGGAAGCCCGCCGCGCCCGTGCCGCCGAAGATGCTCGACACGAAGAACACCCGGTCGCCGTCCTGGAAATTATCGGCGAAAAACCGCATTTCCGGGCTTTCCACCAGCTTATTCAGCACAATGCTGCCCACGTTGGGTGAGCCGCGGAAGCCAATGGTGAGCGGGCTTTCCAGGTTATCCTGCGTAAACAGCAGATCCACCAACCCTTTCGAGTCCACGCTCAGCCCGTCGTAGCTCAGGTACTGCCGGAAGCTCTGGTTGATGCCGCCGAAGTCGAAGATGAAGGTGTCCTTCACCGAGCCGTTCACGTCCTGCGAAATGCCGCTCAGCGTGCTGATGTCTGTCTTGAAGAAGCCTTCTTCGCGGGGGCCGAGGCGCTTGTAAATCTGCTGGTAGCTCTGCAGCAGCTGCACCGTGCGGTTCATGTCGCCGTTGTGCGCGTCGGGGTCGATGATGATGGGCACCACCCGGTCGCAGTTGGGCAGGTCCACGCCCGCCGCCAGCAGCATCGTGAGCGAGCGAATCACGCGGGAACCCGTGCCGCCAATACCGAATAAAAAGAGTTTAGCCATGAGTTGCTGATGTTGAACAAAACTCCCCTCCTTGGAAAGGAGGGGACGCGGCGGCTTTAGCCGACGCTGGGGTGGTTGATTCGTTGCTGATGTTGTTTATCAAAACAACCCAAACGTCATCGTCCAACGATTATCAACCACCCCTAGCCCCTCCTTTCCAAGGAGGGGAACTAACTTTTAGCTTTAGCTCTAGAACGGTGTCGTGCTGGCGTTGGTGGAGGCGCGCTTGAGCAGCATGGAGAACAGGAAAAACCAGAACATACCCAGGATGGCGTTCCAGGTGGCCAGCCAGTAGATGTAGCTGTGGTCGGTGACCTGCTGGGCGTTGGTCTGCCAGATGGTGACGAAGAAGGAAATCAGCGCATTCAGACCCAGGAAGATGGCCCAGTGCCGGCCCTTGTTGAAGGTAGCCACGCCCATGGCCCGGTTGATGAGCAGATAGAACATCACCACCAGCCCCAGCGAAACGCCCAGGTTCAGCAGCCCCAGGTTGGGGAAGATAACGTCGCGGTACACGGGGGTATCGGCGGGTGGTTGGGGGGCGCCGATGAGTTCGTAGAGGAAACGGAAGAGTGCTTTCATGAAAGGAAGTAACGCGAAGTTTCCCTTCGCGGGTGATGGAACGATACGACGAGGGGCGAAATTGTCAGGGGCGCGAAGCTTTTGCTTCGCGCGGTGTTGAACGACTATCGTGCCAAGTAATGTGGCGAGCAGTGTGCGTTTGTACGCGAAGCAAAGGCTTCGCGCTACTACTCGGCGGGCTGTACGGTCAGGGGCAGCTCAAACACCGGGCGCTTCTCCCCGGCCGCCTGCGGCTCCAGGCCATCGAGCAGGGAGATGAGGGCGAAGGTTTTGGGCGCGGGCGTGCCATCGTTGCGAGTGGTCCACTGGGCTACCCAGGCGGGGCGCTGGTCCTGGAGACGCAGCACCAACGGGCGGGCCGCTTTGGGCGCTTTCGTGAGGCGGATTTTGGCGAAGTGCGTGAACTTGCTTTCCGGGCCGCTGCTGGCCTTGGTCTGGGCTGAGGCAGCCTGCACGTCGAGCAGCTTGGCATCCGTGTCCACGCCCTGCAGGGTCAGGTTCTGCTTAAGGTAGGCCACGTCGCGGTACTGGCCGGGCATCTGCGCCAGGTTCAGGCCCACCACAAACTCCACCGGCTGCTGCGCCGAGGCTTCCGATACGGCCACCACGCGGTAGGCGTCGGCGGTGCGCTTGCTGGCCCCGGCGTCGCCGTAGTACCAGCTGCCCTTATTCTGGAACTTGCTCAGCAGCGAATACGCCGGCCTTGGGTACGTAACGCCGAAGTGGGCCTGCTTTGCGGGCTGCTGCTCCAGCAACGCGGCATCAAACTGCCGCACCGCCGCCGCCGGCCCCAGCACCCAGATGTAGTAGGGAATTTCGGTGTCGCAGCAGGCCGTTTTCTTACCGGCCGCCTTCAGCGCTGGGTAGTATGTGCCCCGGAAATCCGAGGTGTAACCGTACACCGACACGGCCAGCTCCGGCTGCGCGCCGTTGCGCTGCAGGGCGTCAGTAATGTCGGTTTTGATGTAGGGAATGGCCCCGGCGTTTTTCGGGGAGTAGATGAAGTCCGAAATCAGCACGCTCACGGTGCTAGGCTGGTAGTAGCGCGTCATCAGCGTATCGAGCACGGCGGGCAACTCGGTGCTTTTGGCTGGCTGCTGAATACCACTGCGCACCGTTGCCGAAATACCCTGGTAGGTATCGGCGTAAGGCTTCTCCTTGATGCGGAAAAACGCCTTTTTCCGGGCGGCCGGCGTCCGGTTGATTTCCGAGAGCAGCTGCGCCACATGCTGCTGAAACTTAGTATTCTCGCCGCTGGCCCCGGTTTTGGGCATGAAGCCTTCCATCGAGCCCGATACTTCCAGGAACACGTTCACGGCCTGCAACGGCTGGGCAGCGGCGCCACTGACCACATCAGTAGCTTCTTCGGAAGCATCGGGCGTCGGCGTGGCGGCGGGCGTAGCAGCCGGCGTTTCCGTTTTGGTATCCGCGGCGGCCTCCTCTCCTTTCATATCGGAGCGGGAGTAGCAGCCGGGCAGCAGGAGCAGCGTCAGGCCCAGGGCGGGCAGCAGGCGGGGGAAGGAGGTCGGGTAGCGCATCGGGCTAAAGTAACGACAATCTGCCCGCAGCGGATACATGGAGAGTAACTGAGTAGCGGAGTAACTGAGTAATTGTTCTGTCAACCAGCACAATTACTCAATTACTCCGCTACGTCGTTGGCAGTAGCGCAAACTTTGTAGTTCGCGTATTCACGCCGCAAGAAGAACCTGCCCGAACGGCGCGGGGACGCGAACTACAAAGTTCGCGCTACTTAGCTACCTGGCAGCACGATTACTCCGTTACTCCGCTACGCAGTTACTCTCCCCTAGCTGTAGTCGATTTCCGTGTTGTCGCCGATGTTGAGGCTGTGGCGGGTGCCGCGGAACAGGGCGTCGGAGCCCACGATGCAGTCGTGCATCACGGCGGAGCGCAGCTCGGAGTAGGAGCCGATGATGGAGTCGGTCAGGATGGTGTTCTTGACGATGGTCCGGTCGCCGATGGCCACGTTAGGGCCGATGATGGAGCCGCTGATCTGGCAGTCGTGGCCGATGCTGACGGGCGGGATAATGATGGTATCCGGAAACTCGGGGTACTCACGGCGCTTCAGGAACTCGGGGCGATTGAGCAGGCGGGCGTTGGCTTCCAGCAGGCTCTCCTTGCGGCCGCAGTCAAACCAGTTATCCACCGGCGTGGTGGTCATTTCGGCCCCGTCCTGAATCATGAGCATGAGGGCATCCGTGAGCTGAAACTCGCCGTGGGTACGCTGGTCCTGGTCGATGATGCGCTCCAAGGCCGAAGCCAGCCAGTCGGGGTTGGCAATCTTATAGAGCCCCACCATGGCGTAGTTGGACTTCGGAATGCGCGGCTTCTCCACCACTTTCGTCACGCGGCCACCAGCGCCAGTTTCCACCAGCCCAAACAACGAAGGCGTCTTCACTTCTTTCACTGCCAGCACGTTGCCGGGCATGGCCATCATATGTGGCAGGTCGATGTCCACGATGGTGTCGCCGAGCAGAATCAGAATGCCGTCGGCTTCGTGGCGGAACTGCTCCCGTGCCAGCCAGAGGGCGTGGGCAATGCCCTCGCGCGGCTCCTGTACGACAAATGAGCACCGTAGCTGCGGATACTGGCGGCGCACGTAGCTCTCAATCTTTTCGCCGAGGTAGCCGATGATAAAGACAAACTCCTGAACGCCGGCCACGCTCAGCCGGTCGATAATATGCCCCAGGATGGTGTTGCCGGCTACCGGGACCAGGGATTTGGGCTGCGTGTGCGTGTGCGGGCGCAGGCGCGACCCAATGCCCGCGACGGGAATAATGGCTTTCATGAACTACTGGCGTGGCGTAAGTCCGCAAAATAGCGAATCGAGGCGGGAGCAACGCCAAACACAACCGCTGTGGCGCGAATTCGTACTTTGCCGGCAGAAGGCCGCCTGTTTCAGCATACCCGGCCATATTGCCGGCCCCGGCCACCCTCTTTCTGCTCTGTTTTCTCTCCCTTTCATTTCTTTCCTACTCTTTATGAAACGCTTTCTTCTCTACTTTGCCGGCCTCGTGCTGCTGCTTTCCCAGTCGTCGTGCGGCTACAATGGCATGGTTGAGCGCGACCAGGCTGTAAAATCTCAGGTTGGCAACGTGCAAAGTGCCTACCAGCGTCGTTCCGACCTGATTCCGAACCTGGTGAACACCGTAAAAGGCGCCGCCAACTTCGAGAAAACCACCCTCACCGACGTAATTGAGGCCCGCGCCAAGGCCACCAGCGTGCAGCTCAACGCTGACAACCTGACGCCCGAAAACCTGAAGCAGTTTCAGGAAGCCCAGTCGCAGGTAAGCGCCGGTTTGGGCCGCCTACTGGCCGTATCGGAAAACTACCCCGAGCTGAAGGCCAACGCCAACTTCCAGGAGCTGCAGGCCCAGATTGAAGGCACTGAAAACCGCATCAACGTAGAGCGTAACAAGCTTAACACCGTTACCAACGACTACAACGGATTCGTGAAGTCCTTTCCAAACAACATTTTTGCGGGGATGTTCGGCTTCAAGGAGAAGCCTTACTTTGAGGCTGATGCTGCAGCGCAGAAGGCGCCTACGGTTCAGTTCTAATTTATTGGTTGTCGGTTGTTGGTTGTCGGGCCTGCCTGCAGGTTCTTGCGGCCGGCAACCGACAACTGCTTACTGACCACTGCCCATGAACAACCCTCTCACCACAGAGCAGGAAAAGGCCTTGGTAGAGGCCATCCGGCAGGCTGAAATCCTGACCTCGGGCGAAATCCGGGTGCATCTGGAAGACCACTGCCCTACGCCCGACCCGCTGGACCGGGCAGCGCAGGTGTTTGCCGAGCTCAACATGCATAAAACGGCGCAACGCAACGGTGTGCTATTCTATCTAGCCTGGCAGAGCCGGCAGTTCGCCGTTATCGGCGACGCTGGCATCAACGCCGCCGTACCCGACGACTTCTGGGAAACCACCAAGGAAAACGTGCTCCAGCTGTTTCGGCAGGAGAAATATGCGGGCGGACTCGAAAATGGCATCCGGCTGGTAGGCGAGCAGCTGCAGCGCTACTTCCCCTACGACGCCGCCACCGACCAGAACGAGCTCGACGATTCCATTTCCTTTGGTGGTGGCACGCCCCAGCCTCCCCGCAAATGACACACTCCACTCTGTTACGGCCGCCGCTCTGGCTGCGGCCGCTGCTGGTAGCGCTGCTGCTGGCTGTCTGCTGGGCTGGCGTTGCCCAGCAACTGCCCCCGCGCCCCAACCCGCCACGCCTCGTCAACGACTTGGCCGGTATGCTGCGGCCGGATGAAGTGCAGGCACTTGAGCAAAAGCTGGTCGCCTACAACGATTCCACGTCTTCGCAGATTGCTGTTGTAACCGTACCCACGCTGGGCGGCGACGACATTGCCAATTTTGCGCAGCAGCTCTACGAAAGCTGGGGCATTGGCCAGAAAGGCAACAACAACGGCGTCCTGATCCTGATTGCGGAGCAGGAACGCAAAGCGCGCATCCAGCCCGGTTACGGCCTAGAAGGTGCTATTACCGATGCGCTGTCCAAGCGCATTATAACTAATACCATCGTTCCGGCGTTCCGCGAGAAGCAGTATTACATCGGCATTGACAAAGCGGCAGACCAGCTGATTGCGCTGGCGGCAGGTGAGTACAAGGCCGACCAGACCAAAGCCCCGGCCCGCACCCGTTCCAACGACAGCAGCGGCTCCGGCTGGATGTTCTGGCTGATTATCGGAGCGCTGGTGCTGTTTATGCTGCTTCGCAACCGCGGCGGCGGCGGCGGCGGTGGCCGCAACCGCGGCTTTGGCGGCGGCATGATTCCGCCCATCATCTTCGGCGACTTCAGTGGCGGCCGTGGCACCTTCGGGGGCGGCGGTGGGTTCGGCGGCGGCAGCTCCGGCGGCGGCTTCGGCGGGTTCGGCGGCGGCAGCTCCGGCGGCGGCGGCGCCTCCGGCGACTGGTAAACGAGTAGCTGAGTGGTTGTTCTGGTGCCTGCTTTACGTGCACTCGAACGATTACTCAGCTACTTTTCTAGCCCTGTTGCTCAGCTACTGATTTACTGCTTTGTATACCGGCAACTCGTAGAATGGGCGCAGAAGCTGCACTACGTCCAAGGCGTCAGCCAGAGCTTGGTGGGCCACGGTGTCGTCTGAGAAACCGGCGCGGGCCTTGCATATCTGCATGGTGGGCAGGCGGGTGTCTTTGTGCCAGTTGAGGTAGAAGGCAGCCGGATCGAGCATGGCGGGTTCGGCGCGTACCAACATGCCGTAACCTGGTAACTGACGCAGGAAGCCTAAGTCGAAGGATGCAATGTTCTTGCCGGCCATCGCTACTGCTACGCAGTCTTTTTTATCAGTTTTGAATCCCTGGGCCAGCAGAAACTCCCGCAGTTGGGGCAGCAACTCGTCGGGGGTGCACAACTCGGGGTTGGGTTCTTTGCGGGCCAACTCCTGTAGTAAACCAGCATTTAGAGCCAAGGCCCCGGCCGTCCCGGTTAGCTCCGGATACCGCACCACCCGGCGAAACGCCGGCAGCTCAGCTAGCGGCAGCAGGTGCCGGGTGTCTTCCACCACGGCGGCCAGCTCCAAAATCTGGTGCCGCTCAGGGTTGCCGCCGGTGGTTTCAAGGTCGAGGGAGATGTAGCGCATAGGGGCTGCTTACGGCATACCGAGCGGCTGGTTTGAGCCATGCCGCTTGCGTCTCTGCAACTATACGCCAGAGCCGGCCACGCTGCTGCGCGCAGCTTATTGCCGTAGTGGCGCACCCTATACGCTCCGGCCCGACGGCACAACCGCACTTCCGTCCATGCCACGGCGGCGGCAGCAACGTCCACCCAAACCACTACTCCCCTTACTCACGCCAACTGGCCGGATGGCTACTGCCGTCAGACAGAAGCATTGACAGCGCGCCAAACCGGGTTACATATAGTTAATGCAATAAATAGCAACCGCTTACGCACTGCTCATTTTCTTTCTTTTATGCTTATCTGTCAATCCCAACTACCTATATTTACAAGGCACCACCTGCCATTGCTTGCGCTATATTGCGGGCAGGCACGGGCATTATCCAAGTTATTTACTTTCTGTATTTGCTATGCTACGACTCGTATTACTCACGGCTTTGCTGGCGGCTGGTTACCCTTCGCTCTGCCAGCAGCTACCTGACAGTACTACCCTGACCTACAATCCGGCAGCGTATGTCCGGCAGGAATATTATCAAAACGAAATAGGCTTGACTAAATTATACAACGGCCCCGAATACATTGATTACACCAAGCTCTATACTACTATCAAAGGGCACCAGTTCTTTTTATCAGACCAGAAGCTGAACGGTAGCGTCACGTACGACAATCATTTATTCGAGAACGTAAAAATAGCCTACGACATAGCACGCAACCAGGTAGTTGTGCAGCATGCCAATAACCCATTCACTTTACGGCTCATCAACAAAGACATACAGAATTTCACTATCGACGGCCACTACTTTACGCGGATAGTTGCGGACAGCAGCAACCAGGCCGTTATTAAGACTGGTTTTTATGAGTTGCTGCTAGACAAAAGCTTCAGGGTTTTTGCACAACGCAGAAAGGGTACGCTGGAGAAGATAGAGGAGCAGAAAATTATTTTAGAATTCAATCCTGAAATCCGATTATACCTGGAAAAGTCCGGCATTTTTTATGATATCAACAGCCGGAAAAATCTTATTCTGGCATTAGGAAGCAAGGAAGTTGAGTTAAAAAAATACATAAAAAGCAACAAGCTTAAATTCGACACAAAACAGAGGGAATCCAGCATTATAAGTGCCGTTAATTATTTCGAGCAGCTGCCCCGTTAGGCAACTCTTTCATATATCTCCCCCGCTCTTCCGCTATGATACCTTTCTATCGACGACTACTGCTAGTGCTGCTGTGCCTGACGGGGGCAGGGCGCGAGGTGAGTGCCCAGCAACGGCCGCCGGACCGGGTGAGCGGCCGCTTCGACCATACGCTGTTCATCGACTTCGTGCGGCAGCTGGAAACCCAGGTGCCTACGCACTTTTTCTTTGAAGAAGCCGCCGTCGATAGTGTTTTTGTGACGCTGGAGGCCCACGACGAGCCCGTGGAAGCCGTGGTGGCGCGGGCGCTGCAGGGCACGGCCTTTTCGTGGGTGGCCGACGAGGAGCACCGCATATTCGTCACCGCTGGCCCGCGCATCAGGACAGAGCTGCCGGCCGACTTTTTCCGCCCCGGTACCGGCGGCGCCCCCGCTGACCTCCCTTCTGACGAGCCGCTACCGGCTACCACGGTAGCGGGCCGGGCACGCTACGTGCGCGAGGCCGAAGTACGGCTCTACGAAATTGGCACCGGAGGCACTGGCAACGGGCGGGCGACACTGGCGGGGCATATCCGGGACCTGAAATCGGGGGAACCCACCATCGGGGCGACCATCTACGTTGGCGCAACCGGCGTGGGCACCAGCACCGACCAGTTCGGCTACTACTCGCTCACGCTGCCCACGGGCCGCCACGAGCTCAACATCCGGGGCATTGGCACCAAAAACACCCGGCGGCAGGTGCTGCTGCGCTCCAGCGGCAAGCTGGAAATTGAGGTGGAGGAGGACATCACCCCGCTGAAAGAGGTGGTGATTGAGGCCGAGAAAGACAAAAACGTGTCGGGGATGCAGATGGGCCTGGAAAAGCTCGACATCAAGACGATGCGGCAGGTGCCCACGGCGTTCGGCGAAACCGATATTCTGCGGGTGGTGCTTACGCTGCCCGGCGTGAAGTCGGTGGGGGAAGGCAGCACCGGCCTCAACGTGCGCGGCGGCAGCACCGACCAGAACCTGATTCTGTTCAACGGCACGACCATCTACAACCCGTCGCACCTGTTCGGCTTCTTCTCGGCCTTCAACCCCGATATTCTGCAAACGGTAGAGCTCTACAAGAGCGGTATTCCGGCCAAATACGGCGGCCGGTTGTCGTCGGTGCTGGAAATCAAGACGCGTGAGGGCAACAAGAAGAAGCTGGCCGGCTCCGGCGGCATTGGGCCGCTCACCAGCCGCCTGACGCTGGAAGGCCCTATTGTGAAGGACAAGAGTGCCTTTATCGTCAGTGGCCGAGCCAGCTACTCCGACTGGCTGCTGCGCCGTCTCGACAACAGCAGCTTCCGGCAGAGTGCCGCCGCCTTCTCGGATGTTTCGGCGCACGTCAACCACCAGATCAACGAGAAAAACACGCTCTATGCCACCGGGTATCTGAGCTCCGACCGGTTCCGGCTGGCCAGCGACACCACCTACCAGTACCAGAACCGCACGGCCAGCCTGAAATGGCAGCACAACTTCAGCAACCGGCTGTACGGCGTGTTTACGGGTGCTTACAGCGGCTACGCGTACGATATCAGCAGCGAGAAAAACCCGGTTAATGCGTCGCGGCTGCAGTACGACATCAACCAGAACAGCCTGCAGGCCGACTTCAGCTACTTCCCGAATGCCAAGCACACTATCGATTTTGGGATCAGCTCGCTGTTTTATAGCATTTCGCCCGGCAGCCTGTTGCCGCGCGGCGAAAGCTCGCTGATTGCCCGAAAGGTTCTGCCCAGGGAAAAGGCCAGCGAAAGCGCCCTCTACGTTTCCGACCGGATTGATCTGACGCAACGCCTGTCGCTCTCGCTGGGCCTGCGCTACTCGCTCTTCCAGGCGCTGGGGCCGCGCGACGTGTACGGGTACGACCCCGGCCTGCCGAAGTCCGTCAGCACCATCGCCGACACCACCCGCTACGGCTCCGGCAAGGTGCTGGCCACGTACCACGGCCCCGAATACCGGGTGTCGGCCCGCTATTCGCTTTCCGAGAATTCTTCCGTGAAAGCCAGCTTCAACCGCACGCGCCAGTACATCCATCAGCTGTCGAACACGGCCTCGGTGTCGCCGGCGGACATCTGGAAGCTGAGCGATTCGCACGTGCGGCCCCAGGTCGGCGACCAGGTGTCGGTGGGCTACTACCGCAACTTCAAATCCAACACCATCGAAACGTCGGTGGAAACCTACTACAAGTCGTTGCGCGACTTCGTGGATTACAAGAGCGGGGCCACACTGCTGCTCAACGACCACATCGAAACCGACATTGTGAATGCGCTGGGCAAGGCCTATGGGGTGGAGCTGATGGTGAAGAAGCTCACCGGCAAGCTCAATGGCTGGGTGAGCTACACGTACTCCCGCTCGCTGGTGCAGGTGAATGCGGGCACCACGGCCGAGATGATCAACGGCGGCCGCTACTACCCCAGCAACTTCGACAAGCCGCACGACGTGACGATGATCGGCAACTACCGGTTCAGCCGCCGCTTCAGCACCTCGCTCAATTTCACCTACAGCACCGGCCGGCCCATTACGCTGCCGCTGGCCAAGTACTACGTTGCCAACTCCCTGCGCGTGTACTACTCTGACCGCAACGCCTACCGCGTGCCCGACTACTACCGGGCCGACCTGGCCCTGAACATTGAGGGCAGCCACAAGGTGAAAAAGCTGGCCCACAGCTCCTGGACGGTGGGGGTGTACAACCTGACCGGCCGCCAGAATCCGTATTCCATCTACTTCAAGGCCGAGGAAGGCAAAATCAATGGCTACAAGCTGTCGATTTTCGGCCGCCCGATTCCGACTGTCACCTATAACTTCCGATTCTAGATGCGCGCTATCCTACCCCTGCTTGCTCGTTTATCGTTGTTGTGGAGCCTGCTGCTCGGCAGCTGCATTGAGCCCTACCTACCGGAAGATATCGGCTCGACCCGCAGCTTTCTGGTGGTCGATGGCTTCATCAACCTCAGCGGCCCAACCACCATCCGCCTGTCGCGCACCTACGACGTGAAAGCCGGGGGCCAGCCGCCGGCCGAGCTGCGCGCCGCCCTGTATATCGAATCCGAAAACGGCCAGCGCTATCCTTTGGCTGAAGGGGCGGACGGCGTGTATACGGCCGCGCCGCTGCCGCTGGTAGCGGGCAACCAGTACCGGCTGCATATCACTACCGAGGCCGGGCTCCTGTACGCCTCCGAATTTGTGCAGGCCAAAGCCACCCCGCCCATCGACAGCGTGACGTGGCGCCCCAGCGCGAACGGCCTGACCGTGTACGTGAATGCCCACGACGACACCCGCGCCACGCAGTACTACCGCTGGGAGTTTCAGGAAACCTGGGAAATCAAGCCGCTGCTGGTGCCCACCGTGGCCTACATCAACCGCTCGGTGCGCCCGATCGTGACGCCTTACCCGGAACTCTGCTGGGCCAGCCAGCTGTCGACGCCTATCCAGCTCAGCAAAACCACGGCCCTCACCCAGGATGTGGTGGCCGATTATCCGCTTATTTCCATGAGTACGACCAGCCAGCGCCTGCTGCGCAAATACAGCATTCTGGTGAAGCAGTACGCCCAGACGCCGCAGGAATACCAGTACTGGGAGCAGCTCCAGAAGAACACGGAAAACATCGGGACCTTGTTTGACCCGTTGCCGTCGCAGCTTACCGGCAACGTGAAGTGCCTCAACGACGGCCAGGAGCTGGCCCTGGGGTACGTAGGCGCGCACGGCATCAGTGAGCAAAGACTCTTCATCGGCCGCGACCAGCTGCCGCGAGCCTGGCGCCCCCTGACCGGCTACGAGGACTGCATTCCGCCTGACACCGTGGAGCTGTCGGCTATCCACAACATCTTCGGGGGCAACAAGGTGGTACCCGTGCGGGCTGTGTATACAACAGGCGGGGCGTTGCGGGGCTACACGTCCGCCACCAAAGACTGCGTGGACTGCCGGCTGCGGGGCACTTCCGTCCGGCCCAGCTTCTGGCAGTAGCAGTATGCTGTACTCAGACCTTATGCTACTTGTTCGTTTTCTGCGCCTGCGCCACTGCTATCGGCTGGCGCTCCTGCTGCTGGCGGGGCTATCTGGTGGCGCCGGCGCCTATGGCCAGGCGCCTGACTTCAGCGCACTTGCCCGCCGGTTTGCCGGCTACCAGCAGAAGGCCGTTCCGGAGAAGCTGTTTCTGCACCTCGACCGGCCGCTGTACCTGAGCGGCGAAACCCTGTGGTTCAAGGCCTACACCGTAGACGGCACATACAACCGCCCCCTGGCTATGAGCAGCGTGGCGTACGTGGAAGTGCTGGACGCCCGCAACACGCCCGTGCTGCAAACCAAAATTGCGCTGGCCCAGGCGACCGGGCACGGCTCGTTCCTGCTGCCCGCCAGTATGCCGTCGGGCACCTACCAGGTGCGGGCCTACACCAGCTGGATGAAGAATTTTGGGGCGGAATCCTTCTATCAGCAGGCCGTGACGGTAGTCAATACGTTCACGACGGCCGGTGCCCAGGCGGCCAAAGACTCGGTGGCCTATGACGTGCAGTTTTATCCGGAGGGCGGCAACCTGGTAGCGGGTCTCAGCAGCAAAGTGGCTTTCAAGGCCGTGAATGCCGTGGGCCAGAGCGTGGCAGTTGAGGGCCGCGTGCTCAACCAGCAGAACAAGCCCGTGGCTACCTTCCGCACGCTGCGCCACGGCATGGGCAGCTTTATGCTGACGCCTGAAGTTGGCGCCACCTATAAGGCCATCGTGACGGTGCGCAACGGGCCAACCATCAGCCGGGACTTACCGCGGGCCTTTCCGCAGGGTGTGGTGATGCGCCTGGAGCGCACTGCCTCCCGGCAGCTCACCATTGCCGTGCAATCGACGCAGAAGCAGCCGGAAGCCGTGTTTCTGCTGGCGCACGCACGCCAGCAGGTGGTGGTAGCGGCGCAGAGCCAGCTTATCGACGGGCAGGCTACTTTCACCGTCGATGCACAACAGCTGCTCCCCGGTGTGTCGCACTTTACCGTGTTTGGGGCCAACCAGCAGCCGCTGTGCGAACGGCTGTTCTTCCAACCACCGCCGCCGCCCCTGGCCATTACGGCGGTTGCTGATCAGCAGGCCTACCCCACCCGCGGCAACGTGCGCATTGCCGTAGCCACCCCCGGCGCCACAGATTCCCGGGCCAACCTATCGATGGCGGTGTATCGGCTGGATTCTCTGAGTGCCAAACCGGGGCCGGACATCCACAGCTACCTGCAGCTCACCGCCGACCTGCGAGGCAGGGTGGAAAACCCGGAGTACTACCTGCAGTCCACGGCCCCAGACCTGCCGGAAGCTACCGACAACCTGATGCTTACGCAGGGCTGGAGCCGCTTCAAATGGGAGCAGGCGCTGGCCGCTACCCCACCGGTTTTCACGTACCTGCCGGAATTGCACGGCCCGGTTGTGGAGGGCCGGGTGCTGCACCCGGTCAGCGGCCAGCCCGTGGCAGGCATCACCACGTATCTGTCGTCGCCGAGCCTTATCGTACAACTCAACAATGCCGTCAGCGACGCCAGGGGCCGGGTACGTTTTGAGATGAACGACCTGTACGGGCCGCGTGACCTGATCATGCAAACCAACCCGGCCCAGGACAGCACCTGCCGCCTGGAAATTCTGCCGGCTTTTGCCAGCCAGTACACCCCCGCTTTCCCCATGGCAGCCGCGCCCGCCCTGCGGCTGCAGCCCAGCTACGCCGCGCGCCACCTGCAGGCGCAGCTGCAAACCCAGTATTTCGGGAAGTACCGCAACCGGTATACCCCACTTCGGCCCGACAGCGCCGCCTTCTACGGCTCGCCCGACGAGACCTACCTGCTGGACAAGTACACGCGCTTCAAGGTGATGGAAGAGGTGATGCGGGAGTACGTACCGGGCGTCATCGTCAGGATCCGGAAAGACGGCTTTCATTTCCTGGTCATAGACAAGGTAAACCAGACCGTATTGGATGAAAACCCGATGGTGCTGCTGGACGGGGTGCCCGTGTTCAACATCAACAAAATCATGGCGATGAACCCGCTCAGCATCCGCAAGCTGGATGTTATGGATGCGCGTTACTTCCACGGTTCCGCCATCTACGACGGGGTGGTGAGCTTCTCCACTTACAAGGGTGATCTGGAAGGCTTCAAGCTCGACCCGCGGGTGCTGGTGCAGCAGTACGAGGGCCTGCAGGCACAGCGCGAGTTCTACGCCCCCCGCTACGAAACCGCCGAAGCCCGGCAAAGCCGCCTCCCCGACCTGCGCAACCTGCTGTACTGGAACCCGGCCATCACCACCACCGGGCCCACCGCCAGCACTGTGGATTTCTATACCGGCGACCAGCCGGGCCGCTACTTGGTGGTGGTGCAGGGTTTGGCCTCCACCGGGCAGGCGGGCAGCACCAGCTTTGTGCTGGAAGTGAAGGGTGCGCTGTAAGGCAGCCGCCATTTTCAGCGCCTTTTGCGGCGAAAACTCCGGGTGGGTCCTGCAAATTAAAGCGCGCCGGCCACCGCGCCGCCCAGAAGTTGCGTAACCCGGAGGCCGGGCCGCGGGTTGTGCTGGCCCGGCCCGTTGCCTTCCGTACCTTCGCCCCTATGACTCCTGACGCCCCCGCCGCCCAGCCCCACAAGCTTTTCCTGCTCGACGCCTTCGCCCTGATTTACCGCGCCCACTTTGCCTTCAGCAAGAACCCGCGCGTGAACTCCAAGGGCCTCAACACCGGAGCCATCCTGGGCTTCACCAACACGCTGGTGGAGGTGCTGCAGAAGGAAAAGCCCACCCACATCGGGGTGGCGTTTGATGCCGCCAAGAAGACGTTCCGCCACGAGCAGTACGCCGAGTACAAGGCCCAGCGCCAGGCCATGCCCGAGGATATCGGCCTAGCCATTCCCTACATCAAGCAGATCATCAAAGCCTTCCACATCCCCATTTTGATGGTGGAAGGCTACGAGGCCGACGACGTGATTGGCACGCTGGCCCGCCGCGCCGAGGCCCAGGGCTTCGGCGAGGTGTTCATGATGACGCCCGATAAGGACTACTGCCAGCTCGTGACGGACTGCATCAAAATCTACCGGCCGGCCTTCATGGGCAACGCCGCCGAAATTCTGGATGTGGCGCACGTGCTGCAGCGCTTCGAGGTGGAGCGGCCCGAGCAGGTGATTGACATTCTAGGGTTGCAGGGCGACGCTTCTGACAACATTCCGGGCATTCCGGGCATCGGCGAAAAAACGGCTAAGACCCTGATTCAGAAGTACGGCTCCGTCGAAAACCTGATTGCTAACGTCGACCAGCTCAAGGGCAAGCAGCAGGAAAACGTGCGCAACTTCGCCGAGCAGGGCCTCATGAGCAAGGAGTTGGCCACCATTCACCTCGACGTGCCCATCGAATTTGAGGCCGACAAGCTGGTGCTGGATCAACCTGATGCTGACCAGCTGCGGCAGCTGTTCGACGAGCTGGAATTCCGCCAGCTGGCCGCCCGCGTGCTGGGCGGCGGCAGCCCCGCCGGCGTGAGTGCCGCCCCGGCCTCGCGTGGAGCGCGGCGGCCCAAAACCGCCGAGGGTCAGGGCAGCCTGTTTGGCTCGTCGGCGGATGCGGCCGTAGCCATTAGCGCCGAGGAAGGCGAAACCGGCGAGTTTGGCGCGCCAGCTGGGCCACGCCGCACGCTGCAGGACGTGCCGCACCAGTACCACCTGATGGACACGCCCGAGCTGCGCGCTTCTTTGCTGGAGTTCCTGCTGCAGCAAACCGAGGTCAGCTTCGACACCGAAACTACCGGGCTGGATATCATGACGGCGCGGCTGGTGGGCCTCTCCTTCTGCTGGCTGCCCGGCGAGGCCTACTACGTGCCCGTGCCCACCGACGACCACGCCGCCACCCAGGCGCTGGTGGATGAGTTCTGCCCGTTTTTCGAGGCTCAGCACATCCTCAAAATCGGCCAGAACATCAAGTACGACCTCACCATCCTCAAGCACTACCACGTGCAGGTGAGTGGGCCGCTGTTCGACACCATGCTGGCCCACTACCTGCTGGAGCCCGATATGCGCCACGGCATGGACGTGCTGGCCGAAACCTACCTGCACTACACGCCGGTGCCCATCACCGACCTCATCGGCCCCAAAGGCAAAAACCAGAAAACCATGGCCGACCTGCCCCCGGCCGAGGTGTCAGACTACGCCTGCGAGGATGCCGACGTGACGCTGCAGCTCAAGCACGTGTTCGAGCCTATGCTCAAGGAAGTAGGCCTGCTGGATTTGCTCAACGAGGTGGAAAATCCGCTGGTGCCGGTGCTGGCCGACATCGAGTACGAGGGCGTGAAAATCGACTCCTCGGCCATGGGCGAGTACTCAGCCGAGCTGCAGGGCTACATCGTGGACCTCGAAAAGCAGATTTTCGCGGAAGCCGGCCAGGAATTCAACATCGGCTCGCCGAAGCAACTGGGCGAGGTGCTGTTCGATAAAATGGACATCGGCAAAGGCAAAATCAAGAAGACCAAGACCGGCCAGTACGCCACCGGCGAGGAAATCCTGAGCCAGCTGGCAGCCGACAACCCCATTGCTGCCCTTATTCTGGAATATCGCCAGCTCACGAAGCTGCGCAGCACCTATGTGGAGGCCCTGCCCCAGCTGGTGAACGTAGCCGACGGCCGCGTGCACACCAGCTTCAACCAGGCCGTGACGGCCACCGGCCGCCTCAGCAGCACCAACCCCAACCTGCAGAACATTCCTATCCGCACCGAGAAGGGCCGGGAAATCCGCAAGGCCTTCGTGCCCCGCGACGCCAGCCACGTGCTGCTGGCCGCCGACTACTCGCAGGTGGAGCTGCGCATCATGGCCGATTTTTCGGGCGACCAGACCATGATTGAAGCCTTCCGCCAGGGCCTCGACATCCACACCAGCACGGCCAGCAAGGTGTTCAAAGTACCGCTGAATGAGGTGGACGGCGAGATGCGCCGCAAGGCCAAAACCGTCAACTTCGGCATCATCTACGGCATTTCGGCCTTCGGGCTGGCCCAGCGCATCGGCATCGGCCGCAAGGAAGCTACCGACATCATCGAGACGTACTTCCAGGAGTTCCCGCGGGTGAAGCAGTTTATGGATGAGAGCATCAACCAGGCCCGGGAACTGGAGTATGCCACCACCCTGCTGGGCCGCCGCCGCTACCTGCGCGACATCAACTCGCGCAACGCCACCCTGCGCGGCTACACCGAGCGCAACGCCATCAACGCCCCCATCCAGGGCACCGCGGCCGACATCATCAAGAAGGCCATGATCAACATCCACGAGTGGCTGCGCCAGGAAAAGCTCGGCACCCGCATGATTCTGCAGGTGCACGACGAACTGGTGTTCGACGCCGTGCAGGAGGAAGTGGCCTACATCACGCCCAAAATCAAGGAGTTGATGGCCACCGCCTTGCTCTTGCCCCACGGCGTGCCGCTGGAAGTGGAAGTCGGCACCGGCCAGAACTGGCTGCAGGCGCACTAACACCAGGAAACAGAAAGCAGTAGCGCGAACTTTGTAGTTCGCGTCCCCGCGCCGGTAGCATCATCTGAACGGCGCGGAGGCGCTAACTACAAAGTTCGCGCTACTGCTTTCTGCCACCCTTATCCCCAAACCCCATGGACCACGCCACGAAAGCCGGAATAGTCGCGGAGCTGATTAGCCTGCTTACCCAGGCCAATGCCCACGTTACGTTCGCTGATGCCTGCGCCGACCTTACGGCCGCGCAGTGGAACCAGCGTGTGCCGGAGGCGCCGTACACCATCTGGCAGCTGGCAGAGCACGTGCGCATCGCGCAATGGGATATTGTGGAGTTTTCCCTCGGCGCCGACCACGTTTCGCCGGACTGGCCCACCGGCTACTGGCCCGCCGACACTGCCACCGCCGACGAAGCCACCTGGCACCAGACGCTCACCCAAATTCAGACCAACCAGCAACGCTTCATCGACCTGCTGCACGCCCCCGATACGGACCTGCTGGCCCCTATTCCGCACGGCGACGGCCAGACCATCCTGCGCGAAGCCATGCTGCTGGCCGACCACGCTGCCTACCACACCGGCGAAATCATCCTGCTGCGTCGGCTTTTGGACGCTTGGTAAGCAACCGGCTCTGCCTGACGCTAGGCTTTCCCCTCTCCTTTTCCGGAGAGGGGGCCGGGGGGTGAGGCGCCACGTGCGCGCCGTTCGTGCACCTGCGTGGAGGAACCACATGGGCGAAATCCGCCGTGCATATCCGCGTGGGCGAAGTGGCCGTATAGCCAGCCTACACGCTCACGCTAACACGTCCTCACATGCCTCCTCAACCCCACACCACCACCCTGCAAGACGTAGCCCGCGTTCTGATGGGCTCCTTTATGGTAGTAGCCGGCACCGGCCACCTCACGTTTCAGCGCCAGGAGTTCCAGGCCCAGGTACCCGATTTTGTGCCCCTGAGCAAAGACACAACGGTACTGGCCTCGGGCGTGATGGAAATAGGTTTGGGACTGGCGCTGCTGGCGCTGAAAGGCAAAAACCGGGTACGCATGGGCATTGGGCTGGCGGCCTTCTACGCGGCGGTATTCCCCGGAAACATCCACCAGTACACCCACCACCTCTCCGCTTTCGGCCTCGACACCGACGACAAGCGCCTGGGCCGGCTGTTCTTCCAGCCCGTGCTCATTGGCGTGGCCCTCTGGAGCACCGGCGCGCTGACGTATCTGAAGCGCCGCAAGTAAGCCCTCATGGCCGCCGCCGGTTTGGCCCGGCCAAAACTCCCGGCCGCCGAGCCGGTATTACAGCGTATGACAACCGACGTTTCTTTTGATGTAGTGGTAATCGGGGCCGGACCCGTGGGGCTGGCCTGCGGGCTGGAAGTGCAGCGACGCGGCCTCTCGGTGTGCGTGCTGGACAAGGGCGCGCTGGTGAATTCCATCATCGGCTACCCTACCAACATGGAGTTCTTCTCCACGCCCGAGCTGCTCGAAATCGGGGGGCACCCCATGACGACGCTGCACTACAAGCCCCTCCGCGAAGACGCCCTCGACTACTACCGCCGCGTAGCCCAGACTGAAAAGCTCACCCTTCGCCTCTACGAGCGGGTAATCGGCCTCGAAGGCGAGCAGGGAAGCTTTGAAGTGGTAACCGAGAAGGGCCGCATCAAGGCGCGATTCGTGATTGTGGCTACCGGTTTCTACGACGTGCCCAACCTGCTGCGCGTGCCCGGCGAAGACCTGCCCCACGTCACGCACTACTACAAGGAGCCCTACGCCCACGCCGACCAGGACGTGGTGATTATCGGGGCCAAAAACTCCTCGGCCAAAGCCGCCCTGCAGTTACTGCGCGCCGGCGCCCGCCCCACGCTGGTCGTGCGCGGCCCGGAAATCAGTGAATCAGTGAAATACTGGATCCGGCCCGACCTGGTGAACCGCATCAAGGAAGGCCGCATCGGCTGCCTGTTCAACAGCACCGTGGCCCGCATTACCGAAACCACCGTGGAGTTGAACACGCCCGACGGCCCCCGCACCCTGCCGGCCCAGCACGTGTACGCCCTCACCGGCTACCACCCCGACTTCCGGTTCCTGGCCACGCTGGGCATCACCTGCGAAGCTGACGCCGCCCAGACGCCCACCCACAATGCCGACACGCTGGAAACCAACCGCCCCGGCCTCTACCTGGCCGGCACCGTGTGCGGCGGCCTCAACACCAGCCGCTGGTTCATCGAAAACGGCCGCTACCACGCCCAGCTCATTGCCGCCCGCCTGGCCGGCGAGGCCGCCCCAGAACTGCCCGAAGTGCTGCAACAGGTGCAGCTGTCGTAGCAGCAGCGTGCCGCCGACAAACACAAAAAAGCCCGCTCCCTGAATCAGGAAGCGGGCTTTTCTTATGCGGCTGGCAGCTGACTAGGGCAGCAGCAGGGCGTTGTACTCGGTGGGGTTCACCTGCGGGATAGAAGCGCCGTAGGTAGCGTTGATCACCTTGATGAATTCGTTGGCGATAACGGCGTAGCCACGCGAAGTGGGGTGCACGCCGTCCAGCGAGAACAGGTTGCCACGGATAAAGCCGGCGTTATTCGACGTAGCGTTGATGGCAATGCCACCCAGCGCCACCGTGCTGAAGAACGAGTTCATATCCACCAGACCCACTTTATACTGGCGGGCCGTCTTGGCGATGATGTTGTTGAGCTGCGTGGTACGGGTCTGGATAGCCGTAACCTCAGCAGCGTCCAGCACCAGGTTGTTAGGAATTGGGTTCGTGGGCGAAGAGCCAACACCGGTAGCTACCACCGAGGCGGCAGGCAGCGTAATCAGGTCAGCCGCAGTAGCTGCCCGCACGGGCGTGGTAGTAGAGCTGGTCTGGATGAACACGGCCGGAGCAGCGGGGTTCACCCGCTGGAAGCCTGCCAGCACGCTGGCTACCGTTACGGCCGTGAAGTACGGCACGTTTGCTACGTTCGGGATATTGGCTACTACGCCGCCCACCGTACCGTTTTTGCTGATGGTGCGCACGATGTTGCGGTAGCCCCGGCCGAAGCTGGTGGTGTCCGTCAGGTTGCTGAAGGGGTTGGTAGCTACGGCTACGCCGCCGTTGGTGGCGTAGGTCAGCACGTCGTTGCTGCCCAGCCAGCAGGTGAAGAACGTAGCGTTCTTACGGCTGATGAACGTGGTGTAATCGGTTACGCCACGGTCAGCAACGGGCAGCAGACGCTGGTAGTAGTTGTTGATAGTACCATAAGCCTGCGCTGCGCCGGCAATCTGCGGCACGGTGGAAGCCGTACGGTCGGCGCTCAGCACCGAAATACCGGGTACACCCAGGTTGTTGGGCTGAGTTGTATTGAATGGGGCTAGTTCGGCAGTACCGGAAGGCAGCGTCCGGCCGGTGAAGGCGAATTTGTAGTCGGCCGGGCTGTTGGTGAACGTGCGGGCTGTGGTTTCGCCGGCCAGCGTGGCGCTGGTGCTCTGGCCCGGGGCCAGAATAACCGGCGAGCCGGCCGTAGTGATGCCGTAGAACTTCAGGTAGCCGGAGCCGTCCCGCTGTCCGTCGTCGAACTTCGGCGACACGAAGTCGCCGCCGCCGGCCTTGGCGAACTGCTGCGCCAGAATAGCCGGATACGACGTCTCAATACCGAAATTAGCCAGGCCACCGCTCTGGAAACCCGCCGTGAGGGAGTTGCCAATAGCTACGTAGCTGCTGAAATCGGCGGAGCCTTTATCTACTGCGGGGGCATCCAGCTCGGGCTGGCAGGCCGCCAGGCCAAGCAGCGCTACTGCTGGCCAGGTTTTCTTGAGGGAAAACGTATTCATAGGAGAAGAGAAAGCAAAGAGATTAGAAAGTGTAGTTCAGGCCGATGCCGGGCACTACTACGCTGGTCTTGTAAGTACCCGCTACGCGGTCCGTCGTGCCGTTGCTGAGCAGGTCGGCCTGGGTCTGGGTACGCTTCTTCAGGTTTACGAACTGCGTGCTCAGGTCAACACCGAACTTCTCCCCAAACTTGTAGGAAGCGCCCAGCGTGCCGGTTACCCGGTCGGAGTCAGGCGTTTCAGGCGTGATGTAGCCGTCTTTCACCGGCGAGTTGTCGTAGGCACCACCGGCGCGCACGGTCAGGCCGCTCGTTACCTGGTACTGGCCACCGATACGGAATGTTAGGGCGTCCTCATAGAAGCGCTTCGACGTGCTGGTAGGCGAGCCATTTACCGGGGCGTTGAAGTCGAACGTCAGGTTCTTGTAAGCGCTCCACTCCACGAAGTTCACATCAAGGCCGATGGTGAGCTTCTCGGTTGGCATCACGCCGATACCGATGGAGGTGGTAGCGGGCAGCGGCAGCGTAGCCGCAAACTTGGTGGCCTGGAAGCCAGGCGCAGCCGTAGCCGACAGGTTGCGGAACGTCACGTCGCCGTCCTTCACCTCAGCATCAATTTTCGAGCGGTAGCTGATGCCTACGCTCAGCTTCTCGGAAGGCTTGAAGAACACGCCGGCGTTGAAGCCAAACTTGCGCTCAGCCTTGCCGTCCAGCTCGATGCTGGCGAACTGACCGTCGGCGTTCTGGGCCGGTACGTCGCGCTGCAGGTTCACCGAGCCCAGGGCCAGGTACGTCAGGCCGGCACCAATGCTCAGCTTGTCGGTAACGGCGTAGCTGAAGGTCGGCTGCACGTAGATGGCTTTCAGGTCAATCTGCGTCAGCGCGAAACGGCCTTCCCAGCCGTCGGCGTACTGCAGCTTGTTGCCGAAAGGCGTGTAGATGGCAATGCCCGCGCGGAACTTGCCTTCCGAGGGGCCGAAGCCGGCAAACAGGCTGAACGGCGTAGTCGTGTTGTTCTGCAGCTCGCGCTGCACGCTGCCGTTTTCGGCGCGGAAAGCCTGGCGGGCCAGCGTGGCATTGGCCCCGAGCTGCACGCCCCGCTCCTTCACCATGGCCAGGGCGCCGGGGTTGTAGAACATGGCCGTCTGGTCCAGCGACAGGCCGACGCCGACGCCGCCCATACCGTTGTTCTTAATCCCGGCCAGCGTCACCTGGTAGCCGCCCGCCGATGCGGCCGTACCCGTAAGTAGCGCACCACCCACGAGGAGTAGAGATTTGAAAGTCATAAAAAAGTGAGAAAGGTGAGAATTAGGGGTTGTCGCGACTTAAATGTAGGGAGAAAAATGCTTGGTTAGTCGGCTTGCCGACTATTTGTTACGTGCCGTAGAACGAACGGGAAAGCCCGGAAATTTCAGCGTATGGCTGGCGGCGTGCAAATATGGTGAGTTGAAGCTCACCTTGTATCCGGTTCCTCTCCTATCACCCGCCTATTCTGCAGCTGCAGGCGCTGCCCGGCCACCAGCAGATGCACCCGCAGGTCCTGCCCGCTCACCGGCTCGCCGCGTCCGATGCGGCCCAGGTTGTTGCCCTGCAGCTGGCGCCCGTCCACCACCATCACCACGCCGTCGCCGAACACCTCGGCCTCGGTGCCACCCCGGATGATGATGCCGGTTTCTTCGGCCAGGCCCAGGCCCAGGCACATGGGGTGGGCCAGCAGCGCGTGCGCCAACCTTCCGAAGCGGCCGCGCTCCACAAAGTGCTGGTCGATGAGCAGCTGGGGCAGCAGGCCGAGGCCGGCGCTGGTTTGCATGCCGCCCTTGCGCAAAGCGCGCCAGCCGTGGCCGTCCACTATCATATATTCGGGCAGCACGGCCGCGCCGGCGCTGGTGCCCGCAATGATGAACGTGGCATCGTGGTAGTACCGCTCGTGCAGCACCCGCGCAAACTCGGTGTGGTGCAGAAAATCGGTGATGCGCTCCTGGTCGCCGCCGCTGAAAAACACGAGGCCGGCGTGGCGCAGGCGCCGTAGCGTGTCGGGGGCATCGGCCGGGTGCTGCTCGCTGATGCGCAGGTGGCGGGCGCCGGTACAGCCCAGCTCGCGCAGGGCCCGCTCGTAGGCGCGGCCGGAGCGGGTATCGTCGCGGGAGGCCACGGTCACGATTTCGACGGCAGTGGCGGGGCTCGGCAGCAGGTCGCAGAGCAAAGCCAGCATGGCGTCGTCGTCGCCACCGCCGAGGGCAACAAGGGTGCCGAGCGGCGGGGCGGCAGGCGTCTGGTGAGGCATAGAAAGCGCGAAGAAGCGGGCCCAAATGTACAAGTACCCCCCTGATTTGCTACCGCCCACCCGGCAGAAGTATTGCCGGGGCGCGGCGCGGCCCGCCGGCAGCACGGTATCTTGCAGCAAGTGGGCCTGTTAGCGAAGGAGTTTCGGCGGCCGGCCGGCACCGGCTTGGCCGCCGACGTATTATTACCGGCCGGATTCTGCATCCCGAAACAGAATGGCTATTTTTGCGGGCTTTTTTGTCACCAACCCTCCTGCCTAGCGAGACATACCCTCTGCGTTACATGAATCAGAACCCGACCACCGACCACATCACGTCCCTGATTCAGGAGGGGGAATTTTTCAAGCTCAAGGAAATTCTCAAGCACTACGAGCCCGCCGAGCTGGTGGAGCTGATTGAGGCCGAGGAGGAGCGCGAGCAGCTCATCATCTTTCGGCTGCTGCCGCTGCGGCTGGCCACGCAGGTGTTCGAATACCTTGATCTGGAGGTGCAGAAGCACTTTCTGGCCAACCTGAGCCAGGAAAAGATTTCCGACATCCTCAACGAAATGTCGCCCGACGACCGGACGGCGCTACTGGAATTCCTGCCCGACGACTTCGTGAAGGAGCTGATTCAGACGCTGAGCGAGCCGGAGCGCAAGGTGACGCTGGAGCTGCTGGGCTACCCCGAGTACTCGGTGGGCCGCCTGATGACGCCCGACTACATTGCCATTCGCGAGAGCTGGACCGTGCAGCAGGTGCTGGACTACATCCGGCGCCACGGCGGGCAGTCGGAGACGCTGAGCGTACTCTACGTGACCGACCAGCGCGGCGTGCTCATCGACGATATCCGCATCCGGGAGTTTCTGCTCTCGGCGCCCGACCGGCCCGTGAGCGAGCTGATGGACCGCCGCTACGTGAAGCTCAACGCCATGCAGGACCAGGAAGCGGCCATCGACGTGTTCCGCAAAAACGACCGGGTGGCCCTGCCCGTGGTCAACGACGAGGGCGTGCTGTTTGGCATCGTGACGATTGACGACATCCTGGACATCCGGGAAGAAGAAGACACCGAGGACATCCAGAAGCTGGGCGGCTCGGCGGCTTTGGACGAGCCGTATCTGGCCACCTCCATTTGGGGCATGGTAAAGAAGCGAGCCGGCTGGCTGGTGATTCTGCTGATTGGCGAGATGCTGACCACCTCGGCCATGCACCACTTCGAAGACGATTTGCAGAAGGCGGCGGTGCTGGGGCTGTTTATTCCGCTGATTATTTCGGCCGGCGGCAATGCCGGCTCGCAGGCCACCTCGCTCATCATCCGGGCCATGAGCCTGGGCGAGTTCACCCTCTCCGACTGGTGGCTGGTAATGCGGCGCGAAATCATCTCGGGGCTAGCGCTGGGCGCTATTCTGGGCGTGGTGGGTGCGCTGCGCATCGTGCTTTGGGCTAAGGTAGTAGACCCCGGATACTTCGGGCCATACTGGCAGCTGATTGCCGTGACGGTGGGCTTCTCACTGCTGGGCATTGTGCTGTGGGGCGCGCTGTCGGGGGCCATGCTGCCCATGCTGCTCAAACGCCTGGGCCTCGACCCGGCCACGGCCTCGGCCCCATTCGTGGCCACGCTCGTGGACGTAACAGGCCTTATCATCTACTTCTCAGTGGCGACGCTGGTGCTGCGCGGCACGCTGCTGTAACGCGAAATTCCATTTCGCGACGAGGACCTGTTGCCAACCGCACTGCCCATGACCGAAACCCTCCTCACCCACCAGGAATCCGCCTTTGCCTGGCTGGATATCACCAGCCCCACCGTGGCCGAGCTGCAGGCCGTGGCCGCGCAGTACGACCTGCCCGACTCGCTGGTGCGCGACTGTCTGGAGCCCACCCACCTGCCCAAGTTTGAGGCCACCCACGGGCTGAGCTTCGTGATTCTGCGGGTGTTCAACCCGCCCAAAACCAACGAGGCCGACACCATTCAGGAGCTGAGCACCAAGATTGCCGTGTTCTACGCCGCCGACTACCTGATTACGGTGCACCGGCTGCCGCACCCGGTGCTGAACGAGCTGAAACGGGTGGCCCGCGCCCCCGGCCAGGAGTGCAACACGCCCGCCGAAGTGGCCTTCCATCTGGTGCGCTACGCCCTCAACAGCTACATGCAGCCTGCCCTCACGCTCACGCGGGAGCTGGACGACTACGAGGCCGAAATCTTCCTGAAGCAGGAAGTGCCCAACGCCCTGCAGGGCCTGTACTTCCTCAAGCGCAAAGCCTCCGCCGCCAAGCAGCTGCTGCTGCTCACGCGCGACATCCTGACGATGCTGCGCCGGCAGCTGGCCACCTCCGTCACGGACGATACGCTGCTACAGGACACCCAGGACCTGCAGGTGAAGGTGGAAACCATGTACCAGCAGCTCGACGGCGGCGCCACCAACCTCATGAACCTCTACCTCTCGCTGTCGTCGCAGCGCACCAACGAGGCCATGCGCGTGCTGACGGTGTTTTCGGCGTTTTTCCTGCCCCTCACCTTCATTGCCGGCATCTACGGCATGAACTTCAACTACATGCCCGAGCTGACCTGGAAGCTGGGCTACCCGGTTTCCATCCTGTCGATGGTGGTTATTTCGGTGGGGATTTACGTCTGGTTCAGGCGCAAAGGCTGGATTTAGGGTTTAGTGCTTAGTGCCTGGTGCTTAGTGCTTAGTTGGTTCAACCGTTAAGAACACCAGGCACTAGGCACCAGGCACTAGGCACCAGGCACTAGGCACCAGGCACCAGGCACTATGCACCAGGCACTATGCACCAAGCACTAGGCACTAAAAATCCACCCGGCCGCGGTTGGTTTTCTTGTCGGCGTGCTTCTTTTTGGACTCCAGACGCTGGCGCACGGCGCCTTTGCTGGGCTTGGTGGCTTTGCGGGCTTTGGGCTTGTGCAGGGCTTTGGTGAGCAGCTCATGAAACTTCTGCAGCGCCGTTTCCTTGTTACGCAGTTGGCTACGGTCTTCCTGCGCCACCACCAGCAACTCGCCCTCGGAGGTAATCTTGGAGGCCAGTTTCTGCTGCAGCGTCTGCTTCTGCTCGTCGGTGAGCAGCTGCGACTCCAGCAGCCGGAAGCGCAGCTCCACGCGGCTTTCTACCTTGTTCACGTTCTGCCCGCCGGGGCCGCTACTGCGGCTGGTCTGGAATTGAAGTTCGGGCAGGAAGTCGGCGGCGGCAGGCAGCATGGGTTGTGGTGCTTGGTGATTATTGATGTGTGCTGTTGGGGTGGCACGGGCGCCCCAGGGCTGAAGCCCTGGGCTACGGAAGGTTTCTACGTTCCGTTTTGGCTGTTCCGCTGACTAGCCCAGGGCTTCAACCCTGGGAGCATTGCGCCGCGCCATTCTGCAACGATACGCGAAGCAAAGGCTTCGCGCTACAATATTTTCCAGAGCAGCCAGCCCAGCAGGCCGCTTCGTAAGGTCCAGGCCACGGTGCGGAGCCAGTTGGTGCGCACCAGCCCGTCGATGGCCACGTAGCTGTAGCCGTCGGCGGCGAGGCGGTTGTGGAACGGTACGGAGATGAAGAACGTGGCCGCCCAGATGAGCAGTACCAGCGCCAGCGCCCACCAGCCGGCCGCGCCCAGCGCGCTGCGGCCCTGCCAGGCCAGCCACGCGGCCAGCCCCAGCTCCAGCACCATCGGGGCCAGCACCACAAAGCTCATGGTGCGGGTGTGGTGCTGATGAAACGCCCCGAACTTCTCGGGCGCCACGTAGGCGAAACCGGGATAATGCACGAGCTGCACCGTCCAGATAAGGCCCGTGAGGTAGGCGGCCAGCGCGAAGTTGAGCAGCAGCAGAAATTTTAACGGCATAGCTGCAACCTAACAGGTGTTTGGCAGAACTGTTAGGTTGCGTCCGCAATTGATTTCAACCTCCCTTTCTCCATGACCTTCCTTCCCTCCTCGCGCCGCTGGCTGGCCGCCCCCGCCCTGCTGCTGGCTTTGGCCGGCTGCAACTCCGGCGCCAAATCGGGCAGCGCCCAGCCCGACCTGCTCCAGGCTAACCTCGACACCACCGTGCGCCCCGGCGATGACTTCTTCCAGTACGCCAACGGCGGATGGCTGAAGCAGCACCCCATTCCGGCTTCGGAAAGCAGCTGGGGCATCGGCAAGGAAGTGCAGAATGAGGTGTACGCCCGCCTGCGCGCCCTCAACCAGGAAGCTGCCAAAGCCAACGCCGCCGCCGGCAGCACCCAGCAGAAAATCGGCGACTTCTGGGCCACCGGCATGGATTCCGTGGCCATCGACAAGCAAGGTTTGGCGCCGCTGAAAGCCGAGCTGGACCGCCTGGCCGCCCTGCGCACGCCCGCCGACGTGCAGGCCGCTATGGCCCGCCTGATTCCGCTGAACGTGAATGCGCTGGTGGGGCCCTACGTGGCGCAGGACGCCAAAAACAGCGAGAAGATGGCGCTGTACCTGTATCAGGCCGGCCTGGGCCTGCCCAACCGCGACTACTACTTCAACAAGGACGCCCGCACCGCCAACATCCGCAAGGAGTACGGCACGCACGTGGCCAAAATGCTCGGGCTGATGGGCGAAGACGCCGCCACCGCCCAGCGCCACAGCGCCCAGGTGGTGAAGCTGGAAACGGCCCTGGCCGGGGCCTCGCGCAAGCTGGAAGCCCTGCGCGACCCGTACGCCAACTACAACAAGATGACCCTGGCCCAGCTCAACCAGCTCACGCCCGGCCTTGACTGGAAAACCTGGTTCACGCAGGCCGGCATCCCCGGCGTGGATACGGTGATTGTGGGCCAGCCCGAGTTCTACCGCGAAGCCGCCCGCCTACTGCGCACGGCCCCCGTGGAAGACTGGCGCGCCTACCTGCAGTGGCAGCTGCTGCACACCTATGCCGAGCGCCTGAGCGCGCCCTTCGACAACGAGAACTTCCGCTTCTACGGCACCGTGCTGCAGGGCCGCAAAGAGCAGCGCCCCCGCTGGAAGCGCGTGCTCGACGACGAGGAAAGCGCCATGGGCGAGGCCCTGGGCCAGCTGTTCGTGAAAGAGTATTTCACGCCCGAAACCAAGGCCCGCTACGAAAAGCTGACCACGAACGTGGTGGCCTCCTTCCGCGAGCATATTCAGGCCCTGGACTGGATGAGCGACTCCACCAAGCAGAAGGCCCTGGTGAAGCTCACCAAAATCACCCCGAAGGTGGGCTACCCCGCCAAGTGGCGCGACTACTCGGCCCTGGACATCAAGCGCGACTCCTACGCCGCCAACATGATGCGCGCCAACCAGTGGCGCTACCGCTACGAGCTGAATAAGCTGGGCAAGCCCGTCGACCGCACCGAGTGGAGCATGACGCCGCAGACCTATAACGCCTACTACAACCCCAGCAACAACGAAATCGTGTTGCCGGCCGCCATTTTCGCGGTGCCGGGCCTCAAGGATGCCGACGCCGACGATGCCATCATCTACGGCTATGCCGGCGCCAGCACCATCGGCCACGAGCTAACCCACGGCTTCGACGACGAGGGCAGCCAGTTTGATGAGAACGGCAACCTGCGCAACTGGTGGAGCAAGAAAGACCGCGCCGCCTTCCAGCAGCGCGTAAACGGCATCGTGCGCCAGTTCAACGGCTACACCGTACTCGACTCGCTGCACATCAACGGCAAGGCCACAGCCGGCGAAAACATTGCCGATTTGGGCGGCATCGTCATTGCTTTCGATGCCTTCAAGAAAACCGAGCAGTACAAGAAAGGCGAGAAAATCGGGGGCCTGACGCCCACGCAGCGCTACTTCCTGGGCTACGCCCTCGGCTGGCAAAACCACCAGCGCGACGAGGTGCTGGCCCAGCGCATCCTCACCGACGTACACTCGCCGGCCAGCTACCGCGTCAACGGCCCCTTCGCCGACGTGCCGGCCTTCTACGAGGCCTTCAACGTGAAGCCCACCGACAAGCTCTACCGCTCCGACTCCGCCCGCGTGACCATCTGGTAACGGCGGCAGCGGCATAGTCGAAGCGTAAATGACCGTCCTGCAACGGCATAATTGAACGTCATGCAGAGGCGCAGCCGAAGCATCTCGCCAATGTGGTAAATGAGTTTACTCCACTAGCAAGATGCTTCGGCTGCGCCTCTGCATGACGTTCTTTTTATCCTGGGTTCTTTTTATTCCGGCTGCCCTCAAGTCGCACTCCTACTGACTCAATTTCGGCCGGTACGCCGCCAGCCCCTGCGCGGCCGACTTGCGCACCTTGTTCTGCAGAAACCCCGACCAGCCCAACAGCCACCCCACCGGCCCCAGCGCCTGCCGTGACCAGCGCCAGAAGCTGAACTCGTCGTGGTGGGTGAGGATGAGGCCGTTCTGGAACGTGAAGCGGGCCTGGATGTGGTTGTGCACCTTGCGGCCGGTTTGCGAGAAAGTATAGCGGGCGTCCCAGGTGGCGCGGCCGGCGTGGTCGTCGGCGTGGAGGTCGTTGTAGGCGAGGCGCAGGTCTTTGCCCCGCTCGCAGAGCATGCGCCACATCTTCCCGATGTCGGCCCCCTGCAGCTGAAACGCAGCATCTTCGAAGGTGGCTTCGGGATGGTAGCAAGCGGCCATGGCGGCGTGGTCGCGGCGCTGGAAAGCCTGGTAGAATCGGTGAAGAAGCTGTTCGTGCGGGTGCATGGCCGGGCTAGCAGACAGCGCGAAAGTGTAGCGCGACTTACTGCCCAAAGCTGCACAAAAAACACCACCTCCCTGCTGTCGGGAAGGCGGTGTTTTTGTGATGGCACCACGAGCAGCCTAGCATCTTAGCCGTTCAACACGGCCCGCTTGGCATATACTACCCACTCTTATCTGGCAGGTCATGGGTTATTTTTCATTGGCGGCCTGGTTGCAGGCAACTGTTGTAGACCGGCAATCATCTTTCCGGACATACCCCTCACTTTCAACCTTCTCCGCTTATGAAACTCTTACGCTACGCCTCCCTGACACTGCTGTTAGCCTTGCTGCTGCCCGCCCTGCTACTTGCTGCTCCCAACCGCGAGGTACGCTCTGTGGCGGCCTTCACCCGCCTGGGCGTGGCCAATTCGGCCAAGATAGTTTTGCGGCAAGGCAGTCCGCAACGCGTGGAAGTGGAGGCCACCACTGCCGACCTGGCCCGCATTGAAACGGTAGTTGAAGGCGGCCGCCTGCGCATCAGCACCAAGCAGCAGAATGGCAAGCTGTGGTCGAATGACAACCTCGAAGGCCCGGTGACGGTGTACGTGACCATGCCGGACGTGGCAGAGCTCAGCGTGAGCGGCTCCGGCCAGATTAAGGCAGAGGGTGCCATGAAGGCTGCCCGGCTTTCGTTGGCGGTTAGTGGATCGGGTAAAATCCTGCTGCCCCAGCTCACGGCCAGCGAATTGAAATCGGCCGTGTCGGGCTCGGGCGAAATCCAGGTAGCGGGCACCTGCCCGCAGCACGAGGCCCGCATCAGCGGTTCCGGTAGCATACTGGCCACTGAATTGCGCACAGAGGCTAGCACTATCGGCATCAGCGGCTCGGGTAACAGCCGCCTCTACGCCAGCCGCACGCTGGAGGCCAGCATTTCCGGTTCCGGCAACGTGTACATGCGCGGTGGCGCCACTGTCAGCAGCAAAATTGCCGGCTCCGGCCGGGTGCGCGAAGAGTAACCTTTGACGTCATTCGTCACCATGAGAAAGGGAGTTCCGGCTGCAGCGTTGTTCAGCCGGAACTCCCTTTTCTGTGGTGACAGGCTGTGCCGTTTACTCTATCACTACTTTCTGGGTAGCGGTGCCGGTTTCGGTAGTAAGACGCAGCAAGTACACCCCCACTGGTAAACTGAGTAGCTGAAGCTGCACCTGCTGCTCGGCAACATCCAACAGGCTGGTTTGGTAGCAGAGGCGGCCTTGCATATCCAGCAGATGCAGGGTACCTGAGCTCGGTTGTGGCTGCACAATACGAACTCCAAAACTGCCTTTGCTGGGGTTGGGAGCTACTACCATACTTGACTGCCGGGCAGCTGGCCGGACGCCAAGGGGCCGCCCACTACCGCCCGAGCAAAAAATGCTAGGGGGCATTACGCGCCGCGTTGGGGCATCCGGGCCTTCGTATTCTAGCACAAGCTTGTTGCGCCCACCGTTTTCGCCGAAATGAATCTGCAGGTCGTGCTGGCCGGCGAGCAAAGGCAGCGTAACGGCTACCGTGGAGTCGGGGTGCATGCCCCCATTATTGATAGTGGCCATGTTATTGGGTGGGGTCGACATCAGCGCGTAGGTATCAAGCCACAGCCGGGAGCCATCATCAGACCGGAGATAGAGCGTATACAGGCCGGATGTGCTGATGGTGAAACTTCCCCGAAAGCGCGCACTGTACTCGTTGGCATCGGTGGCAGTGCCCGTGGCCACAGCAGTCAGGTCGCCCCAGTTGGCATCAGTATCGAAGTTGAGGTGGCTTTCCAGGCGTACCAGGCCAGGCCGATTCGCTGAGAAGTAGGCCGGATCATCCGCAAAATAGCCTTGGTAGTATTCGCCGTATAGCCCTTGCGTTGGGGGGCCTCGGTCAGGGCGGACACTCACGCAGCCGGCAGCCGGCGGCACAGCCGCTACAAAGGTGTAGGCCTGCCGAAACAACGTAGCGCCCTGGCTGCCAATCACAAGTATATTAGGCTGGTACAGGCCCGTGGGCACATTCACGCCAAACGTCAGCTGGCCTGTGGCGGCGTTGAGGCTTATGCCGGCTGGCAGACTGGCAGCATTTGCCAACAGAAACTGCGGCGTAGCCCCTACTCCCGTCACTGTTGGCACCGACGACATAGTGCCGGTGCCAACAGTCACCGTCTGATTATCGTTGGCGTACATCAGGTTGGCAGGGAGGGTCCGCACGGGCTGCACGGCCGTGCAGAACACGCTGGCAGGCACTACCTGCCGGGCAGGAGCATCGGGGCCTTCGTATTCCAGTATCAGCGTGTTGGCGCTGCCTATTTCGCCGTAGTGTAGCAGGATGTTATGCAGCCCGGCCACCAGATACACGCTGGCCTGCTGCGCCACGGAGGCACTGTGCATCCCGCCGTTGGCAATGGTGGCCTGCGCCGAAATAGCCGGGCTGGCTAGCGCTGCATTGTCAAGCCAGAAGTAGGCCGCGTCGTCGGAATACAGATAAAATGTATACATGCCGGCCGTGGTAATGGCCAAACTGCCGCGCTGACGCAGACTAAAGCCATCCGGGTCCGCAAGCGTATTGGCAGCCACAGTCGTCAGGTCGCCAAACCCGCTGTTGGGGAAATTAGCCTGCGCATCTGTTCGGATCAGGCCAGCCGCCCGATTTGTGAAGAACAGCTGGTCATCGTCGAAGTAGCCACTGTAGTACTCGGCATATAAGCCGCTGGCAGCCAAGCTACCGCCCGGGTCCTGGCCAATGCAGTTGCTGGGTTGGGCTGTTGCCTTGGACCCACTGCTCAACACCGTCCACAAAGCTAGCAGACAACCAAAGCCGGTTATTCGCAGAGTTGTAAAGCTTGTATTCATGTGCTTCAGGGTCTGATGGTGAAAGCAAACAGCAACTACCTTAAGTGAATATACTGGATAACATACATTATTGCAACATTCTAATTTTATTTTGCATTATGAATAAAATCGAGCAGATCATCCTCCTTACCTTGTGAGCGTTCCTGCCAAGCAGCAACTGCAATATGAGCTAGATACCCATACAGCGCTGGTCTGCCAATGCCGTGTGGCCATTGCAACTGCTCCGGCGAAAGTGCTTACTTGCGCCAACGTACCACCAGTTGCAGCTTCGGTACGGCCCCAGCCCTTCCCTATGGCGCACCACGCTACCCACTTACCGGCCTGCGCAAACTGCGGCTACTCGTTTCCGGCCGACACGCCAGCCGAATTTTGCCCACGCTGCGGCCAGCAAAACCACGAAGTCAATATATCCTTTGGCCATCTGGTGGAAGAGACGCTGGAAGGACTATTCCATTTCGATGGCAAAGTATTCCGAACGGCGGGCCTGCTGCTGTTTCGGCCGGGCGTGCTCACGCGGCGCTTTCTGGAGGGCCAGCGCGTGCCCTACGTACCGCCGGTGCGGCTCTATGTGTTTCTGAGCTTTGTGTTTTTCCTGCTCCTGTCGTCGGCTACCAAGCCTGAGCACGGCCGTGAGCGGCCGGTACAGCTGTTTGCCCGGCAGGCCGCCACCCTGACGGAAACCGCCAACGATCAGGCCCGACAGCAGGAACTGCAACTGCTTCGCGACATTGCTCAGGCGCAGTCGCCGGCCCGCAGCGACAGTCTGCAGCGCCTCTTCACGGATTTGATGCAGCAGCGCCAAAAAGCCGGCCGGCCGCCGCAGGCTCTCACGCAGGCCACCACAGACTCAACAACCCGCAGAAGCGCCTCCGACGGCCTCAATCTCTCGGTGATGGGCGTCAAGCTTCCAGAAGAAGAGGTGGCAAAGCTGCCCGATGACATCACGCAGGCGCAGGTGGACTCTGTGCTGCGTAGCAAGGGTGCCGTGCCCGGCTTCTGGAACCGGCTGGGCGTGAAGCGGGCCGTGCGCTGGCACCACGTCACGAGCGAGGAGGCCATGCACCAGATTCTGCGCGGCCTGTCGCTGCTCATTTTCCTGATTATGCCGCTGGCGGCACTGTTGCTGAAGGGCGTGTACTTCCGGCAGCGCCGCCACTACATCAGCCACCTCATTTTCACGGTACACGTCCACTGCTTCCTGTTTGTGTACTTCGCAGTGGCACTGCTGCTGAGCAAGCTCAGCTTTATGGCCTGGGCCGAAAGCGTGCTGCTGCTGATACCGGGGCTGTACTTTTTGCTGGCACTCCGTAACTTCTACCAGCAAGGTTGGCTGAAAACGGTACTAAAATCCCTATTCCTGGGCGTCAGCTACGGCTTCACGCTGGCCCTGGCCCTGACACTGGTGGCGGTAGGCGGGCTGATCATGTTTTAATAAAAAGGTCCGGGGGCTGCCATGCGGCGCTTACACGTAGCACGGCAGCCCCCGTGCCTTTCACTCAACTCTCCCACTATTGGCTACCAGTCGAACAGGCCGCGGCGGCCGGAGCTGCGGGGCTTGTCCTTCGCTTTCGACTTTTCTTTGCCGCCGAATACGCCGTCGAGCAGGCCGGTTTTCTTCTCTTTGATCAGGATGTAGCGCACGGAGAAGGCCGTCGGGAAGCGGGCCCAGTCGTCGGAGCCGAACTCGATGCTGGGCTTGAAATCGGCGGAGATGACCAGCCGCGTCAGGGCCACTTTGTACTCCACGCCCACGATGCCATCCACGCCCCCGAACGTGCCGGTATCCTTGTGGTTGCCAACGTGGCCACCGGCCCCGAGGTAGTAGTTGAGGCTGGGCCCCAGGATGCCGAAGTGGCGCTCGGCCAGCACCGTGGCGCTGACTTCGCGGGTGCCGGCCAGCGCCAGCCCTTCGAGGGTAGCGCCGGGCAGAAACTTCTGCTGCACTGTGATGCCGTACTGGCCCGGGCTCAGGCGCAGGCCGGCCGCCGTGCGATACTTCTGGGCGGCAGCCGGGCTGGCAGCCAGCAGGCCCAGCCCCAACAGGGGCAGCAGGCCGCGACGACGAAAGCGAAATAGCATAATCTTGTAACGAGACGAAGCGAACGGAGCCTGCTGTGTGGGCGTTTGAACGCGCAAGCACCGTGCAAAGTACGGGCCACGGCCGCTAATTTGCCGGACGCCCGGGCCCGCACCGCGTACATTGCCGTAGTTTTAGGCCCAACTCATTCGCTTTCCATCCGTGTACATTCACCAGGTGGCATCCTATCTGCCGGAGCAAGTCGTTACCAACGAGCATTTTACCAATCTCAACGGCCTCTCTGCCGACTGGATCATTGAGCGCACCGGCATTCGGGAGCGCCGCAAAGCGGGCCCCGGCGAAAACACCAACACCATGGCCATCGAGGCCACCCGCCGCGTGCTAGCCCAGGCTCAGGCCTTTCCGGTCGCCGAGCTTGACCTCATCGTGGGGGCCACCTACACCCCGCACGACACCATCTACACGCTGGCCCACGCCGTGCAGCGCGACCTGGGCATCAACGATATTCCGGTGGTGAGCATTTCGTCGGCGTGCTCGTCGCTACTCAACGCCATTGAGATTGTGGAAGGCTACTTTGCCATGGGCAAGGCCAGCCGCGCCGTGGTGGTGGTGAGTGAGCACAATACCGCCTACAACAACGAGAGCGACACAGTGGCTGGCCACCTCTGGGGTGACGGTGCCTCGGCCCTGCTGCTTACCAAGGAGCGCCTCGCTCCCACCGACCTGCGCGTGGTGGAGGTGCTGACCGGCGGCGCCGCCGTGGCTGGCAAAGCCGACGAAGCCGTGACGCTGAAGCCCGTGGAGCGCGGCATCGTGATGCCCCACGGCCGCGACGTCTTCACGTACGCCTGCCAGTACATGGCCCGCGTGACCCGCCAGCTGCTGGAGCGCCAGCACCTGAGCCTCGACAGCCTCACCTACCTGATTCCGCACCAGGCCAACCTGCGCATCACCAAAAACGTGCTGCAGCAGTTGGGCTTGCCCCCCGAGCGCGCCGTGTCCAACATCGAGCGACTGGGCAACACAGGCTGCGCCGGCGCCGCCATCGGCCTCGGCGACACTTGGCCGAGTCTGCAGCCCGGCAACCGGGTTATCATCACGGTGTTCGGAGGCGGCTATTCCTACGGGGCTATGCTGCTGGAGCGGTAACTTATCAAGTCAACTGAAACGCTCTTGCTGATGCGCTGCTCCCTTGTTCTGCTTGCTCTGCCCCTGCTGGCAGCTAATGAACTGGCGGCGCAGCAGCTGCCGTTGCCAGCCACCGAGTTTCAGGCCCGGCGCACCACGCTGAACCAACGCGGCATGCTGGTGCTGGGTGGCTGGGCCCTCGGCAACGTGGGCGTGAGCGGGGCGCGCTACTTTGCCAGCGAAGGCCGCGAGAAATACTTTCATCAGATGAACGTGGGCTGGGGCGTAGTGAACCTGGCGCTGGCCGGCAGCTCGCTGTGGGCCACGCGCCGCCCGCACGCTGCCCCCACCGACCGCGCCACGTTGGTCCGCACCCATCTGCGCACCGAAAACCTGTACCTCTTCAACGCCGGCCTCGATGTGGCCTACCTGGCCACCGGCCTGTATCTGCGGGAGCGGGCCGCTTCGCGCCCCACTTTCCGCCGCCAGCAGCAGCTGCGCGGCTATGGCCAGTCGTTGCTGCTGCAGGGCGGTTTTCTGCTGGCTTTTGATGGGCTGATGTTTGCGGCCCACCACCGCCATGCCTCTCAGCGCCTGTATCCGCTGCTGAGCGGGCTGCAGGTGGGGCCGGGCACGGTGGCCTTCACGCTGCCCATCCGCCAGCGACAGCCGCTACTCGCCGGTCTTCACAAACCGTAGCGCGCCGGTGCGGCTGTCGGTATCGAGGTAGCGCAGTACATACCAACCAGCCTTTAGGCTTTCGGTCGGTACCGGCAGCAGGTTGAGGCCGGGCTGATACTCCAGAAACGCGGTAGAAACCCGCCGCCCTACGGCATCAAACAGCTCGGCCCGCACGCGGCCGGTGGTAGTGGCCGGGTATTGCAGCCGCAGCGGCCGGCCCGCCGTCGGGTTCGGAAACACGACGGGTTGGCTGGTACTGGCGGCATCGGTGGTAGCCAGCACCGGGGCCGTGGCATCGAAGCTGCCATCGGGGCGGCGCAGGCGCAGGCGGTAGTAGCCCAGGCCGGTTTGGGGCTGCGTATCGAGGTAGGTGTAGGCGGCCGAGGCGGGCACGGCGGCCAAGGTCTGCCAAGTGGTGGTGTCGGTGCCCCGGGCGCGCTGCACCTCAAAACCGCTCAGAAAGCATTCGGCGCGCGTAACCCAGTTCAGCAGGATACCCGTGGGAGCCGCCGCCGCCGAAAAGGCCGTGAGCGGAGCCGGCAGCATAGGCGCCGGGCCACAGCCCTGCGCCGCAAAGCTGCGCGTGCGCAGCACCAGCCGACCGCCCGTTACGTCATCGGCGGCGAGGAAGCGGGTGTTCTGGCCGCGCGCCACGGCAAAGTGCATGATGGCCCGCGGCAGAATCACGTGCGACAGCTGCTGCGCGTGTCCCAGCTCGTGCACCACCACCGACTCGAAATCCAGCTGCGTGCCCACGGCCGGTGCGGGCCCGAACTGCCAGGTGGTAGCGTCGTCAAACTGCATATCGATTTCCTGCACGTAGAACACCAGCCGCCCGTCGGGCCGGAAGCAGCCCCGGTAGTAGCTGGTGATGCGGCCCAGCACGTTTGCGGGCAGCTCGCCGCCCTGGTCGAAGCCGATGCTGTTCTCGCCGTCTTCGGCGGCTCCGCGGCTAGTACGCGGGGGCGCGTCGGCGTCCCAGTTGATGCCGGTCTTGCAGCGCCAGGTGGCCAGGGCCCGGTTCCAGGCGGCAGTAGCGGCGGTGTTGGCGGCAAAAGTGGTTTCGAAGCGGAAGCTGTAGCCGCCGCGGCCGTTCTGGCTGATGTGGTTGGGGCGCACCAGTTGGTTGCCGGGCGTGCTGAGCACGTTGCTGACGGCGTAAGGCACCGTGAGCGAAGTGGCGCTGGTGGCCTGCTGCTGGTCGTTGGTGGTGACGCGCACGGGGCCGCTGCCGGCCGGGGCGGCGGGCTGGCCCAGGGCCGGCACCCGCACCACAATGCGCGTATCGGTCCAGCTCACGTAGTCGGCGTCCTGGGGCTTCACGAGGGAGGCTCCGCCGTTATCGGCATTAGGGAATTCCACGAAGCCCGCGCCCCGCGTCGCGCCAAAGCCCGCGCCGGCCAGCGTGAGCACCGCGCCCGTTCCGGCGGGCACCGTGGCAGGGCTCAGGCTGCTGACTACCGGGGCCTGCCCACGCGCCACTATGGGCGCTGCCAGCCGCTGCCGGGCGGCAGTTAGGGCGGCGTTAGGCTGCACCAGCTGCCGCGCCTGCCCGGTGGCATCCGCCAGCTGTCGGTAGAAGGCGTCGTCAATAGCGCCCAGGGGCTGGAAAAGGTCGGCGACTGTGGCCGTAGCCAAGTCGTAGGGCAAAAAGCCCTGCTCACTGCCATACACCGCCCACGCCCCGGCCTCCGCGTCCGTGCCGACGAAGGTGGCCGGCACCAGAAACAGCACGCCCTGCTGGCCGGGGCGCAGCTGCAGCGTGTTGGTGAGCTGATGGCGGTCAAGCCCCACGGTGCCGCCTTCCGTCAGTACGGTTAGCTGGGTGGGGGCCGCGCCTTTCAGGGCGCTGAACACGCGCAGCTGGTGCGCCGTGTAGATACGGCGGTGGCCAGCTTCCCAGAAACTGCGGGCACTTAGCACCTCGGCTTCTACCACCAGCGGCGCAGCGGCGACCCGCTCCGCCAGACTCAGGGGCAGCACCAGACAATGGGTTTCTGTGGATGATTTAGGTACTTGGGCAACAGCTGATAATGCCAGTAGCAGCAGTACAGCAGCTATATAATTGTATTTCATCCGTTCTATCAGTCGGAAATGATGGGGTTCGCCGAGGCAGTAATTCCCAAGCGTCAGCAGGTTGATGCATGAACTTCAAATACGTGCTTCGGGCTACCGTAGTCAAGTTATGCTCCTTGCTCGACATAAATATTTTGGTGTCACTCACTCGTCCGTTTTGCTGCTTTGAACGCCAGACAGCCAGCCTCACCCGAATCCATGTTGACCCGTGATTCGCAGGCTTCAAGCACCGATTTGGCTCAATAGTTGTCGATAAGATTTTCGTTCCATTTTCTCTTATTTTATTAACGCTACTCCCTATGCCTTCTTTCTATGCTCAACCAGCTATGCTACTGGCTACTCTACTGATCAGTGTGACATGTAAGGCCCAAGAGCAAGCCGTAGTGCCTTCTGGGGTTGCTTCTGAAGTAACTGCTTCACACAGCACTCTGCTTAAATTCGGAACGGGCCTGACACGAGGATTCGATTGGGGTGGTTCCGGGGGGCTGTCGCTGCCTTTAGTGCTAGGGGCAGAACATGTAGTAGCATCTAACTGGAGCTTATATGGCAACGCTTTTACCGGAATACAGGTGCTACGTCCTGAACACTTAAGCTATAGCAAAACTCCCGTGTTCCGCGGAATTGGCCTCGACGCAGGTGTACGCTATTACTACCATCAGGCAAAGCGTGCAGCGAGGGGCCGAGCGGCTGGCCAGTTCGTGGGTAACTACGTAGCACTACATGTGCCTACTACCTCCATCTGGGTACTTCAACCTAATACCGATGCTGTAAGGATAGGATATAAGCAAACTGCAATCATGGGAATCTGGGGGCTGCAGCGGCGCTTAGGAGGCCACGGCTTGCTCGACGCCTTTGCAGGAGTAGGGGTTAACAATCATCGTGTAAGAGGATACAACGAGGCAACCATTACCTTACAAACACGCCGAAAACTTGGCTTTGAAACGGAAATAGGGCTTCGCTTAAGCTTAGTTAAATAAGGTAAACCCAACTGTTTTAGGCTATTCGACAAGACTGCAAAATTCTGCTAGATTCCCAGTTGTTGCAGAACTAAAATTACTCAGGAATCGGGCATGCACTAGCTTGAGTAGCCTGTGTCTACGCTTAAAACAGGCTGCCCTGGACCGCCTGCGGGATGATGCGGGGCGGATTGACGCCCAGTCCCGTGAGCGTGTGCAGGCGGCCCAGGAAGTGCTGCGTCCAGAGGGGCGTGTGCATGATATCCTTCTGGTGCACGAAGAAATACACGGTCTGCAGGCCCTGCTGCAGCCACCCCGCAATGCGCTCGGCCCAGGCGTCGGCGCGCTGGTAGTCAGAGGCCACCAGGCCGTGGCCGTTGAAGCGGATAAAGGCGGTGGGCGTGGTCAGGCGCATGTGCAGCACGTCACGGCGGCCGGCCACGTCGCTTATCACCAGCGTTTTGCCCAGCGCTTCCAGCATGGCGGCCACGGCGGCAAACGCCACGGAATCGGCAAACCAGGCCGGGTGGCGCAGCTCTACGGCCAGCGGCACGTCGGCCGGAAAGTCGAGCAGGTAGCGCTCCAGCCGGCTCAGGTGCTCGGGGCCGAAGGTGGGCGGCAGTTGCAGAAAGCACCAGCCCAGCCGGTCCTGCAGCTCCACAATGGACCGGCAGAACGTGGTGGTCAGGTCGTCGACATTATATAAGGCCCGGTCGTGGCTGATGATCTGGGGCAGCTTGGGGCAGAACCGAAAGCCCGGCGGCACGGCGTCGCGCCATTTGCGCACGGTGGGCGCCTCGGGGATGCGGTAGTGGGTGGTGTTCAGTTCCAGGCTGTTGAACTGTCGGCCGTAGTGGTGCAGGTAGTCGGCCTCGCGGATGCCGGCCGGGAAGTAGGAGCCCAGCCAGGCCTTATTGGTCCAGATGGGGCAGCCGACGTAGAGGCCGGGGCTGGTGGGGGCCGGCACCCGGGCCAGCAGCGCGGCCGTATCGGGGTGGTCCGAAGGGAGCCGGAAGTCAACGTAGCGTAAGTCAGAAAGTCGGCCGAAATCCATACGGCAACATACGGCAAAATGCCGCGCCGCGCCTAATTCCGCCCCCTGCTGCCAGCCGGTTTTTCGGTGGCGGTTCGTAACACGTTCATCAACACTTATCTGGCCCTGCGCCGTCGCCTACACCCTTAGTGAAATTCCGGGACTTTTGCAACCAGCCCGGAAAGGCGTCCGGCCTTCGATATCCAATATTTTTTGACCGGCGCATAGTCTCATTTTAATGCCCACATGCCAGCCTTCCTATTATAATACAAAATCACCCTTCAGGAAACACAAAACCCTATTTGACCCTTTCTGGCAGCGATAAATTAAATGCAAATTTTGTAGAAAAAAGACAATTTTAATCATCTCCACCATACTAACGCACTTGGGAATCAGGTCGGAGTTTGGTCAGCAATTTTAGATTTGTCGTGTTCACCAACGCCGCGTACTGATGACGGTTACTCTACGACTACCTACCATGGGCTGGCTGATGTCCCTCGTTCTGGTGCTGCTGACCGGCTTTGCACCGGCCTCCTACGCCCTCGGGCGTGCCGACGACGACAAAACGCCCGCTACCGCCGCCCGCCGCGCCACTGTGCTGCGGGGCCGCGCCTCATGGTATGGTCGGGAGCACCAGGGCCACCGCACCAGCAACGGCGAGCGGTTCGACCGCAACCAGTACACCTGCGCCCACAAAACCCTGCCCTTCGGCACCCGCCTGCGCGTCACGAACCCCACCACCGGCCAGGCCGTGGTAGTGCGGGTTACCGACCGCGGCCCGTTCCGCCACCAGCGCATTCTGGATCTGGCTGAAATTGCCGCCCGCCCGCTGGGCATCGTGCAGCACGGCGCCGTGAGCGTAGTAGCCGAAGTAGTACCGGCCACCACTCCCCTCGGCCCCAACGATGCTCCCGAGGACCTCGCCACCCTGGCGTCTGACTCGCTGAATACCCTTACCGCCACCACCACCATCCTGCCCGGCGCAACCGAAGCTGCCGACGTAGTAGTGGTGGCCGAGCCCAAGCCTACTTTCGTGGTGCAGGCTGGCACCTTCGGCGATACGCGCAACGCCCAGGCCGTGCTCGACAAGATCATGGCCCTGGACCGCACGCTGGCCGTGACGATGGCCGCCGGCACCAAGGAAGGCAAACCCGTCAGCCGCGTGCTGGTGGGCGGCTTCCAGGACCGCGCCGAGGCCGACCGGGTGCGTCTGCGCCTGCAGGGATGGGGCATTGCCGGTTTGGTGCGGCAGAGCGAGAATCTGTAAAAAATTATCTGCCTGATATAGAAGGAGAGGTGCCGGCACGTTGTGTGGGCAGCTCTTTTTTGTGCAACCTTTGGCCGACGTCTGGCCTCTTCCTGACGGTTCTATCCTCCTTTTTTATCTGTTTTCATTCAATGAAAAACCTATTCCTCCTCGGCCTGGGCTGCGCGCTGGCCTCCTCGGCATTTGCCCAGACCGAAAAAGGCGCCCGCTACATCGGGGCCAACGTGGGCAACCTGAGCTACAGCCGCAGCGACAAGAACAACAGTTTTTCGGCAACCCTGACGCCTTCAGCAGGGGTATTCGTGGGCAACAATTTTCTGCTGGGAGCTGGCCTGCCGATCAGCTACTCACGCGGTCATTTTGAAACCACCTTTCAAAAAAGCACGCGTCGCGAGGTAGAGGTAGGCTTGGCGCCATTTGCGCGCTATTATCTGCCGGGCTCGGGTGCGCATCGTTTTTTCGGGCACTTGCAGGCAGGCATTGCACGTGGTAGTTACCGGTACCAGTCGGAGGGTATGTACATAGGCTCCGGTGGACAGATGGTTGCCACCAAAGAAGATCAGCGCAGCAACGATACTTCCACCATCTTCGGTGCTGGCCTGGGCTACAACTATTTCCTGACACCGGGCGCAGCATTAGAAGTAGTAGCCAGCTATAACCGGTACGGATACGGTGACTACGACAGTGCCGGCGCCCTCAACGTTTCGGCCGGCTTTGCCGTGTTCCTGCCCTCAAAAGGCACGGCGGCCAAGTAAGCTTGCCGAAGCTTACTGCCTGCACAGCGCGGCGCGCAAACCCCCAGTTGGTTTGCGCGCCGCGTTTTTTTGTCGGATGTTGTGGCACGAGACTGAGACTATCCGGACTGCCTGCTATGCTGCGTATTATCAAACCTGTTCTGGCGCTGCTCGTCAGTGTTTCGCTGACGTGGGTGCTCAACACCCGGCAGGGCGACGTGCCGCCGTTCGGCAAGTTCCTGAGCCCCTTCCGCGGGTTCTGGCGCAATGCTGAGCCCGCCGCTGCGCCCGCCGCCCTCCAGACGCTGCGCCTGCCGGGCCTGCGCCAGCCCGTGCAGGTCCGCTTCGACGACCGGCACGTGCCCCACATCTTCGCCCAAAACGACCACGACCTGTACTACGCGCAGGGCTACCTCACGGCCCGCGACCGGCTCTGGCAGATGGATTTCATTGCCCACGTGGCCGCCGGGCGCCTGTCGGAGATTGTGGGGCCCGCCCGGCTGGAAACCGACCGGTTTTTCCGGCGCATGGGCCTGCCGTTTGGCGCCCGCCGCTCCCTGGACTCGGCCATGACCGACCCGGTGACCCGCACCGTGCTGACATCCTACGCCGACGGGGCTAACGCCTACATCGGCAGCCTCACGCCCCAAACGCTGCCCTTTGAGTACAAGCTGCTCGACTACCAGCCCGAGCCCTGGGAGCCGCTGAAAAGTGCCCTGATTCTGAAATACATGGCTTTCGATCTGAGCGGCCGCTCCGACGACCTGCGCATGAGCAACGCGCTGGCCCGCTACGGCCCGGCCGTCATCAAGGACCTGTTTCCGGATTACCCGGTGCAGGAAGATCCCATCGTGCCCGTGGGCACGCCGCTCGACTTTACGCCTCTGCCAGTTCCGTCCACGCCGCCGGGCTTTCTGGCGGCCATGTCGGGCAAGGTGCCGCAGAACGAGCCCGACCCGGAGTTGGGCTCCAACAACTTCGCGGTGAGCGGGGCCAAGTCGGCCTCGGGCTTTCCGCTGCTGGCCAACGACCCGCACCTGCAGCTCAACCTGCCCAGCATCTGGTACCAAGTGCAGCTGGCCGCGCCCGGCCTAAACGTGTACGGCGTGAGCATTCCGGGCACGCCCACGGTCATCATCGGCTTCAACGAGCAGGTGGCCTGGGGCGTGACCAACGTGGCCGCCGACGTGCTCGACTGGTACCAGCTGAAGTTCAAGGATAGCACGCGGCGCGAGTACTGGCACGATGGCCGCTGGAAACCTATCCGGCGGGTGGTGGAGCGCATTACGGTGCACGGCCAGCCCGACCGCCTCGACACAGTGCTCTACACCCACCACGGCCCCATCGTGTACGATAAGCCGGAGAAGCCCTTCCTTGCGGGCCACGCGCCCGTAGCCCACGCCATGCGCTGGACCGCCCACGATGCCGCCAACGAGTACCAGACCTTCTACCGCCTCAACCGCGCCCGCAACTACCAGGACTACACGGCCGCGCTCAGCACCTACGGCTCGCCGGCCCAGAACTTCATTTTCGCCAGCGCCGACAAGGACATTGCCATCTGGCCCAACGGCCGCTTTCCGCTGAAGTGGCGCGAGCAGGGCAAGTTCATCCTCGATGGCACCGACCCGGCCTACGACTGGCAGGGCTGGATTCCGGCCGCCCAGAACCCGCACGTGCTAAACCCGCCGCGGCAGTTTGTGTCGTCGGCCAACCAGTTTTCCACCGGCCCCGATTACCCTTACTACCTCAACTGGAACTACGGCGACGGCAGTTACGACCGCGCCCACCGCATCAACGAGCGGCTGGCCGGCATGCGCCAGGTTACGCCCGACAGCCTGCGGATGCTGCAAAACGACAACCTCAACCTGACGGCCCAGTTGCTGCTGCCCCGCCTGCTGCAGCTGGCCGCCGGCCCCGCCAACGCCGATACGCTGGTTGCGGCCAGCTCACCCGAGGCCCGCGTGTTGGCCGAGCTGCGCCGCTGGAACTACCATTATACCGCCGACGCCCTGGCGCCCAGCGTGTACGAGCTGTGGTACGGCAACCTCGTGAAGCGCATCTGGTCCGACGATTTCGGGCTGAAAGCCACCGGCCTGGAGATGCGCATGCCCGCCCGCGACCGAACCAAAACCCTCATCCTGCGCGAAGCCAACAGCCGCTGGATCGACGACCAACGCACGCCGCAGCGCGAGACCCTGCCGCAGCTGGTGCGCCGCAGCCTGCGCTTCGCCACCGACTCGCTGACCCGCAAATACGGCCCGCTGGGCCCGCGCTGGGCCTGGAAAAACCAAAAAAGCACCGACATCCTGCACATGCTCCAGATTCCCGGCTTCGGGCACATGGACCTAGACTGTGGCGGCGGTGCGGGCATCGTGAATGCCACCACCGAGCGCACTGGCCCTTCGTGGCGCATGGTGGTGGCGCTGGGCCCGCGCGTGAAGGCCTACGGCGTGTTTCCGGGCGGGCAAAGCGGAAACCCCGGCTCCGTCGCCTACGACGATATGCTGGAAACCTGGCGCGTGGGTCAGCTCAATGAGCTGATTTTCCTGCGCTCGGCCACCGAGCCCAACCCGCGTGTCCGAGCCGCTTGGACGCTGGAGCGCTAAGGCCGCCCAGCTCTATCCTTGCTGGGATTCACTGCCGCATATCAGGCGGCCACTCTATTTTCCTGCCAACTCATCGGTTAGCCGCGGCGCCCATCGCCCTGCTGCCTGCCCTCCATTAACCCCCATGAAACCTGCGCTGCTCCTGTTCCTGATGATTCTGGCCCTGGCCACCGTGGCCCAGCTGTTCCTGCCTTGGTGGGTGATTACGCCGCTGTGTATGGGGCTGGCGTTCTTTTCGGCTGCTACACCCGGGCCGGCGTTTGGGACCGGCTTCCTGGGCATTGGGCTGGGCTGGCTGGGGCTGGCCGGCTGGCTTAGCCTGCAAAACCATCATATACTGGCGCAGCGGGTGGCGCAGTTGCTGCCACTGGGTGGCTCGGCCGGGGCACTGTTGCTGGTTACGGCTATAGTAGGCGGGCTGGTAGGTGGGCTGGCAGCACTGGCCGGCAGCTGGGCCCGGCAGGCCGTCCGACCCCGCCCTATCGCCTGAGTGGCTGCCCGTGTCAAATATGGCATCCTATGCAACTTAACTTCCGTAGGCGTGTTACCTGATTTCCTCTACCTGCAGCAGCGCCGTGGTGGAGGGCTTGTCCATTAGGCAAGGCGGCGGATGTTGTACCTGGAAGTTTTCTGTTGGAAGTATTGATTTCAAACGCCCGCCTCTTCTGCGGCGTTCTGGCATTGCCGCTGCTGGCGGCGTCAGTGGCTGGCTGCGAACCAGCTCCACCCCGAGGCAATTCACACGCAGCCCAGACACGTCCGCAGCCGCGCAACCTCCGCCTCGATTCGCTCCGCGCCGACTCCATCAGCCGCACCGATGGCCGGCTGCCTGGCGCCATCCTGCCCAGCCAGCGCATTGTGGCTTTCTATGGCAATCCACTACACAAAGGCATGGGCATTCTTGGGGCACTGCCCAAAGACCAGATGCTGCTGCGTCTGCAGCAACAGGCAGCCGAGTGGCAACAGGCTGATTCAATACCTGTACGCCCTGCCCTGCACATGACGGCCATCATTGCCCAGCGAGACTCTGGAGCAGATGGCATGTACCGGCTGTCGCTGCCCGATAGCACCATCCGGCGCGTCATCCGCTGGGGCCAGGAGCACAAGGCGCTGGTGTTTCTGGATGTACAAGTAGGCCTGAGCACCTTGCCGCAAGAGCTGCCGCAGCTTGAGAAATACCTGCGCCTACCGTTCGTCCATCTCGGCATCGACCCGGAGTTCTCCATGAAGTCGGGCCGGCGCCCCGGCACAGAAGTAGGCGAGTTTGACGCCCGCGACATCAATTACGCCCGGCAGTTTCTGGCCCGCGTGGTCAGCCAGCACCAGTTGCCGCCCAAAGTGCTGGTCGTGCACCGCTTCCGGCAGGACATGGTTACCAACTACCAGCAAATCCGGCTCGACCCGCGAGTGCAAATTGTGATGCACATGGATGGCTGGGGTACCCCCAGCGTAAAACGCAGCTCCTACCGCAAATTCATTCGCCGGGAGCCAGTAGAATATGCCGGTTTCAAAATTTTCTACCGCAACGACAGCCGCACCAACTCGCGCCTCATGACACCGCAGGAAGTCGCTGGCCTAACCCCCACTCCCCTTTATATTCAATACCAGTAGGTTAGGCAAACCAGCCTCTTCTGTATGCTAACTGATATTTCTAGATAAAACACGCAGTTAGCTTCGCAAAAAATACCGCCTTGGTTTCGGTAGCTGCCCACGGAAAACGTAACTTTCGGCAACTACCTTCCTCTTTTTAAGTTTCTCAGTGCGGCATTTTTCTTCCCTCAGCCTCGGGCTCACTTCGCTGGGCCTGGCCCTTTCCCTCACCACGCTGCCCGGTTGCGGTTCCCGCTCTGGCACCGACTCCGAGAATCCAGCGGCTGTAGCCGATACCGTCGCCCAGCCCGTGGCTGTGGATACCGTGCAGCTCAAGCTGCAGGCCATGCGCCGCGATTCGCTGCTGGCTGATTCGATTGCCAAGAAAAACGGTCAGTTGCCCGGCGCCATCCTGCCCGGCCACCGCATTGTGGCGTTCTACGGCAACATCCGCTCAAAAGGCATGGGCATTTTGGGCCGCGAGCCCAAAGAACAGATGTTGGCCAAGTTCCGGAAGGTGCAAAAGGAATGGCAGGAAGCCGAGCCCGGCCTGCCTATCCAGCCCGCGCTGCACAGCGTCACCATCACCGCCCAGGCCGATGCCGGCAAAGATGGCAAGTACCGCCTGATGAACTCCAAGGCTACCATCGAGGAAACCATCAAATGGGCCAAGGATAACAACTGCATCATCTTCCTGGACGTGCAGGTGGGCCTGAGCGACCTGGAGCACGAGCTGCACAAGCTGGAGCCCTACCTCAAAGACCCGATCGTCCACATGGGCATCGACCCCGAGTTTGCCATGGCCACTAAAGGTGTGCGCCCCGGCAAGAAAATCGGCACCTACGATGCCAAGGATGTCAACTACGCCATCAACTTCCTGGCCCGCATCGTCAGCGAAAACAAGCTCCCCCCCAAAGTCCTGACGGTGCACCGCTTCACCCAGGGCATGGTTACCAACTACAAGAACATCAAGCTGGACCCACGCGTCCAGGTTGTCATGCACATGGATGGCTGGGGCGACCCTACGCTTAAAAAGGACTCCTACAGAGCGTATATCGAGAAGCAGCCTGTCCAGTACACTGGCTTCAAGCTGTTCTATGAGTACGACATCAAGCCCAAAAACTCTCACTTGATGACTCCCAAGGAAGTGTTGGCAGAGTTGAATCCCAAGCCTCTGTACATCCAGTACCAGTAACCTTAGGGTTGATATAAACAGAAAACGCGGCCATAGCAGCCGCGTTTCTGTTATATCAACCCATGCAGGCAGGTAGCCTATTTTAAGCTGCGCAACAGCCTCTTTTCGCGCATCCCAGATGCAGGCTCATTCGGCTCGGCAGGAAGCAGGGTTATATTTTGTATTCCTGCCCCCCGTACCTGCACCTCTTCGTTGACGTAGCCAGCGTAGCTAAACTGAACCACCGTATGTCCGGCGGCCAGTGGCAGTTGATAGTTGCCTTGCGAGTCCGTTGTGACGCCATATGGACTTCCTTTCCACAACACGGTTGCCCCTGTGATTGGCTTGCCCACCTCGTTCAGCACTCGTCCACGTACGGTAGCCGCTGCAACAGCTTCCGTAGGTTCGCTCACGCTCGTTGCAAAGCCAGCAGCCTCGCTGTAATTGATGCCACAAAGGCTTACAGCAAGGGCTAATGTGCAACAGCAAAAAATGCTCAAAGCAGTACTTGAACGGTAAGCGCGAGCCGATAAACGAAGCATGACCAAAAGATATAAGGAAAAATCCATGAAAGTCTCTCCTAACGCCACCAAGCGCTACATGCCACAATGCTCACACTGCAATCATAATAGCCATGCAATCAGGGGGCGAGAAAGAATATACAATAATACTATATTGTTACTATTCTGTTAATATTTTGAACAATCTATTTTCATTAAACCCTGAAAAGTTTGTTTAAATAGAGAACGAGGCATCTATACGCCGTACGGCCAGCTATATTCTACTCTACAATGATAGCGTGCATGATCGTATAGTGGACTCCTGCACGTCTGTGACTCTTGCAACAGACATAGGCACGCATTGCATCACGAAGTATAAATCATAGCGCTGCTGTTCATTCTGGGCAACGCTTATAAACGCCGTTGCCCCCGCGCCAGGCCCCGGGAGGGGGCGGCACGGGGGCAACGGGCAATGCAGTAAGGTTGGCGGCGACCGACTCTCCCACCGATGAAGGCAGTACCATAGGCGCTCCGGGGCTTAACGACTCTGTTCGGAATGGGAAGAGGTGAACACCCGGGCTAAAGCCACCATTACTGGGGCGGCAGCTCTGTGTTCAAGGTGAGCTGCCAACAAAACCGTTGACGTAAGGACAAAAGAGAAAACTAAAGAAGCAAATTCCGAGCATTGTCAAGCAAAGCGTTCGAGTCCTTAGTACGGCTCGGCTGTGGCATTTCGGCCTCTACACCTACCGCCTATCTACGTCGTGGTCTACGACGACTCTTCCTATATAGGAGATCTCATCTTCAGGTGAGTTTCGCACTTAGATGCTTTCAGCGCTTATCTCATCCCAGCGTCGCTACCCGGCGCTGCAACTGGCGTCACAACCGGTGCACGAGCGGCTGGTCCAACTCGGTCCTCTCGTACTAAAGTCAGGTCCTGTCAAATCTCCAACGCCCACCACAGATAGGGACCGAACTGTCTCACGACGTTCTGAACCCAGCTCGCGTGCCACTTTAATCGGCGAACAGCCGAACCCTTGGGACCTTCTCCAGCCCCAGGACGTGACGAGCCGACATCGAGGTGCCAAACCTCCCCGTCGATATGAGCTCTTGGGGGAGATCAGCCTGTTATCCCCGGCGTACCTTTTATCCTTTGAGCGATGGCCCTTCCATGCGGAACCACCGGATCACTATATCCGTCTTTCGACCCTGCTCGGCTTGTAGGCCTCACAGTCAAGCCCGCTTCTGCTATTGCGCTCTACATCCGGTTACCAAGCGGATTGAGCGGACCTTTGAAAGCCTCCGATACTCTTTTGGAGGCGACCACCCCAGTCAAACTACCCAGCAGACACTGTCTCCGTTGCCAGATTAGGCACCAAGCAACACAAGGGTGGTATTTCAACGGCGACTCCCCAAAACCTAGCGGCCCTGGCTCAACGTCTCCCACCTATGCTACACATGTGTTACCCAGCGTCAATGTCAACCTATAGTAAAGGTGCACGGGGTCTTTCCGTCCCGTGGCGGGTACTCGGCATCTTCACCGAGACTACAATTTCACCGAGCTCACGGCTGAGACAGCGCCCAGATCGTTACACCATTCGTGCAGGTCGGAACTTACCCGACAAGGAATTTCGCTACCTTAGGACCGTTATAGTTACGGCCGCCGTTTACCGGGGCTTCGATTCAAACCTTCGCAGCTTGCGCCACTAAGTTCCCCTCTTAACCTTCCGGCACCGGGCAGGTGTCAGACCTTATACTTCCGCTTGCGCGTTCGCAAAGTCATGTGTTTTTGTTAAACAGTCGCCTGGGCCTTTTCACTGCGGCTTCTCGTCTTGCAACGAGGAAGCGACCCTTCTCCCGAAGTTACAGGTCCATTTTGCCGAGTTCCTTGGCCGTGATTCACTCGAGCGCCTCAGGATGCTCTCCTTGACTACCTGTGTCGGTTTGCGGTACGGGCTAGAATTCAGTAAACGCTTAGCAGGTTTTCTTGGCAGTCTGATTAGGTACACTATCTCCGTGGCCGAGGCCGTAGAGTACTATCATGGTTCAGCAAGAAGGGCGTACTTAACTACCCGACTTATACCTACGCACTTTAACGGGCACTTCCGTCCGCCCGCGGTACTTTCACTTCTGCGTCACTGCATCACTCCAAATCCTAGGTGCGGGAATATCAACCCGCTGTCCATCGACGTAGCCTCTCGGCGTAGCCTTAGGTCCCGACTAACCCTGC